>JACRPV010000104.1 GCA_016223015.1 Geobacter sp. | reverse complement strand
GGGCGGAAAAGAACCCTTTCCGGACGGGAACTAGGGAGATCGGTCCATCATGAAGGGATTTCGTTATCTGAAGGATGTGGCGACCCTGGAGCTGTCGCCGGAGGCCTGCATCGGCTGCGGCCGCTGTGTCGAGGTCTGCCCGCACCAGGTGTTCGTCCTCGAAGGGAAGCTCTCGCACATTGTCGACCTGGATGCCTGCATGGAGTGCGGCGCCTGCGCCAAAAACTGCCCGACCGCGGCGATCCGGGTCGATGCCGGGGTCGGCTGTGCCACGGGGCTGATCAACGAATGGCTGCGGGAGCGAAAGATCCGGCAGGTGGGAAAGGGGTGCTGTTCCTGATGATCCCCAGCAACTCGGCAGCACCTTCGGGACCATCAATCTTCCCCATGGCCAATTTAAGGACCTCGGTGATCAGTCGGAAACGGTGAAATCCAGCCATTTCAAGGAAACAGTTTCAAAACTCCCAATAATCCGCATTATATAACTTATACTGCCAAATAAATGTTGTTATTTTGCAGTTCATGATAACGACTGCCATACAACAACACAAAATCGAGCGTGACCGCACCCTGGCTGCAACGACGATTCCCCGTGAATTACTGAACAAGACGCTGCCGCAGATGGAGAGTAGCCTGATCAAGGTCATTACCGGGCCGCGCCGCGCCGGTAAGTCGGGCATGAGCGGCATACTGGCCGCGGCACGTGAGTTGTCATGTTCACAGCTCACGGTACTGACCGGCAATGAAACCTGGGAGAAGAGCGATTACGGCCTGACGGTCAGGGCGTTGCCGGTCTGGAAGTGGTTGTTGATGCGGGAAGTGTAATGAGTTACGAAGGTTTACTTTTAGTCATCGCTCGATGGAAAACGGGTTGAGAAATTGACGTCCCCACAGATAGTTTTTGTCAACCGGGCTGAGTTCCGCTTCTTCGCAGACTCTCTCCCAATGGTCACGAATGGCTGTCTCGATCCGGTCAATCGCATCGACAGCTGCCGGCCGGGAAAGCAGGAAGTGGTGCGCGGCAGCCAGGCAGGTTTTGAGCTGACTGAACCGGTTGTCGCCGGTTACGAGCATGGCCTGGGTCGCTTCATTGCCGGTACGACCTTGAGGGCAAATATCATAGGCCGGTGTCAGGGTCAGCTCCTTGCCATTCCAAAAAGCGGCGTGATTACGGGCATGATCATCGGTATTGCCGCACAGGATATTAAAAACCAGCCGATTATAAAGCTCCTTGAGGGTTTCTCCTGGTTGCTTAAAACGATGGCGAATGATTTCCTCAAGGTCTTCATAACTGGCATAACGTGCCGTCATCTCACTTAAACCGAACAGGGTCAGGGCGGAAACCATGGCTTTTCGAGCCCATCCGGAATCGAGCGCAATACGGTCGAATCGCTCAATCAACAAGACACCCTTACCGGCCGCTTTTACCAGCTTGACAGCAGCCGCCTCAAGCCCTGCTATTGAAGCCAATCTCATGGCAACGTATTCGGCTTTGACGACGCTGTAGATATCACTGCTGGACGAAAATTTAGCAATATACTTGGTGCCCCGATCTTCTATCAAGGCCTTGGGGCGGGCGCCGCCAATGGAACTGCCGTGAAAGAGCGCCTGATCAAGCTCGGCTGTTAATGGTACACCTTGCTCGACCCGTTCGGCCGATGCCGACAACTCCTCCAGGCTGGCATTATTAGGAGTTCTGGGAACATATTCCGTTGGTGATCGCTGAAAATCGAGCGCGCCAATCCGATCAGACCCCGATTCCAGCAGATAGGTGAGCTCATCCAGACTGCCGGTATCAGCATCCCGGCCTTTCAGGCCTAATTGCCTGTTGATGATAACACGTCGCCCCCATGCATCGGGCGCGGCATCCCGGATGCAATTTGGTATCTCCAGGTCGCCCAGCAAGGGTAACACCCCGGGCCTCAGAGGTAATTCCGGCTCATAAATCGGAATGGCCGGATTCTTGTCGTCTCTCCGATCAAGATAACTTTTGCCATAGTTGAAATGGATCGTGCCGTTATCCGCTTCAAGCTTACCGGCGACCACCGGTTGCGTCTCTCCGGGACGCCAGATCCAGACAAAGGCTTCTCTTGGTTTAGAAGTCATCGTCCACCGCCCTTGTCTTGATTCTGATCCGCTTGGGGAGGAGAGCGATCTTGCTTTGCGCCAGTTCGATACTGGTCGCAAGAACCCCGCTCTCCTGATCAAACAGGGGAATGCCAACCAAGGCGGCGACTTCGAAGACAAGGCCGATGGACGGAGACATTTCACCGGACTCTATCTTCTGGAGTGTCGCCCTGGAAATGCCGGCTCTCTCCGCAAGATTTTGCTCAGACCATTGGCGCTCTTTGCGCCCGAGCTTGATCTGTTGACCAAGTAAAAAAGCGGCTTCTTTTGCGTATTTTGAGTATGTTCTTTGTTTCATTATAGCCAGCCCAGAGATAAAGCGACCAAAATAATAGCCATAAAGCTATTTAGTGGATATTATATTGGTCGTTTAGCCTATTTTCAAGAAATATTCGGCAATTGACTGAAATAATATACGCAAGCAAGTCTAATGACCAGTATATTGGCCATAGGCGCAATTCTGATCCCTTGCTGAAAACCATAGTTTCTTGTGTTTGACCTGATTGTCGCCGTAAGGACTTAGTGGTTTGCCGACCCGTATGGGAAACTAGCGCTGCATCCCCAGGCGGCGCATCTTCTCCACCAGGGTGGTGCGGTTCAGGTTGAGCAGGGCCGCTGCCTGGGCCTTGACCCCTCCGGCCAGGTTCAGGGCCTCGTCGATCATCTTCATCTCGATCCGGTTGACGGTCTTCATCAGGTCGACGCCGGAATTGGTGACCCGGATGGAGTATTCGTCCGGTTCGCGGAAGGCGCCGCTGATGTTGGGGGGGAGGTCGGCAGGGGTGATCTGGTTGGACTCGGTGAGTGCGGCAACCCGCTCGACGACGTTTTCCAGCTCGCGCACGTTGCCGGGCCAGTGGTAGGCCTCCAGGGCCTCAAGTGCATCCTTGCCCAGGTTCATCATCGGTCGGTTCATCTCTTCGCAGCACTTGACCAGGAAGTGCCGGGCCAGGGGGAGGATATCCTCCATCCGCTCGCGCAAAGGCGGCAGTTGGATGGGGATGACGTTGAGCCGCCAGTAGAGGTCTTCCCTGAAGTTCCCTTTCCTGACTTCCTCTTCCAGTTGGTTGTTGGTGGCGGAGATGACCCGCACGTCCAGCTTGATGGTCCTGGTGGAACCGACCCGCTCCACTTCGTGCTCCTGGAGGATACGGAGCAGCTTGGTCTGCAGTTGGATGGGCATGGTGCCGATTTCGTCCAGGAACACGGTGCCGCCGTTGGCAGCCTCGAACTTGCCGATCTTGTCGCGATTGGCGCCGGTAAACGCCCCCCGCACGTAGCCGAACAGTTCGCTTTCCAGCAGGTTTTCCGGGATCGCGCCGCAGTGCACGGCGACGAACGGCTGGTTGCGCCGGGAGCTGTTGAAGTGGATCGCCTTGGCCACCACTTCCTTGCCGGTGCCCGACTCACCCATGATCAGCACGGTGGAATCGGTCTTGACCACCCGTTTCATCAGGTTGAAGACCTGCTGCATGGCCGGTGAATTACCGATGATGTTGGGGAATTCGTACTTGTCGCGGAGCTGTTTCTTGAGGTAGACGTTTTCGTTGACCAGTTGGTGTTTTTCGATCGCCTTGGCCAGGATGATCTTCAGCTCTTCCAGGTTGAGCGGCTTGGTGATGTAGTCGAAGGCCCCTTCCTTCATGGCCTGCACCGCGGTCTCCGCCGAGGCGAAGCCGGTGATCAGGATGACTTCCATGGTGGCGGAGAGACGCTTCACCTCTTTCAGGATATCGATGCCGTTGGAGTCGGGGAGAAAGAGATCGGTAATGACGATATTGAACGGTTCGGACGCCAGCAGTTGCAGGGCTTCGTGCCCCGTGCTCGCACCGGTGACGTGATAGCCGTTCTTCCTCAAGAGGAGTGCAAGAGGTTCCCGGCTGGAATGCTCGTCGTCGACTAGGAGTATCTTGACCTGTTCTTTCATGGGGACACCGCCGATATGGATACATAGCACGTTCGCGGATTATTGACAAGCCTCTCTGCGGGCCGTTGCGCATAAATGGTGGAGCTTCGGGGCAAATCATGATATGAAAAACCGACTGTTGTCGAGAGATGGATAGAGGGGATGCTTTCATGGGATTGCAGCAGGGTACAATGAGCGGCATGGTCTGGAGACGCCTGGCTGCCAACCGTTTTGCACTGACCGGTTGTGTGGTGGTCTGCCTCCTGTTTCTCCTCTCGCTGCTGGCGCCTTTCCTGACCCCCTACCACCCCGATGCCATCGATGCCTATCATGTCCTCCTCCCCCCGTCGGCTGCACACTGGTTCGGCACCGACGAGCTGGGGCGCGATGTCCTCACCCGGGTGCTGTTCGGGGCGCGCATCTCCCTCAAGGTCGGGTTCGTGGCGGTGGGGATCGCGGTCTGCATCGGCACGGCCATCGGCCTGGTGGCGGGCTACTACGGCGGCTGGATCGATGCGGTGCTGATGCGTCTGGTGGACATCATGCTCTGCTTCCCGACCTTCTTCCTGATCCTTGCCGTCATTGCCATGCTGGAACCCTCCATCTGGTACATCATGGTGGTGATCGGGCTGACCGGCTGGATGGGGGTGGCGCGCCTGGTGCGGGCCGAGGTCCTCTCGCTGCGTGAACGGGAGTTCGTCATGGCTGCCAGGGCACTGGGGGCCTCGGATCTGCGGATCATCGTCCGCCACGTACTTCCCAATGCCCTTTCGCCGGTGCTGGTGTCCGCGACCCTCGGCGTGGCCGGGGCGATCCTCACGGAATCGGCCCTCTCCTTTCTCGGCATCGGCGTGCAGCCCCCCATCCCCAGCTGGGGGAACATCCTCACCTCGGGCAAGGACTATATCGAGTTTGCCTGGTGGCTGTCGCTCTTTCCGGGGCTGTCGATCCTGATCACCGTGCTCTCCTACAACCTGGTGGGGGAGGGGATCAGGGACGCCCTCGATCCGCGGCTGCACAGATAGCACGCCCATCGCGCGAGCATTACGCAAGCCTTCGCGATTCCGTGCCCCGCACGCATCGCGCTTTACAACGGAATAAAAACAGTTTGAACAGGGGTGCAAGATCAGACATGCAGATCGATAAAACCGAATTCGACATCAATTCCCTCGACGACGAGATCCGCGTCGACGAGCGCTGCAAGGAGCTGCTCTCCGGCTATTACCAGTCCCTGCTCGATGCCGGCTTAAGCCCTGCCGAGGCGACTCTCCTGGCCAACGGCGCCGATTACTACGTGCGGGATTTCGTGGTCGGGGCCAAGCAGCGCAACCTGTTTGCCGAGCAGCCGGGGATCGTCCGCCAGTTTGCCGGAAACTGGTACATCGTCAACACCCTGGAGCCGAGCCTGGAGGTCCTGTCCGGCTATCTCCGGGGGGTGGCGGATTTCTACGGCCATCTGCACCGGCTGGGGTTGATCACGGAGGCGTTCGCGCAGCGGATGGCAGAGGAGTGCGGCGACATCCCATTCTACGGCGAGCGGCTGGATACCTTCTGGGAGATCGCCGGCGACGGCTACCATGCCTGGGAGCGAGCCTGCTCCCTGCGTGACGAAAACGGGGAGGCACAGGGTGGCTGAGCAGTGGGACCGACTGGCCGAGCGGGTCGAGGGGCTGTTGGATCGTGTAGATCGCGTCCTTGAGGGCTATGCGCCGTCTGCCGCGGTCGATCACTCCCTGTTCCAGCGGTTCATCGCCTTTCGCTGGGAGCGGCGCGGCAGTGCCGGCAGGCTGGTGCCGGTTGAATTCCCCCACCTGGTCGACCTTGACGACCTGGTCGGGATCGACTACGTCAAGGAAGAGCTGATCCGCAATACCGCCCAGTTCGTGGCCGGCTATCCTGCCAACAATGTGCTGCTCTGGGGAGAGCGGGGAAACGGCAAGTCCTCCTCCGTAAAGGGCCTTCTCAAGCGTTTCGCCCCGGATGGTCTCAGGCTGGTGGAGCTGCAGCGCTGGGACCTTTTGAGCCTGCCGTTCATCACTTCGCTTCTGCGCGGGATACCGTCGCGCTTCATCCTCTTCTGCGACGACCTCTCCTTTGCCGAGGGGGAGGAGGATTACCGGGCCTTGAAGACCCTGCTCGACGGCGGCATCGAGGAGCGGCCCCCGAACGTCCTGCTTTATGCCACATCCAACCGGCGCCACCTGATGCCCGAGCCGATGGCCGACAACACCGGCAGTTCGGAGATCCACCCGGAAGAGGCCATATCCGAAAAGCTCGCCCTTGCCGACCGGTTCGGTCTGACCCTGGGGTTCAGCCGTTTCGATCAGACGACCTATCTGCAGGCCGTATCCCATTATGCGGAGAAGCTCGACCTCCCCATGGACGAGCAGGAACTCCGGCGCCGTGCCCTGCTCTGGGCGTTGGAAAATGGCCGCCGCAGCGGTCGCTCTGCCCGGCAGTTCATCGACGACCTGACCGGACGGCTCGGGGTCGATTGAAGAGTTTTCAGGATTTCCGCTTGTAGCTGACATGTGGTAGTAGCTGTCCGTCAAGGATCGATAGCAGCGGCTTTGCTGCTAACGGTTTACAGGGACGTCCGTCCGGCAACCCGGATGGAGAGCGTTTTCTCCCCTTGCATGAGGATTCTTTTAGGGTATTCTAAGTATTCACGGAGCGGAGGTTCATATGATGAGGACATCTCTCTTGTTGTGCGCACTGGTGCTGATCGCCACGACCGCCGGGGCCGAGACCCTGAAGATCGCCGGGTCGGGCAGTATGATCCCCCTGGTTACCGAGCTGGGCAAGGCGTATGTCAAAAAACATCCCTCTGATCGGATCGAGGTCAACCCGAAGTCGCTGGGGCAGCCGGGCGGGATCGCCGCCCTGATGGCGGGGGCTATCGACATCGCCATGTCCGCAGCCGATCTGACGCCGGAACAGGCACAGTTGCCGCTTAAGGCGATCGAGATCGCCCGTGTTGCCGGGGTGGTGGCGGTGAACCCCGGTGTGACGGTCAAGGGGATCACCAGCCAGCAGCTGTGCGACATCTATAGCGGCAAGATCACGAACTGGCGGCAGGTCGGCGGTGCCGATGCCCCGATCCTGGCGCTCACCCGCCCCGAGAGCGATACCACCAAGGTTGCCCTGCGGCAGGCCTTTGCCTGCTTTGCCACGCTTTCAGAACCGGGGAAGATCCTGAATCTTTCCAAGTCGAAGGATATGTTCGATGCCCTGCAGGCAAAGCCGAACGCTATCGGGATCATCGATGCGGTTGCCATGACAAAGGCAGGGGGGAAAATCCTGCCGCTCAGGATCGACGGCAGGAGCCATGTTGGCATGGAATCGGGGCAGTGGCCCTATGTCCACCACAACAACCTGGTGCTCGGCAAGAACCGTGGTGCGGCGGTGAAGCGTTTCCTGCAGTTCATCGGCTCGCCCGAAGGGCAGGCCATCATCAAGAAGGATAAGGCCGTACCGGTCAACTTCTCCTATTAGGCGGTACCATCCCCGATGCCCAAGAACAGGCTGTCGCGAAAATTCCTCCTGCAGATCCTGCTGGCCGTATTCATCGGTCAGTGCTTCGCCACGGCCTGGACCATCCACGACAACCGGAAGATCCAAGAAGAGAATATCCGCCAGAAGGTCTCCCTGAGCGCCAAGCAGCTGGCATCCATCGCTGCCATCTCCCGGGCGAGTTTCGACTTCACCTACCTGGGACAACTGATGGACCAGGTCTTGAAGGATGCGGACGTGGTCCGGATCGCCTACATCGACCAGACCGGCTTCACGGTGATGGACAAGAAAGGCCCCTTCTCCGGTGAACCGATCGTCCTGGAGATGCCGGTGCTCGCCGGTACCGAGCCCGCTAGCAGGATGGTGGTCAGGTATACCTTTGACCGGGTAAAGGGCCATGTGCTGCAGCACCTCATGGCCCTGGTCGTGATCCAGGGCGGAGTCTTCATTGTGCTGGGGCTGCTGGTGTTCTACTTCTTCCGGCGTGAACTCGGTTCCCGCATCGACGGCATGAGCAGCAACATCCAGCAGGTCATCAGCGGCGACCTCACCTGCCGGGTAACCGCGAGCAGGGACGACGAACTGGGGGCCATTGCCTCGGGTCTCGACATCCTCGTCCAGTGGCTCTCCACCACCGTCGTCAAGATCAGGACCATTGCCGGCAATGTTTCCGATGCCATGAACCACCTGAACAAGACCTTCAAGGATGTGATCAGCGGCGTCAACCGCCAGCAGCTCTCCACCGAGAATGGGCTCTTTTCGGTGCAGAACGCCCTCGATTCGCTGGAACAGGTCATTGTCTCCACCGATAACCTCCTGGAGCTTTCCGAGGAGAGCTCCTCGGCCTTAAACGAGATCCTCTCCGCTTCCCAGGGGATCGTCACCAAGATCGACCGGCTTTCCAACGAGGTGCATGCCTCCTTCGAGACGGTCATGACCCTTTCCCGCACTGCCAAGGACGTGGCTACCATTGCCGGCCGCGCTTCCCATTCCATGGAGGACGCCACCAACGCCGTCGACCAGATCAATGAATCGGTGACCAGGGTCGGCGGCATCGTTGCCGAAACCACCGAGCTCTCCGTCCACACCACCAGCATCATTGCCGACCGCGGCATCAATTCGGTGGCCGACGCCATCGGCAGCATGCAGAAGATCGAAGAGCTGGTCGGATCGGTGACCGCCACCATCAGCAGCCTGGGCACCCGCTCCAAGGATATCGCCAAGGTCCTCGACGTCATCAAGGAGGTCACCGAGCAGACCAAGCTCTTGAGCCTCAACGCCCAGATCCTGTCCGGCCAGGCAGGCGAGTATGGCAAGCCGTTTGCCGTGGTGGCGTCGGAGATGAAATCCCTGTCCGACAAGACCGCTGTCTCCACCAAGGAGATCGAGGCCATTGTCTCGACCATCCAGTACGAGATCAATGCCGCGGTCTCCTCGACCCGCTCCACGGTGACCATGGTCGCCGAGGGAAAGGCGGTCGCCATCAGGGCCAGCGAGGCGCTGCAGGGTATCCAGGAGTCTTCCCAGCGCTCCACCGACATGGTCAAGAACATCGAGACGGTGGCGGCGGAACAGAAAAACAACCTGGGCCAGATCATCGACGCCTTTTCCCAGATCCGGCAGCTGATCTCCGAGGTGAACCGGGCCACGACCCAGGAAGAAAAGATCGTCGAGACCCTGCTGGGCGGTTTCACCAGCTTCCGCGACGCCATGGAAGTCACCCGCACTGCCTCCGAGGACCAGGTCAAGTCGATCCAGCTCATCTCCGAAAACCTTGCCCTGGCCAGAGAGAAGACCCGCGCCATTGCCGGTGCCTCCGGCCAGCAGCGGGAGGTCAACGAAGAGATGATCAAATCCATGAAGCGGATCATCCAGATCGGCGCCGAAACCGTCAACGGTGTTCGTGACGTCTCTGCCCGGATCGTGACCATCAGCAGCGAGGTCGATGCCCTCTACCGTGAAATCAAGACCTTCAAGACTCCTGCTATTCAGACTGACGGCGCATCGGCGCCGGCACAGCCTTCCCCCCTCTCTTCCCCCACAAAACGTTCGTAAAGATTGGCAAAGACATTGCAGTCTACCTGCAGATGCCCGGTGTCCGGGATGCCCGGAAGCAGCCGTATCGCTGCCCTGGCTGCCGGCGCAGTTCCGGTGCCCTTTGCGGGGATATCGGAATTGCCCCGGAAGCTGACGGAATTTTGACAGTCCCGCTTCACGGCGTCGTTTATTTGAAACCTCATCGATCAGGGGGAACCGATGCGAATACGGCTCATCATACTGCTGGCGGCGCTTTTCCTCGGGGCATGCGCCTCGCAGCTGCCGATCCCGGCCAACTATCCCATCTCCACGCAGAAAAAGGCCAGGGCCGCCCATCACTGGGACGTGCTGGCCGACGACGTGGCCGTGCAGACCCAGATCGCCGCCTACGGCAAGGAGAGCTCCCTCAAGGGAAAACCGCTCCATATCCGAGGACCACAGGAAGGGACCGCCTTCAACCGCGCCTTCCGCAATTTCCTGATTACCCGGATGGTCAATCGGGGGATGCAGGTGACCGACAATCCCGAGGCCGGGGCTGTCGAGGTGACCTACGACACCCAGCTGGTGCGCCACGGCAGTAACCGTTACACCCACATCCCCGGCACCCTGACGGCTCTCACCGCAGGGCTCTGGGTGATCCACGACATGGTGGATGCCGGCGTCTCGGCGGCTCCCGGCAGTCTTGGCCTGGCTGCGGCCATGGACTGGGGCCTGGGCCACTATGCCGGCGGCGCGACCCATACGGAGCTGATCGTCACCACCTCCATCGTCACCGACAACCAGTACCGATTCCGCAAGAACGACATCTATTACATCGAGGAAGCGGATACGGATCTCTTTGTCGAGGCGCTGGAGCGGCCGCTGAAGCGGATGGAGGTAGTGGGGCGATGAGTCGAAGAGCTTTTCCCGGATTCCTGAGGCTGTCTGCGGCATTCCTCGCGCTCTGGCTCTGTGCCGGCTGTACCTTGTTCCGCCCCTGCGCCAGCGAAACCTGCTGCACGGACGAAGGGGACTGCCTGATGACCGCCAGCTACCAGGCGGTTGACCAGCTCCTTGCGGCCATCCCCGCAGGCCGGCGGCTCCCCATGGACCGGCCGGTCATCGTGGCGACCATCGTCAATATCGATACCCTTGCGGGTTCGCGACTGGGCCGGACCCTCTCAGAGCACCTGGGGACCAGGCTGACGAAGAACGGATACAAGGTGGTTGAGCTGAAGCTGCGCGATACCATCTTTGTCAAGCAGACCGAGGGGGAGCTGATGCTCTCCCGTGAGATCCGCGAGATCGGCAGGAGCCACGAGGCCCAGGCGGTTCTGGTCGGCACCTATTCCGAGTCCAGGGGGCGGGTCTACGTTACCGTCAAGCTGGTCGGCGCTGCCGACGGTATCGTGATCTCGGCCCAGGACTATCTGCTGCCGATCGATGCCAATGTCCGGTCCATGCTCTGGGTACAGAACTGACGATGCGCCGGGTGACCGGCAGCGTGCGCGGAAGAGGGCACGAGCTGTTATGAGCCATAATCCTTACAAAGGAGGGAATTGCGTGAACAAGAGAGCGACAGGTGCAGCATGTGTCCTGATGGTGGCCCTTTCGGCCGGGTCTGCCCTGGCAGCCGACCAGACGTACGTTACGGCGCGGGCCGGGGTTTTTCTCCCCAACGGCAGGGACGGAGGGGACTACAAGGGGTTCAAGTACTTCGATACCGGTTATGACCTGGATATTGCCGTCGGCTACCGGCCCGAGCCCTATGCGGCACTGGAGCTGGGGACCGGCTTCTATACGGCCTCGGGCACGGTGAACCGTCCCAACTTCGTCCAGGACCGGACCGCCTACGGCGTGCCCGTCACCCTGAACGCCAAGGGTATCCTGGAATTCGAGAAGCTGATGCTCTCTGCCGGGGCCGGCGTCGGTCTCTACCAGGGATTCATGGAAAACAAGATCAATTTCACCACCGGCGGAATCAGTCCGGTCAACGAGACCAACCATGGCACGGCACTCGGCTACCAGGTGGTGGTTGACGCCGATCTCAAACTAACCGAGAACTGGGCAGTCGGCGCCAACTTCAAGTGGTTCACGGCCAAGCCCGAGATCGAGATGAAGAACATCAACAGCACGGAAACCGATGTGCAGACGACCAAGGACAAGTGGGAGTTCGGCGGCACCTTCGTCAACGTGGGGGTGAAGTACTCCTTCTGAGCAGGACCTGACAGGTTGAAGTGAAATAAAAAGGGGGACCATGCGCGCGGCATGGCCCCCCTTTCATTTATTGCGTTAATCCTCAGTACGTGCGTTGAATGCTCCAGTCTACGGTGGTGGTATTGGCGTCGTTGAGCGAGGCGTACGGGATGAGGGTCTGCTCGATGCCGCTCTGGTAGAGGTGGGTAACCAGGATGCTGAACGGACCGGGGATGAAGCTCGGAGCGGTCTTGATCTTTACCGTGGCAAGGGCGCCGACGGCTATGCCGCTGCTGTTGTTGAGGGCAATGTTCAACACCGGCTGGAGGGTGGTGGCATCGGTGGTCAGGTTGGCGGCCGTGGTGGTGGTCTGGGCAGCGGTCAGCAGGGTGATCACGCCGCTGTTGGGGATGTTGGCGGTGTTGTCCACGGTCAGGTTCGCATCTAGGAGCAGGCTGAACTGGATCATGTTGGCCGTTGCGCTGGCTGCGGAGCTGTTCTTGACAGTGGTTATGGTCACCAGGGTGGTGTAATAGCCCACTTCCGGGAAGAGCGGGATCTGCCCGGTGGTGGTGTAGCCGGAGTGATTGTAGGCCGAGCTGAGGAAGGTCTGGGTCGCGGTGGTCAGGTTGGTGATGTCGGCGGCAAGCAGGCGACCGTAGCTGGTAAGGTTTGCCGCATAGGAGGCGAGCAGGTTGTCGAGCAGGGTCGGTGTTGGCGCCAGTTGCGAGATGCCGCAGAGCAGCAGGGTATAGCACTTCTGGGCATCGGTGGCGCTGCTGAGCGAGAGCGCATCGGGCGCCACCGGCCGCGTGGAGACCACGTCGAAGGGGAAGATGTCCGAGACCAGGGCATTGGCGGCAATGATGTTCTCCTGGGTCAGGGCCGCCGGGACCGCGGTGCTCCGGGCAAGGGCGTTACGCACCGCCAGCTCGGTGAGCGGCGTGATGGCGACGGGGATCGTCCCACTGGGAGCGCTGAGATAGAGCACGGTCCGCAGGGGCGCATCGACCCCTTTGGTAAGGGTGACCGTGCTGTTGGTCGCTTCGTTTGTATAGGTGCCGTAGGCCTTCAGCAGTACGATGCCGGTATGTGTGCCCAGGTCCAGGGTGAAGGTCCCGCCGCTGCCGATGGTGGTAGTCCGCTGCAGGACCTCGATGGAGCCGGAGACGTAGTAGGTCTCCACATAGCCGGAGCTGAAGGTGCCCTTGGCAACGGTCCCGACGAGCGTCGTGGCGGTCGGAAGGGGGTTCGCCACCCCGGAACTGCTGCCGCCACCGCCGCACCCCGAAAGGAGCGTCATGGTCGCAAGCAGTATGGCAATGGTTGTGGCGGCGGTTGTGAAAAATCGTCTGCTGATCATGTCAGTCCTCACCAGTTGAGTATTCCGATTGTTTTACCCAGGATAACCATGGCGTCGCGGCCATCGATAAGGCCGTCCGGGAATGGTTTCCCGCCCGACAGCGGCCCGACGTCGCCGTGAAGTTTGGCCTGGGTCGTGACGGTTCTGATGCCGACGGCCGTCTGCAGGGCCAGCAGGGCATCGGCCAGGTCTACCTTCCCGTCAAGGTTGATGTCGCCGTCAGGGTCGGTGCTGAAGGTCCAGGTATGGTTGGCTGCCAGGGTATTGCCGGCAGCATCGGCGACGGCCGTGGAGATGGTGGCGGTGTAAGTGGTGGAGTAACGGAGCGGTGCCGATGGGGTGAAGATCGCGGTCCGCGTGGAGCTGTCGTAGGTGACGGTGCCGGTGGCGCCGTTATCGAGATAGAAGCTCGCAGTGGTTACGGTCAGCGGGTTGACGTCCTTGGTGAAGGTGGCGGTGACCTGCGTCAGGGAGACGCTGACCCTGGTGGCGCCGTTGGCCGGCAGTGTCGAGCTGACGGCCGGCGTGACCAGGTCGATGGTCCAGGCGTAGGTTGGGGGAGCCGGATCGACGTTGCCGGCAAGATCGACCGCATAGACCTTGAAGCTGTGGTTTCCTCCGGAGAGCGCGCTCAGGGTGAGCGGGCTGGTGCAGGCGAATTCCGTGCCGTTGTCCACCGAACAGCGGAAGGTGGCGCTCTCGTCGGCGCTGAAGCCAAAGACCGGGGTGGCCGTGTTGGACGGATTTGCCGGCGTCAGGGTCAGGGTGGTATGGGGCGCCGTATTGTCCACTGTGACGGAGAT
>JACRPV010000103.1 GCA_016223015.1 Geobacter sp. | reverse complement strand
ACCGGTGTCACCGATAATGGCCCGCACAAAGGTCACTCCGTCCCTGGCCGTTGTCGTCGTGATGATCGAGAGTTCCCCGCCACCCGGCATGGCCTGGAACGCATTGAGGATTATATTGAGCAAGACCTGCTGGATCTGCTTCGGATCCACATAGACAGGGGGGAGATCCTCGCACAGCTCCAGCCTTTTCTCGATGTGCTTGCCGCCTTTGTATTGCGACGCAAAGACAACTGTCTTCTGAAGGATTGCATTGAGATCGGCATAGACAAACTCGGGAGGTGACGGCTTGCCGAAAAACAGCAGATCGTTTACCGTCTTGTCCATCCGCTTCACTTGATCAAGTACCTCGACAAGTATGTCTGAGCGAGGGTCATCCGTCTGAAAATCTTCCTTGATGATACTTATGGCAGCAGCAATACCGGTCCGCGGATTCTTGATTTCATGAGCGATCCCGGCATCCATTTCACCGACCGATGCGAGCCGGTCGGCACGCTCCATCTGCTGGAAGTGCAACTGCTCCAGCTCCTGCTTCGCCTTGTCCAGACGGTCGACCATGGAGTCAAAGCTCGCAACCAGCTGCCCGACTTCGTCCTGCCCCTTGTAGTTCATCCGTACCGTAAGATCACCCTCTTCAACCCTGGCCATGTTTTCGACCAGGAGGCGCAAGGGTTTGCGGACAAACTTGAGCAGGACCAGAGAGATGGTCACCGACAGAAAGGCAATGATCGCCGTAGTGGAAACAAAGAAGAGCTTGGTAGCCTCGATCATCCGCTTCTGGGTTTCGGACAGAGAATAATTGACGTTAAGGACACCAATGATCCGCGCCTTGTGCCCGTGGCAGATGTGACAGGGCTCGTCGTTATAGATCGGCTTGATCATCCGAAGGACATCACCGAGCCCCTGAACGGTAAACACGCCNNCGCCTTCTTTCCGGTTCTGCAGGAACATCTGGTAATCGACATTATCCACGGGACGGCCGACCTCGATCGGATGGGACGAACGCAGCACCATACCGTGGGGGTGGAAGATACGGACCCCGGTCAGTTTCGGATTCTGGCCGACCATCTCCAGGATAACCTGGACATCATCGGTATTTCCGATGCGCATGGAGTTGTAGATGCTTGCCTCAACGGTCCTGAGCAGCAGGTCAGTGGTTTCGCGGGCAGAATTGATAAGCTGGGTCTGTTCCTTGCGGAGGTTCAGGAAGGCAAAGAAACTGATGCCAAACGCCAGCAGGCTGATCGAAATAACGATAACTCTGGTTGTAAGACTCCGGAATATCAACCAACCTCCAGCATATTACGGAACGTTCTGATCAAGAAGCCCGGCACGGTATCGTTCACTAGCGGGACGTCGTCCCGCCGAGGGTGGTCGGCACACCGCCAACGGAGGCCCCGCTGATGCTGAGCTGGGCCTGGGCCTGGCCGTAAACGAAGAGCCAGTCGCTGTACTTGGTCTTCCCTTCGAAGGAGTCGAACATGGCCTTTAATTTCGTGTCACTATCCGGGACGGCAAACTTGTCGGCAAAGCCCTTCTGCCGCAAGGGGGTCTCTTCGCTGGAACTGGCAACGCCGATGATACCCTTGACAGGATCCTTGATGACGACCCACTCCTTGCCGGTAATCGGGTCAAGGAAATCCTTGTTCGGGTCCTGGCGCAGATAACGCACCGTTGACAAGGAGCGCGGATCCTTGACCAGATCCTTCAGATCCTTCAACGGGGTAACAACGGTTTGCCCTGCCCGTGGCGTCTGCCATCGCTCGATGGCGTTGCGGATCTGCAGACCGCGAAAGAGAAGTTCCTCTTCACGCTCACGCTTCATGATCGTGGTCCAGGTCTGTCCCATCATCCCCAGCATGATCCCCATGATGACAATGATGATGAGAGCAGCCAGGTAGGTAAATCCCCCGCAGCGATGACGGGACAGGTCGGCCATCAGCTCCTCGCCAGGGCTCCACGTGCAGCGTCCACCAAGTCGTCTGGCATCAGCCCGAAGTATTTCAGAAGCTCCTCTGCCTTGCCCGAGGTGCCGAAGCGGTCCCGCACGCCGACGCGATGGACCGGAACCGGGCAGGCCCCGGAAAGGAACTCGGCAACAGCGCCCCCCAGGCCACCGACGATGGAATGCTCCTCTGCGGTGATGATCGCCCTGGTCTCACGGGCTGCCTTGAGGAGAATATCCTGATCGAGCGGCTTGATGGTCCCGAGATGCACAACCCTGGCGCTGATGCCGTCGGCGAGCAGCAGTTCGGCAGCCTTGACCGCCTGGGCGGTCATCAGGCCGGTAGTGACGAAGGTCAGGTCCGTGCCGACAACCAGTTCGATCCCCTTGCCGATGGCAAACGGATGGTCTGCAGGGATCACGGTCGGCACTTTGTTGCGCCCGAGCCGGATATAGACCGGGCCGTTATACTCCGCAGCAGCCCTGATCGCGGCACGGGTCTCAACGCCGTCGGCAGGCACCATCACCGTCATGTTGGGGATTGCCCGCATGATGGCGATATCCTCCACCGACTGGTGGGAGCCCCCATCCTCACCGACCGTCACCCCGCCGTGGGTCGCCACGATCTTCACGTTGGCCTTGGGATAGGCAACCGACTGGCGGACCTGCTCCCAGGCCCTGCCGGCCGCGAAAATGGCAAAGGTTGACAGGAACGGGATCTTCCCCACTGCCGCCATGCCTGCCGCCGTGCCGACCATGTTGGCCTCGGCGATCCCCATATTGAAGAACCGCTGCGGAAACTTCTTGCCGAATACCCCCGTCTTTGTCGAACCGGAAAGATCGGCGTCCAAGACCACTATCTGTTCGTTTTCCGTCCCCAGTTCCGCCAGAACCTCGCCATAGGCATCCCTGGTGGCTATCATGCCGCTCATAGCTCGTATATCCTTTCAGTAACCGCGTTAATGGGAGATTTTCTCACAATCCTCGAAACAGCCGAGGCATTCCAGTGCGCGAGGAAGCTCCTCGTCACTGGGGGGGACGCCATGGTAGGACGCCTTGTTCTCGAAGAAGGAGACCCCCTTCCCCTTGACGGTCCGGGCAACAATGGCCGTCGGCTGCCCCTTGGTCACCTTGGCCTGACTGAGGGCAGCGATAATCGCCCCGATATCATGTCCGTCGATCTCCAGGACATGCCAGCCAAAGGCGCGGAACTTGTCGGGCACCGACTCCACCCCCATCACCCTGGCAACCTCGCCGTCGATCTGCAGACCGTTGCAGTCTATCAGCGCGCAGAGGTTGTCGAGCCGGTAGTGGCTGGCAGCCATGGCCGCTTCCCAGACCTGCCCCTCCTGGAGTTCGCCATCACCCAGTAGTGCATAGACCCGGTTCTCCTTCCCGTCGAGCCGCAGGCCAAGCGCCATGCCGTTGGCCATGGAGAGCCCCTGCCCCAGCGACCCGGTACAGACCTCAACACCGGGAGTCACCTTGCTGTCGGGATGACCCTGGAGATGGCTGCCGAGGCGACGGAGCATCATCAGGTCTTCGCGGGGGAAATAGCCGGCCTCGGCCAGCGCCACATACTGGGCAGGAGCCGCATGCCCCTTGCAGAGCACGAAACGGTCGCGCCCTTCCCAGCGGGGGTTGGCAGAATCGTGCCGCATGGTATGGAAATAGAGAACCGTTACCATGTCGATGGCGGAGAGCGATCCACCGGTATGGCCGGACTGTGATTTGTGCAGGGCCTTGACGACGGCTACACGCAGATTACGGGCTTTTTCCTCAAGCTGCGCAATGGTTTCGTTCACTGAAGGCTGATCCTTTCTCGTTCAGGTTGGGGATGCTGCTGCTCCCGGAGGGAAACGGGGTGGTCGAGGAGAACATCATCGGTCCTCGATTTTTCCGGAAGGAGATGTATCGGCAGATGATGGGGAAGAAGGGATGGCGGCAATCCGGTCGTCGAACTCGCCATTTTTGAGTCGGCGCAGCATCTCCTTGTGCTGCTCCTTCATCAGTTCTTCGACAACCGTTTCCAGGTTGTCGATCTTGATAATGTCCGCGTAGCTGACCTTTTTGGACGCAATGATGGTCCCGCCACGATAGAGGAGGGTTGTGATCTGCGGGTTTGCCCTGCCGCTGTCCTCGGTCTGGACATGGAAAACTTCCCGTTTGTAGACCACATTATGATTGAAGCCGACGACCATTGCCACCACCGTCCGTCAAATCACGTAGACAGAGTAACGTATCATACCAACGGCATACATTGCAATACTGTACGTAAAACGGGGCGTTTGCCCCATCATCACCCTTTGCAGAGCAACTCCTTGATCCGGGCCACCGCCTCCATGGCATCCTTGGCATAGAGATCGGCGCCGATCCGGTCGGCGTATTCCTTGGTGACGACCGCTCCCCCCACCATGGTGAAGGTCTTGACGCCGGCATCCCGCAGGCGGTTCAGGACATTCTCCATCTCGGCCATGGTCGTGGTCATCAGGGCAGAGAGCCCGACAGCGTCGGCCTTTTGCTCCAGTGCCTCGGCAACGATCCGGTCTGCCGGAACGTTTTTCCCCAGGTCGATCACCTCGAAGCCGTGGTTCTCCAGCAGGGTGCAGACGATGTTCTTGCCGATGTCGTGGATATCGCCCTCGACAGTTGCCATGAGGATGCGCCCCTTGCTCTCCATGGCCGCACCGGCCAGCTCCTGCTTGAGCCGGGTAAAGGCGGCCTGCATGGTCTCGGCCGAACGCATCACCTGGGGGAGAAAGACCTGGTTCTTCTCGAAACGGCGGCCAACCTCCTCCAGGCCGGGGATCAACCCCTCGTTGCTGATGGCAAGGGGATCCAGCCCTTCCGACAGGGCCTCTCCGACAAGACTCTCGATCCCTTCCCGGTCGCCGCCGATGATCGCGGCTGCCAGCCGACCCCTGATGTCCTTGGGAGGCTCGCTCGGGGCAGGAGCTTGCGCTGCTGCACCCGCCCCCTTGTACGCCTCTATGTAGGCTGCTGCATTGACGTCGCGATTGAGCAGCACCATGGCGGAACGATAGGCGTCCATCATCGGCTGTTCCTTGGGGTTGATGATCGCCGCATCGAGCCCGGCAGCAATGGCCATGGCGAAAAAGCTTGAGGAGATCACCGGCCGGGCCGGCAGGCCGAAGGAGATATTGCTCACCCCCAGGACCGTGTTGAGGCCGAGCCGTTCCTTGACCAGCCGAACCGCTCGCAGGGATTCCATGGCCCGCTTCTGTTCCGCACTGACCGTCAGGGTGAGGCAGTCCGCCACCACATTACCGGCCGTAATTCCCTGCCTAGCTGCCGCGGCCACGATCCGCTCCGCCACGGCAAGGCGCTGGTCGGCACTCTCGGGGATGCCCTGCTCGTCGAGGGTCAGGCCGATCACGGCAGCACCATACTTTTTCACCAGAGGCAAGACCCGGCCAAGGCTCTTTTCCTCGCCCGAGACCGAATTGACCAGCACCTTCCCGTCGGCAGCCTTCAGGCCCCGCTCCAGGGCAGCGGGACTGGAGGAGTCGAGCACCAGGGGCAACTGGACCGCCCCGGTGACGCAGAAAACCGCCTGCTCCATGGCAGCGGGCTCGTCTATACCGGGAGCGCCCACATTGACGTCGAGCAGATGCGCTCCTGCAGCCGCCTGTTCCATGGCCTCCCGCCTGATGTAGGAGACCTTTCCCTCCTGCAGTTCCGCGGCAAATGCCTTCTTGCCGGTGGGATTGATCCGCTCGCCGATGATCGCCACCGGTTGGCCGCCACCCAGCGCGACAAAGCCGGTGCGGCTGGAAAGGAACAGCGTCCCCTTGTCCGGGCCGACGGGACGGCAGGTCTGGTCTTTGCCGGCGAGCGCATCCTTCATGGCGCGGATATGCCGGGGTGTGGTGCCGCAGCAGCCGCCGATAATCCTCACCCCCAGCTCCAGGAGCCGGTCGTGGTAGCGGACCATCTCCTCCGGGGAAGCCGGAAAGACCGTCACCCCGTCCTGCAGGAGCGGCAGACCCGCATTGGCCTGGCAGATGAGCGGCAGCCGGGTCACCCGGCGCATGGCGACCAGGACCTCATACATCCCTTCCACGCCCAGACCGCAGTTGGAGCCGATGATATCCGCTCCTGCCGCCTCCAGGGTGATGGCGGCCGCCTCGGGAGGGGTCCCCAGCACGCTTCGCCCGTTGTCGTCGAAGGTCAGCATGGCAATAACCGGGATCTCCGGGGCGATCTCCCTGATGGCGATCAGGGCGGCCCTGATCTCCTTGATGTCCAGGAAGGTTTCCAGGGTGATCAGGTCGGCCCCGGCTGAAACCAGGGCAGTCGCCTGTTCGCGAAAGATATCCGCCATCTCGTCGAAGGAGAGATCTCCTACCGGCTCGACAAAACGGCCGGTCGGGCCGATGGATGCACCCACGTAGGCGGTCTCTCCCGCAACCTCGCGGGCGATCCGCACCGCTGCGGCATTGATCTCCGCCACCCGCTCCTTGAGACCGAAATGAGAGAGTTTCTCCCGGCTGCCGCCAAAGGTGTTGGTAACGATGATGTCCGCTCCGGCGGCCAAATACTCGCGATGCACGCCGGCAACCACCTCCGGCAAAAGGAGATTCAGCTCTTCCGGCGACTGGCCGGGCTTCAGACCCCGCTCCTGGAGCATGGTCCCCATGGCCCCGTCGAGGATCAGCACCCGCTCCTTGAGCGCCTGCAGTATCGGCTGTTTCATTGCTGTCTCCTTTGCGGCTCAGGGGTCGACTCTTCTTTTGTCGCTTCCGACTTCTTTTCCAGGGAAAAATCGGGCTCCAAGGGTTCGCGCAGGTCGAGATGCCCCTTGAGGGTATCCACCGGCTTCCCTTCGACGAGAATACGCACCTGCCTGATCTGGGGGAAGTTGACTGCCAGCGAATCGACCACCGAATAGACCGCCGCCATCTCGGCGTTGCTGCCGGCGGGGAGTCCTGCCGGCAGCTCGCTGCCGAAGTCGACCGTCAGGGTGTCACCCTCCTGCGAGACCCCGCGGAACGTGGCTGTTTCCGGCAAGGTCGGCGTCAGGTCGCCCAGGGGCCCGTTTATCAATTCGCCAACCACCTCTTCCGCGCACTCGACCAGACCGCTGCAAGGATCGATATCGCGGGCCTCGCGCACCAGCCCGCTGCCATCCGGCGCGGCAAAGAACAGGATCACCGTACGAACCCCTTCCTGGTGCACGGGCGGGGGGGTCACATGCGGAGGCGCCTCCTTGGCGATGTACTTCTTGATGATCAACCCGACCAAAAGTACCGCCAACACGGCAATCGCGGCAACCAGCCAGGCTGTGTGCCGCTGGGACCGGTTACGCTCCATCTTCCGCCCCCCCTTTTTCCGCATGATAGGCATCCAGGCTTACCTGGTACACATCCCCCAGCCTGCCGCCGAGGAAGCGGTTGCCGACCCGGATGAATCCGGCCGGGATGTCAGTCACGAAATAATGGTGGTTCCCCTGCTCTGCTGCGGGACGGAGCAGGGAGCTCTCACTGAGAATCTCCGCAATGGTGCGAGCAGTCTCTTCAGCCGAATCGACAAGCGTCACCGACGGCCCCATCACCTCGGCAATAACCGGCTTCAGGAGGGGATAATGTGTACATCCCAGGACCAGGGTATCGATCCCCTCGTCCGTGAGCCCCTGCAGATAGGTGCGGGCCGTGAGCCGCGCCACCTCGTTGTCCACCCACCCTTCCTCTGCCAGCGGGACAAAGAGCGGGCAGGCCCGGCTGACCACCTGGACCTCCGGGGCAAGGCGCTTGATCGCCTTGGTGTAGGCGCTGCTCTTGACCGTCCCCTCGGTGCCGATCACCGCCACCTTGCCGCTCCTGGTCACAGCGACCGCCCGGCGCGCACCCGGCTCGATCACCCCGACAATGGGGATGGAGAACGACTCCTTCAGGGAATCGAGAGCCACGGCAGATGCGGTATTGCATGCCACCACCAGGAGCTTGATATCCCGGCTCACCAGGAACTCGGCAATCTGGTGGGAATATCGAACCACTGTCTCCGGAGACTTGGTCCCATAGGGAACCCGCGCCGTATCTCCGAGATAGACCGTATCCTCCTGGGGAAGCGCCCTGACAATCTCCTTCAAGACCGTCAGTCCACCCACGCCCGAATCAAATACCCCGATCGCTTTCCACGACATCCAAAAACCGCCTTCTGCTCCCCGATCGTCTCTTCTGCGCGGCATGGCCGTGACACGAAGATTTTCCGCAATCGATCGACTGGAAAAAATGAAAAAGAAATGATATTGTATGCACTTCTGCAAGTCAAGGCATTTACAAGCCTTGTAATTCTGCTACTCTTGCACTACTTTGGCAGTCAAATCCGCATCCTGACCGGCACCATGGCTGTCTGCCATACCGGGGCGACAGCAGGCGAGGCGCCGCTGGAGGTTCAATGGAAAAACAGGAACTCCTGAAAAAGACCGAGGAGGCCTTTTCCCCCTTTGAAACCGAACATATCATCCAGTTCATCAAGAACCTGACCTTCAAATCCGCCATGGAGAATCCCTGGATCATCGGGATTTTCCTGCTGTTTTTTTTCTATGCTGTCATCAAGCGCTCCAAGCCGGTACTGCTCCTCCTCTTCGCCGCCATCTCCATCATGCTGCTGATCCGTTTCACCCTGTCCGTTCGCCTTTGGCGTACTGCTCATCGGCGGCGTTCTCATCTACTTTACCTTTATCAAGGGAGACTGACCGTCTCCGCCCGTATCTGACGACAATCAAGCCCGCCAGCCGTTTCCCGCCCCGTTGCTCCGCACGGGCACCGGCTGAAGCATACCCAGGAGGAAATCAATGCAGATAGGAAAAAAGGACTGGATCTTCATCGGTCTTGTCGCAATCGTCCTGTTGGTCTTTTTTGTCATTTCCGGCAAAGAGAAGACCAAGAAGGTCCCTCTCGACGACCAGCATAAACCGTTTTACGATATTGTGCAGAAACAGGGAAAGATGGAAGCGGACAAAGGGTGTCCTGCCTGTCACAATGAGCAGGGTGGGGTGCCGTTCCCGGCCAAGCACCCGGTGAAACCGAAGGACGGGCCGATGCGCTGCCTCTTCTGCCATAAACTGCAACAGACGAAATAGATGTCCACCCTGAACCTGACCGCCGCGCTGGAGCAACTGGCGGCCGACATAACCGGGCGGATGGAAGAATTCTCTCATATCGACCCGCAGAAAATCATGATCTGCCTCTCCACTACCCGCGGCAGCGGCGTGCATGGCGTCTATGCAAAGATCCATCCGCTCCGCTTCTCCGGAGGTAACCGCACCTGCCAGGTGCGCCGTGGCAGGCGGACCTTCACCTGCACCATGCCCGACATCCGGCAGCGGGATACGGAAGTCCTCTATGTGGTCTATTTCCTCTTCCCCCGCTTCTTCGATCTCCCCTTTCGCGAAAAGCTGATCACGGTCTTTCACGAGCTCTATCACATCGCGCCCGAGTTCAATGGCGACATCCGTCGTTTTCCGGGGCGAAACTACGCCCATGGCGGTTCGACCAGAAAATACAATGCCGCCATGGCCGGTCTTGCAGACCGCTACCTGGCAAAACTGTCCGACGACAGCGTCGTCTCCTTCCTCAGGGATGACCTGAATGTCCTGCGCAGCCGCTACCGGGCACTGGTGGGGCGGAAGATGAAAGCGCCCCGCATCGCCATTGTCGCCGGTTGACACGACAGGAGTACCCGTAATGAACATGTATGTTGTTTCATTTGTAGCCAAATCCGGCACCGGCAAGACGACCCTGCTGGAAAAGGTGATCGCCGAGCTGAAACGCCGGGGGCACCGGGTAGGCGCCATCAAGCACGATGCCCACCGGTTCGATATCGACCATCCGGGCAAAGACAGCCACCGCCTCACTGCTGCCGGTGCCGATACCATGCTGATCACCTCCCCGGAAAAGCTCGCCCTGATCAAGCGCCACCAGGAACAGCCAGCCATCGAGGAGCTGCTGGCAACCTACTGCGCAGATCTGGACATCGTCCTGACCGAAGGATTCAAGCGAAGCTCCCTCCCCAAGATCGAGGTCCATCGCCGG
>JACRPV010000235.1 GCA_016223015.1 Geobacter sp. | reverse complement strand
TTTTCCTGTTTTGTGTCCTGAGAGAAAACGCCGAAAAACTGCCATGTTGCAGGCAGTTAATTGTGTCAAATATTTGGCTGGGCGGTATGGACGTTGCATTGGTTCCGGGATACCGGTTTCCCTGTCACATTTGTGCTGACAACCAGCAGTCATAGGTGTTCTGCTTCATGAAGATATCCCCCCTCTCGTCATTACGCATCTTGCTTGCGAGCCTGCTCCTGGCATCTCCTGCCTTTCCGGGAGTGGTGCATGCCCGTATCGGGGGGGAACTTGAAGTCGGCTACACGGATTACCGGTCGACGCTAAATGGCAGTGCGTACGATGCCAGTTCCCTGTATCAGCGCTATGCCCTTTTCACGACCGGCGGCGGGCGTTTTGCAAAGGGGAAGCTTGGGACGTATCAATATGTTGTCGGCTATGAGTGGGCAGCAGTGGATACCACGCTCAACAACGGCAGCGGCGACCAGAAAACCTCGATCAAGGCGGGCCATCTGCTCTATCAGGGGGAGGTCGATCTGCAGACCCGTGAACTCCCCATCCGCTTCAAGGCATACAGCCGTGATTTGACCAGGGCTATGTTTCAAACCGATGCGACCTTCCAGCCCCCTTCATCGGATTACATCATAGATCCCAATGTCGTCGATTCCATTATCGACGGCACTCATACCTCTTCCGGAGCCACCCTGACCTTCGGCGTTCACGGAGACAAGGTCCCGAGCAAGTCGGCCCTTGCCTTTCGCGAACTCCCCCGTATCTACCTCGACTATCGCAATGATTATGTCAGCGATCTCAAGTCCTTGACTCCCCGGCATTCCCAGACCAATTCCTTTACTGCGGCAATCAACAAGTACGAAGGGTGGCTCATTTACCGTTACCTGAATTACACCGACTTTATTGGCGATGTCACCACAGCCATTCCGGAAAAACGGGAGGAGCAGGTGTTCCAGGTCGGGATGGTGGACATCCGCAAAAACCGTCGCTGGACCGATCTCACCAACTGGATCAGCATCTCGGCTGACGGTCAGGCAACAAAGGTCCGCGAGCAGACCTCTTCCGATACCTACAGAGAGGATGTTCTGGACCTCAACCTGTTTGTCGCTGCTGAACGGCCGACCTGGTCTCTGCGCAACTTCAACACCTTTACCCGCACCCTGCACGTCTCTGAAACGGAGAACAGCTACATAACCCACGAGAGTTTCATCCCGGTCTATCTCAAAGGGACATTGGGCCCCGATACCGACTGGCAGGCCAGGGTTTCCGTCAGGGACAGAATCCTGGAGTCCGGGCAGGCCACCAACGACATCTTAGCCACGGCACGCCTGGAAACCTTCAAGCGGTCCCTGTTCACGCTCACCCCCAGCCTGACGGCGCAGCGCTTCACCTCCCCCGACGAAACGACCATTACCCTGCAGGGGACCCTGGAAGCTGCCAGCACGCGTCGCTACTCCAGCACCGTCGGCCTTTTTGCCTCCTACGACATCAAGAACATCCGGAGCGAAACGCCTGCGGTGAAAACGGACCGGCTTGAGCAGACCCTGACTGGCCGCATCAACTACACGGCCACCGACCGGGTGCGCCTGAATTTCGAGGAGAAACTGGTTTCAGCGCTTGGCGGCGATGCCAGTACTTCGAGCTCGCTGCAGGGGAGCGGCACGAATTCTCTCCTGTCGAATTCGTCGAGCCTGGGGGAGTCGACGCGCGACCAGAACAGTACCGACTATATCCAGTCCACCACAACGGCTGGAGCTTCATGGGAACCGGTAGCCAGGATGCGGGTCGGTGCGCAGGCATCTCTCGACATCTTCCAGCAGAATGGCGGCGACCTTGACACGGTCATGACCCTCACCAATACCATCGACTACACCATGCCCAGTTATGCAATCAAGGGTTCCAACAGATTTTCGAAACGGATTGTCGGCGATAAGGAGTCGTCCGAGACCAATTCATCCTTTAACGCGAGCTATAACCCCAATCGGAATACCGAGATGCTGATCCGGGGGACCTACAACCGTCTCGACGACTTCGGGGCCATCACGAATTCCGCGGAACTCCTCCAGCGGATCAGGTACACGATCCAGGGAACGGGATTTGGCCAGAGCAAACTGCTCGACCTTATAGAGGAAGCAGGCTATAATACCTCGGACAAACAGATCTACTCGGGGCTGTATTCCACCAAGCGCCATCTGACGCTGATTGCCAAGAGTTACCCGTTGCGGAACCTTTATGTGGGAGCAACAGCCCGCTATTCGCTTCTTGATCCCGGCAGTGTCTCCGAGTGGCTCGGTTCGGCAACGGTCGGGCTCAGTTTCCGCAAACTGCAGGTTGCCCTTGAAGCAGCCTATGGGCGGCGCAACGGCAGCAGCGATAATCGCATCGAAAAGCGGGTTTCAGCGAACCTGAAGAAGCAGTTCTGAGTTTCAGGCATGCTGCAGGGCTGCAAACCGCCGGGGGCACGCCCCGGTTTTTTTGTGCCCGGAAACCGGCGGCTGCAGGGCTGCAGAAAACAGTTCCAGGGACGAGCAGGCATGTTACCAAGCATTACCATTATCATACCGGTGAAGCCGGGGGGGAGGGTGCGCGCCCTGGATGCGCTTACCGCAGTCGAGTATCCCCGACCTTTTTTGGACGTCATCGTTGCCGAGGGGAACTCTCCCAGCAGTCAGCGCAACCGGGCGGCCCGTGAGGCGCAGGGGGATATCCTCTACTTCCTCGACGACGATTCCATGGTGTCTCCGGGTGCGCTGCAGGCAGCGGTTGCCCATTATGCCGATGCAAAGGTTGCCGCGGTCGGCGGGCCGTCGCTGACCCCTGCCGGCGACTCTCTGCTGCAGCAGGCGATCGGTGCGGCGCTCGGGTCGCTTGTCGGCGGCGGCAAGGTACGCAACCGCTATCGTCGGGTCGGCTCGGTCCGCTCGACCGGCGATCATGAGCTGATCCTCTGCAACCTCAGCTTCCGGCGGGAGGTCTTCCTTGCCTGCGGCGGCCTTGACGAGCGGCTCTATCCCAATGAAGAGAATGAGCTGATGGAGCGGCTCTGCCTCGACGGCTGGCGCTTGATCCACGACCCCTGCCTGGCCGTTGAGCGGAGCCAGCGGCCCACGTATCGGGCCTTTGTCCGGCAGCTTTTCTCCTATGGCCGCGGACGCGCGGAGCAGACCCGCATCAGCGGGCGGATCAGCCCGGCCAGTCTGCTGCCGGTGTTCCTCCTCTTCTATCTGGTGATGCTCACCTTTGTCCAGAACCCTGTTTACTCTGTCCCCCTTTTGTGCTATGGAGGAGCAGTTCTGGCCAGTGCCGGCTGGGAGGCGCTGCAGAGGAGGCGTTTCGAGTTTTTCCCCCTGCTGATGCTGTTGCTCCCCACGCTGCACCTTGCCTATGGTGCCGGCATGATCATGGGGGCGCTGTCCCCCCGGTTCCGCCGTGAAAAAGAGCCGGCGAACGTGACACTGAAACGGGTCGAGATCGGCGGCTGACAGCCGACGAGCGACAGTTTTGCAGGTTACAAGTTGTAGAAAACTCAGGTTGTTCAAAAGCAGTCAGATCGTCGCACCCGCAGAAAGCCCCGCGGAGGCTTGAGCCACGCTACGCCGCACAAGGAGGCTTTCGAGGACGGCGGCGAGATGGCTGTTTTTCAACAACCTGCTCCCGGAGCAGTATGGATCTAAGTATTGTGGTGCCCATATTCAACGAGTCCGACAACCTGCCCATCCTCTGTGAGCGGGTGACGGCCGCGCTTGCGGAAAGCGGCATCGATTACGAGGTCATTCTGGTCGATGACGGCTCCACCGACGGCTCCTTCGAGATCATGAAAGGGATCGCGCTGGCGGACCGTCGCTGGAAGGTGATCCGTTTCCGCCGCAATTTCGGGCAGACCGCAGCCATGGCGGCAGGCTTTTCCGCAGCTTCCGGCCGCGTGGTGATCCCGATGGATGGGGACCTGCAGAACGACCCGGCCGACATCCCGATACTTTTGGCCAAGATCGACGAGGGGTACGACGTGGTGTCGGGCTGGCGGATGAACCGGCAGGACACCTTCAGCCGCCGCCTGCCGTCGGTTCTCGCCAACCGACTCATCTCCCGGCTGACCTCCGTCCACCTGCACGACTACGGCTGCACCCTCAAGGCCTATCGTCGCGAGGTCCTGGACGGGATCAACCTCTACGGGGAGATGCACCGCTTTGTCCCGGCGCTCGCCTCCCAGATCGGCGCCCGCGTTGCCGAACTGCCGGTGCGCCATCATCCCCGGCTCCACGGAACCAGCAAATACGGCCTATCCCGGACCATGCGGGTAGTGCTCGACCTGATGACGGTCATGTTCCTGCTCTCCTACTCGACCAAGCCGATCCAGCTCTTCGGCAAGTGGGGCATCTACTCCTTTTTCGCCGGAACGCTCTCCGGGGCAGTCACGCTCTACATGAAACTGTTCGAGCATACCAGTATGAACCGGAACCCGCTCCTGATCCTTACGGCGTTTCTCCTCTTCATGGGGGTCCAGTTCATTGCACTTGGGCTTTTGGGGGAACTCAACGCCAGGACCTACTACGAGGCGCAGGGAAAACCGATTTACGCGGTGCGGGAAACGATAAACGTGGATCGCGAAGCGTGAGACGTCAGGTGTGAAAAGAGATCCGGGATCATGCATCGCGCAGAGGGCATCCAGGCCCAAGGTGGCGGTCATTGCACCGTGCCCGTTCTATATCGACCGGGGGACCCCCCTGCGGATCAAACGCCTGGCCAGTGCCATGTCCGAAGCATTCGACGTCCACGTCATCCCGTTTCATCAGGGAGAAGACGGGCCGTTTCCCTTCACCGTCCACCGCACCCTGCCGCTGCCGTTGACCATCAGGCGCACCGGCGCCAACCTGGCCAAGCTCCTGTACGATCTGCTCCTGGTGGGAACGGTTGTGCGGACGGTATGGCGCGAACGGATCGGGCTGATCGACGGCCACCTTCACGAAGGGGCCTTGATCGGGCTCGTGGCGCGGCTTTTCACCGGTGCGCGGGTCATCTACAACGCCCACGGCACCTTTGTCCCCGAGCTGATCGCCACTGGTGCGCTTTCCCGCGATTCCATCCTGGTAAAGCCGCTCATGCGGTTCGAGCGCTGGATCGAGCAGAGGGTCGACAGAATAGTGGCCCAGTCCGCGTTGCGGCGGGACGAATTCATAGCCGCCGGCCATGGGGCCGACAAGGTCGTGGTGGTCGAAGATGTCCCGGAACTGGATGCGTTCCTGGTTGCCGACGACCGGGTGGACCGTGATCTGGAGCAACGGTTGCGGCCTGCGGGCGAGAAACTCCTGATCTATTCCGGCGGCATGGAGGAGTACCAGGGGGTCGATTTCCTGCTGCAGGCCTTTGCCGAACTGTGCCGCAGGCGCAGCGATGTGAAACTGGTCCTGTTCGGCCGCCCCCTCCCTCCCTATCGCGCCATGGCCGAGACGATGGGGATTGCCGGCCGGATCGTCTTTGTAGACAACGAGCCGTTCGACCGTCTGCCCCAGTATCTGAAGATCTGCGACATCGGCTTTGCCCTGCGGCTGTATGGCGAGAATGTGCCGGGCAAGCTTCCGGTCTACCTTGCCAGCGGCATCGCCGTGGTCGGCACCGACATCAAGGGGATCAGCACGGTGGTGACCCACCGGGAATCGGGCCTGCTGGTGCCGCCGGGAGACGTGGCGGCACTGGTGGAGACGATCGAATACCTGCTGGACAGCCCCGGGGAATGCCACAGGATGGGGAATGCCGGCCTTGAGGCAGCGCGGCGGCGCTATGACCCCGTGGCAGCCTACGGTGCGCTGGCAAAGGTGTACGAGGAGCTGCTTGCCGGGTGATTCACCGCTCGAAGTCGCTCCTGCGTGCAGGCCCCTTCAACCATTACTCTCAACTCTCTCTTTGGACGGATCGATGCCGAATCAGCTCACCGCAACTCCCCGCCATCAGCCACTTCATGAGACCCTTGAACAGCGTAGTGTCCTCATTACCGGGGGGGCGGGCTTTATCGGCTCGCATACCTGCGATGCCCTCCTTGCCAGGGGATACCGGGTACGGGTGCTGGATTGTCTCGATCCGCAAATCCATGGTCCTGCCCGCCAGCGCCCCGCCTATCTCGACAGCCGGGTGGAACTGCAGGTGGGCGATGTGCGCTGCC
>JACRPV010000234.1 GCA_016223015.1 Geobacter sp. | reverse complement strand
CGGCGCAGATCGTGCTGGCGGCCGAAGATGGGCGCAGACCTGCCGAGGTCGATTTCATCGACAACGATACCCGGGTCAACCTCTTTCCGGTTGACGACCGGCCCGGAGGAGTGACCCGTTTCGTGACGGTCATGCAGGGGTGCGACAATTACTGCTCTTACTGCATTGTCCCCTATGTCCGCGGGCGCGAGGTGAGTCGCAGGGCCGGGGAGATCGTTGCCGAGATCCGGCAGATGGCCGAGCATGGCGTCAGGGAGATCACCCTGCTCGGCCAGAATGTCAATTCCTACGGGGGCAAGAGCACGGATGAGCCTGATTTTGCCGGGCTGCTCCGCATGGTGTCCGAAATCGCAGCTATCGAACGGATCCGGTTCACCACGTCACATCCCAAGGACTTCAATCAGGCACTCATCCAATGTTTTGCCGATCTGCCCAAGCTCTGTTCCCATATGCACCTGCCGGCCCAGTCGGGAAGCAATGCGGTTCTGGCCGGCATGAACCGGGGATACAGCCGCGAGCACTACCTGGCGATGGTGGCGGAGCTCAAGCAGGCCCGTCCGGATATTGCCATTACCGGCGACATCATCGTCGGTTTTCCCGGTGAAACGGCGGATGATTTTGCCCAGACGCTTTCGCTCATGGATGAGGTCGGCTATGCGGATCTTTTCTCGTTCATGTATTCGCCACGTCCGGGTACCCAGGCCGCCGGTCTGGCCGAGGCGCTGTCCTACGAGGAAAAGCGCGAACGGCTCGAACTGTTGCAGGAGATCCAGCGCAAGGCCACGCGCAGGCAGAACGAGGAGTTGGTCGGCACGATACACGAGGTGCTGGTTGAAGGGGTGAGCAAGCGCGGCGACCAGTTGTACGGCAGGACATCTTCGAATCGCGTGGTGAATTTTGCCGGCGATCCGTCCCTCATCGGCACCATGGTTGACGTATGCATGACAAAGGGCTATCAGAATTCGCTCCTGGGGACCCTGGCGGTCGACAGCGAAGCGGCGTGAAGCATGACAACGAGGTTTGCATGTATCAAGAAATGACCGTGTACGGATTCACCATCGATACCGTTTCCCGTAGGCCGGTGGTACTGCTCAAGAGTGCTGACGGCGGGACCACGGTTCCCCTCTGGATCAGTGTCGTCGAAGGGGTGTCCATTGCCGCAGACCTGATCAGCCATGACCTGGCCAGCAAGGGGGAGAGGAACGACTTCCTGACTGCCCTGCTCAAGCGTGTCGGTTTGCAGCCCGACCGGATAACCGTCGAGCGTGACGATAGGGGTTCCGTCACGGCAGCGGTCTGGTTGAAAAACGGCAGCCAGAAGCTGCGGGTCGATGTGAATCTCGTCGAGGCCCTGAATCTGACGTTGACCTACAAGATCCCGCTCATGGTCTCCTCCGGTCTGATGGACTGGGCAACCAAGTATTCCCTGCAGGAAGAGGCGGTGGTCCGCGAAAGCGACGAGCAAAGATACGCCGACTATCTGGAAGGGCTCGATCCGTCTCAGATGGGCAAATACCCTATGTAGTGCGGGGTGGTCGAAGCACGGGGTGACTGATCGTCCGCTTGTCCGCTGTACAGACCGGGAGCTGTAACCCGGCACGAGAGGAGTCTTACCGATGCGTACAGAGTCGTTTGCTTTTCTATCCAGCCTGGTGGCGGCACCCAGCCCGTCGGGATACGAGCAGCCAGCCCAGCGGGTATTCCGCTCGTATATCGAACCGTTTGCCGCGGTTACCAGTGATGTGCTGGGCAATGTCTACGGCTGTATCGAGGGGAAAGGGGCGGAGCGCACAAGGGTGATGCTGGTCGGGCATTCCGACGAGATCGGCCTGCAGGTCCGCTACATAGATGACAACGGCTTTCTCTATTTCGGCGCCATCGGCGGTGTGGATGCCCATCTGACGCCGGGTCAGCGGGTGACCGTACAGAGCGGGGCCGGCACCGTTGCCGGCGTCATCGGCCGTAAGCCGATCCATCTCATGGAAGCCAAGGATCGGGATTCGGTGACCAAGCTGGAGAACCAGTACATCGATATCGGTGCTGCCGACAAAAAAGAAGCGGAAGAGCTCGTGCGGATCGGGGACCCGGTCACCTTTGCCGGTTCCCTGGAACGCCTGCACGGCAACCGGGTGACCTCGCGCGGTTTCGACGACAAGGCCGGGAGTTTCGTGGTGGCAGAGGTGCTCCGCCAGGTTGCCGCAGCCCGGAAACGGCTGCCGGTGGATCTCTATGGCGTTTCGTCGGTACAGGAGGAGATCGGTCTGCGTGGCGGTACTACCAGTAGTTACACGGTCAATCCTGATGTCGGCATCTGCGTTGAGGTCGATTTTGCCACTGACCAGCCCGACGTGGAAAAGAAGCACAATGGCGACGTGAAACTCGGTAAGGGTCCGGTGCTGCCGCGCGGGGCCAATATCAACCCCGCACTGTTCGATCTGCTTGCCGCGACTGCGGCCGAGTTGAAGATTCCGGTGCAGTTTTCCGGCATCCCACGGGCAACCGGTACGGACGCCAATGTCATGCAGATCTCCCGCAACGGCGTGGCCACCGCACTGGTGAAGATCCCGCTCCGTTACATGCACACCCCGGTAGAGGTCCTAGATCTGAGCGACCTCGATCATGCCGTCAAGCTCATAACCGCAACCCTGTATCGCATTACCGACAAAGGGCTCTTCATTCCTGTCTGACGCTGTGGTGCGTAAGATTCGCCAGGCTAGGCCCTGCCTTTTCTTGCAGTGTAAACATGTTGTGATCCCCTTTTGGCTTGACTTGCCACACTACCTGTACTAACTTCATCGGTTAAATATTTTCAGCCAAGGAGCGAGTGATGCTTGACGAGCGTATCCTGGAAGGTCTGACTTTTGACGATGTGCTGCTCATCCCTGCCCAGTCTGCTGTTCTTCCTCGCGATGTAGACCTCACGACCCGCCTTTCCCGCAATGTAATCCTGAATATCCCTCTGGTCAGTGCCGCCATGGACACCGTG
>JACRPV010000224.1 GCA_016223015.1 Geobacter sp. | reverse complement strand
TGTGAGAACATCCTCTCCTTCCAGCGCACCGAGCATGGGACGACGGTGACGGATGTGGACGTCTGCACCTTTCCCGAGACGGTGCTGGTGGGGGCTCGCCCCTGCGATGCCGCGGCAGCTCCGGTGCTGGATGCGGTCTTCTCCTGGGACTACAAGGACGAATTCTTCCTGGAGCGACGGAAAAAGACCACGGTCATCGGCATCGCCTGCACGAAGTGCGATGACGCCTGCTTCTGCACCGCTGTCGGGCTCTCCCCGGCAGAGACCAGGGGGAGCGACCTCTTCCTTACCCCGCTGGCAGGGGGGGGGTATGCCTGCCAGGTGGTGACGGACAAGGGTGAGGCGCTGGTCGGCCAACATTCGCAGCTCTTTGCCGATACCCCCTCGGCGACGCCGCAGCCGCTGGCCGAGCCCGCTGCAGGGCAGTTCGATCTGAAGCGGATCAAGGCCTGGCTCGACAACCACTTCGAATCGCCTTTCTGGTCAGGCATCTCCGAGCGGTGTGCCGGCTGCGGCGCCTGTGCCTTTCTCTGCCCGGCCTGCCACTGCTTCGATATCAACGACGAGGGGTCGGAGAAGGAGGGGCACCGCCGCAAGCACTGGGATGCCTGCGCCTTCGGCAAGTTCACCAACCATGCCTCCGGCCACAACCCCCGCGACGCACAGCCCGAGCGCTACCGGAACCGGATCATGCACAAGTTCAAGTATTACGACGACAAGTTCGGCCAGACGCTCTGCACCGGCTGCGGCCGCTGCATCCGGGCCTGCCCGGTGGGGATCGACATAGCCGCGATCCTGGACGAGATACAAAAACAATAACATCTACCACGGAGACACGGAGGCACGGAGAAAAGCAATATCATAACCTGACTGCTGCCAACTCCGTGTCTCCGTGACTCCGTGGTGGGATCTAAGGGTTTTTACCATGTGCGATCACAGCAAGAACATCTACAAGCCCCATCTCGCCACCATCGAGGCGATCCGCGACGAGACCCCGGATATCCGCTCCTTCCGCCTGGTGTTCCAGGATGAGGAACTGCGCGACAGCTTCTCCTTCCGGGCCGGCCAGTTTGCCGAGTATTCGGCATTCGGTTATGGCGAATCGACCTTCTGCATCGCCTCATCCCCCACGCGGAAAGGGTACATCGAGTGCTGTTTCCGCGCCGTTGGCCGGGTGACCGATGCCCTGCGCCGCCTGGAGGTGGGAGATACCGTCGGAGTGCGCGGCCCCTACGGCAACTCCTTCCCCATCGAGCAGTTCGAGGGGAAAAACCTGGTCTTCGTTGCCGGCGGCATCGCCCTGCCGCCGCTTCGGACCCTGATCTGGAACTGCCTCGACCTGCGGGAGCGGTTCGGCGAGATCACCATAGTCTATGGTGCCCGTTCCGAGGATGATCTGGTCTACAAGCATGAACTCCGGGAATGGGAAGAGCGACCGGACGTGAAGCTCGTCAAGACCGTCGATCCCGGCGGCAACGGCCCGGCCTGGGACGGCAGGGTCGGATTCGTTCCGACTGTCCTGGGAGAAGCGGCGCCCAGCGCGGCTAACACCATCGCCCTGGTCTGCGGCCCGCCGATCATGATCAAGTTCACCCTGCCGGTCCTGGAAAAGCTCGGCTTCGGCGACGAACAGATCTACACCACCCTGGAAAACCGCATGAAGTGCGGCCTGGGCAAGTGCGGCCGCTGCAACGTGGGCAACGTCTACGTCTGCAAGGACGGTCCGGTCTTCACCGCCGCCCAGGTCAAGGCCATGCCCCAGGAGTTCTGAGCCAGATGCCCCGGTGACCGTGCCACCGGGGCATCTGTGCGTGCCGCATACCTCTCCATCCCGCACCAGTTTCCTTTTCTTCTTCCCCGCTTTCACCACCCCGATCCTGCCCCTTTTTGCGGCACTGGCCGGCCAGGCTGCGCCCAATCTGCAGACAAGGAGATTCTGTCCGCACCGTTTGTTATTAGCGTCTCCTATGTTACTATTTCGCTGAGGGAATGTCGGCGCAGTAGACGCATGAGGCACATTCCATGGAAACGGCACATCGAGATAAGAACGGGACCGTAGAGGTGCGGCTCAAGGGCTGCATGCTGGGGGTGCTGTTCGGGCTGCTCGGTTTTGCGGCAAACGGGTTCAATCTTGAACTGTACCATGGGATAGATTTTCTCTTCGGCTCGATCTTTGTCATGCTGGCTGTCGGATGGTTCGGCATGGTGCCGGGCCTCATTGCCGGCATGATTTCCGCCTCCTTTACGGTCATGCACTGGCACCATCCTTGGGCCATGGTCGTCTTTTCCTGCGAGGCCCTGATCGTTGGGTGGCTGCACCAGCGCCGTGGCAAGGACCTCGTCATTGCCGACGCCCTCTTCTGGTTCGTTGCCGGGATGCCGCTTTCATTGCTCCTCTATCGCAGCATGCTCCAGATGTCGATGGAACAGGCGGTGTTCATTGTTTCCAAGCAGGCAGTCAGCGGCATCTTCAATACCCTCCTGGCAGCGGTGATCCTCGTCTTCTTCCGGGTCCGTTCGACGATGAAGGGGACGTCAACCGGCACGGCGACGTATCTTCGCAGCTTTCTGTTCATCGTGATCCTCTCCCTCCTCCTGATTCCGGCACTCTGCTTCATGACCATCGACACCCGCAACGACATCAGGGTCAAAGAGGCCGGGACGTTACGGCAGTTGGTCAATTATGTCGACACGGTGCGGCACCTGGTGGGGGAACGGGTGAGGCAGAAGCCGGGAGAGGGAACCGTGGCAGGAGCCTATCTGCCGGCCGCCGACGCAGGGTTATTGATCAGGACCCTGACCGATTACGGGAGAAAGCGAGGGGTGCAGATTACGGTCCTGGACGGGGAGGGGCGCATCGTCGTTTCCACTCATGCGGGGAAGCGGACCGGAGAGCGATACGATCCGAGGAAAGAGCGGAGTACGAAGTTTCACCAGGGGGTTACCCTGGTCACGCCGGAGGTCGCGTCGGGAGAAAGCGCCTTCACGCGGTACCTCAAGTCGAACTACCTGAGCGAAGCTCCGCTGAAGAGCGGCACGGACTGGTCGATCCTGATAGAAGCGCCCCTTGCACCGCTTTTCGAAGCCATCCGGTATGAAGTGGTCAGCAGATTCCTGATGATGCTCCTGCTGGTGATCTTTGCCGGCGTCATCTCGCAGGTGCTGAGCAGGGCGCTTTCACGACCGCTCATGGATGTTGCGGAACTCACCACGTCACTGCCCCAGAAGATCATCGCCCATGAGGTACTGGCATGGCCGCGGGTGGCATTCCACGAGCTGGAAGTGCTGTTGGGGAATATCTCGCAGATGTCTGAGAGCCTGCGCAGCTACCTAGCCGGCCTTGAAGAGGCAAAGGCTACCCTGGAGTCCCGTGTTGCCGAACGGACCCGCGATCTGGAGGAGAGTGAGCGGACGTACCGGGAATTTGCCGAGTTTCTCCCCCAGACGGTCTTCGAGGCCGACAGGGCGGGGAGACTCAGCTTTGTCAATCGCCATGCCTTGGAACTGTTCGGGTTTTCCGCAGAAGACCGCCGCCAGGGGCTGTGGACCTTCGATATGCTCGCCTCCGGGGACCGTGAGCGCGCACGGGAAATTTTCCAGCTTATCCTTGGCGGGAATTCCGACATGGAGACCGGTCGGGAATATCTGGCCCGGCGCAAGGATGGGAGCACCTTCCCGGTTATCGTCTACGCATCGCCGGTGACCCGTGAAGGGGAGGTGACCGGTGTGCGCGGCATGCTCATCGACATTTCGGAACGCTACAAGGCCGAGGACGAGGTGCGCAGGCTCAACGAGGAGCTTGAGCTGATCGTCTCGGAGCGGAGTGCTGCCCTGGATTACACCAACCGGGAGCTGGAAGGGTTCTGCTATGCCATATCCCATGAGCTTCGTGCCCCGATAGCCAGGTTACAGGGGTTCTGCGAAGTCCTGAAGGACGAGTGCACCGATGAGGAGGATGGGTTCAAGCGGTTCTATGCCGAACGGATCAATATAGCCGGGCAACAGCTCAGGCAGGTCATCGACGCTATTCTCCTTTTGTCCCGTTTGTCCAGGACCGAGATCGTCCGAGAAGAGATCGACATCTCCACATTGGCAGAGGACATAGCAAACACCCTTGTGCTTTCCCAACCGGACCGCAAGCTGCAGCTCCTGATCGAACCGGGGCTGACGGCGCAGGGTGACGAGCAACTGCTGGCGATCTGCCTGGGAAATCTCCTGGGGAATGCCATGAAATACAGTTCCCGCAAGGAACAGAGCATCATAGAATTCGGAAGGACGGTCGACAATGGAGTCACCGCTTTCTTTGTCCGCGACAATGGGGCTGGTTTCGACATGGCGTATGCCGACAAACTGTTCAAGCCGTTCTCCCGACTCCACGGGCCGGACGAATTCCTGGGCACTGGCATCGGTTTGGCCACGGTACAGCGTATCGTCGAGCGGCACAACGGTAGGATCTGGGCCGTTGGCACCCCAGGCGAGGGAGCAACCTTCTACTTCACCCTCGGCTGATCCTCGTATTCCGTAACACCCCTCGTATCGGCCTTCTCTGTTGCGATACCTTCCTCAGCCAGCCCGGACTCGGGCATCGGCAGGCATTGAACAATTGCATATCGGTCCAAATGGTGTATAATTAAAAACTATAAATCTTTAGTCTATGTCGGTTGTACGTCATGGTCCATACCCATGGAGGGGGACATGTCCCGGCTGATCATCGCAGAATGCAGCGTCGGCCAGGCTCGCTCCGCATTGCCGGTCCGCGCCTGTCCCGGAGGCGTTACATGACCTTTCGACTCCGCATTCTCGCCGCATTCCTGCTCTTCTTTATCCTTACGACCATCTCCATCATCGTCTATTATTACCAGACAACAACGCAGAACGAACAGCGTCACGCCATGGCGCAGCTCCGGGGAAATGCCGTCCGGGCGCTTTCGGACATGGAGCGGTTCGTCGACGAGCGCCAGGTAGAGGTTGCGGCCATTGCCACGGCACGGGTCTGGTTCGACAATTCCACGCTCGAGTATATGAACCAGAGGCTTACCCAGTACCGGGACATCACCAAGGCATACGACCGGATCTCCCTGGTGGACTTGCAGGGGGTCGTCAAGGCGGATTCAGCCGGCCTGGATATCGGGAAAGTGGTGCACTGCCAGTGCCTGAACGAGGCGTTGCAGCAGAATTACGGCCATGATGTGGAATTCTCCGGCGCTCAGCATTCCGGGTCGGTCCATATCTACCGGCTGGTGTACAATCTGCAGGGGAGGCCGGCGGGGGTGCTGATCGCACGCGTACCGCTCGCCAGGTTCAGCGAACTGGTGCGCGGGTTCGACATCTACCGGCAGGAGGGTATGCCCACCCTGAAGGTGGAGATGATCGGAAGCGATGGTCTGCGTCTCTATTCGAATAGCGGTGAAAAAGGGGTGAACCGGCTGGCAGAGGGCTGGCCCGATCTGAAGGGGTACCTGGCCGATCTTGACGCCAGACGGGAAACCGAGCTGACCGTGGAAACCCGCGAGCAGATCACGCTCATTGCCACCAGGGCCAAAGACCGTTCGGGCAAGGAGGCGCCGTGGTTTCTCAGGATAGAGGCGCCCAAAAAGCTCCTTTTCAGCGAGGCGTGGCTCCACGGCAGGGAAATGGTCATATTTGCCCTGCTCATGACCCTGCTCTCCGCCACGCTGGTCTGGTTCACCGCCTCCAGCATGATCCTCCCCCTCGAGGACCTGGCGCGGCATGCACGAGCGCTCGGCCGCGGGGATTTTTCCAAGATCGGCCTTCTCCCGCAGCGCTCCGATGAATTCGGGCAGCTCATGGAAAGCTTCCGGAGCATGGCGCAGAGGCTGCAAAAGACCCTCGACGAGTTCCGCCAGAGTGAAGAGAAATTCAGGACAGTGGCGGATTTCACCAGTGGCTGGGAATACTGGATCGCTCCCGACGGGAGCTTCAAGTACATATCGCCTGCATGCAAGAGGCTGACGGGGTACGCCCCGGAGGAGCTGCTGGCAGACGCACGGCTGCTCGAACGGATCATCCACCCCGACGACAGGGTGTCCTTCATGAAGCACTACACCGACTCGCTGGCGGCCACGGTTCCTTCCGATGCCCATGACGAGCTGGAATTCCGTATCGTCACCAGGAACGGGGAGACGCGTTGCATCGGGCATGTCTGCCGGCCCATAGTCGGCAGCGAAGGAGAGTATCTCGGCCGCCGGGCCTCGAACCGGGACATTACGGAACGGAAACAGGCCGAACAGGAGATTCAGCGGCTGAACGTGGAGTTGGAGCATCTGGTGCAGCAGCGCACGCAGGAGCTTGAAAAAACCAGCCATGAACTGGCAGAGTTCTGCTATGCTATTTCCCATGAGCTGCGCGCCCCGATTGCCCGGATTCAGGGCTTCAGCACCGCGCTCCTGGAGGAGTGCGAAGGGCAGCCGGACCGGAGCCGCTGCTACTACGTGGAGCGGATAGCCACATCGAGCACGCAGCTGCGGACGGTGATCGATGCCATACTCATGTTGAGCAGGCTTTCCCGCGCCGAGATCCACTGCCAGCAGGTCAACCTGTCCGCCATCGCGGAAGAGCTGGCCGGAGAGTTCCGTGGTGCAGAGCATGAGCGGAGCCTGCAGTTCGCCATTACGCCGGATCTCACGGTAAATGGCGATCCGATGCTCCTCAGGATCTGCCTGGAAAACCTGTTGGGGAATGCCGTCAAGTACACCTGGAAGATCGATGCGGCGATCATCGAGGTCGGCAGGGAATTCCATCAGGAAACGCCGGTCTACTTCATCCGGGACAACGGGGTCGGTTTTGATATGGCCTACATCGACAAGCTGTTTATCCCGTTCCAGCGGCTGCACCGGGTGGAGGACTACCCCGGTACGGGGATCGGCCTGGTAACCGTGGCACGGATCGTGGAAAGGCATGGCGGAAGGATCTGGGCGGAATCCCGTGAAGGGGATGGCGCGGTATTCTACTTCACGCTGGGAGTTGCAGGGGGGCCATGTGCCTGACAAGGGCGTTTTAAGCCCTCCGGGGCTGCACCGTCTGCTGTAACTGGGTTGGTATTGTTGACCGAACAGGGTACATTTGATTTCATGTCGTTGTGTGCGACCGGCGAAAGGGGGCTGGAGCGTGTCTGACCCGATCATTCTTCTGGTAGAAGACAATAGTGACGACGAGTTTCTGGCACTCCGGACATTGCACAAGATGGGGTTCAAAGATGTGCGTGTTGCACGTGACGGCAGGGAGGCGATCAACCTGCTGCTGGGAGACGAAGGGGGGGGCTCCCTGCCGCAGCTGGAGAATCCGCGCTTTGTTCTGCTGGACCTGCGCCTGCCGAAACTTGACGGACTCGAAGTGCTCCGCAAATTGCGCGGCGATACGCGAACCCGAACCCTGCCGATCTATATCCTGACCTCGTCTGAAGACCCCCACGACAAGGAGGTCTGCCGCGAGCTGGGTGCGCTGGGTTTTCTTCCCAAGCCGCTTACGGTAGAGTCCTTCGGCGCGGCACTGGATGTCTCGCGCGAGCCATGGGGGGGAAGCCGGCACCTGTCCGAAGATTGGTGACCGCCGGCTGAAATCGTGTAGGCAAAAGGGATGTGTGACAGGGGGGCGAGGATTCGTCCCCCTTTTGCATGAGTGGAGCTAGGCCGGGGGGAGTGAGGACAGCCCGTCCTCAATGAACTGGAGGGCGTAGTTCACGTAATTCTGCGGCGATTTCCGCAGCAAGGCGATTTCATCCTGGGTGAGGTCGCGCTTGTTCTTGGCCGGTGCGCCGACCCAGAGTGTGTAGGGCGGGATAACGGTCCCCTCGGGGACCAGCGCCCGCGCTCCCACCAGCGCACCTTCCCCAACGAACACCTTGTCCATGACAATCGCCTGCATGCCGATGAAGGCGCCATTGCCGATGGTGCAGCCATGGAGGGTGACTCCGTGCCCGACCGTCACGTCGTCGCCGATGACCAGCGGCGCTCCCGGATCGCCGGCATCCTTGCGGTGGGTGACATGGAGCATGGAGAGGTCCTGGATGTTGCTTCTGGCGCCGATCCGGATGAAGTTCACATCGCCGCGTGCCACCACGTTGTACCATATGCTGCTCTGGGGGCCGATGGTGACGTCGCCGATGATGACGGCGGTCTCGGCGATGAAGACGCTCGGGTCGATCCGGGGGTGCATCCCCTGGAAGGGCTTGATCATGGCCTGTTCCTCGAAGGCGCGCGCTGGCGCAGCCTGTTTCCGTCAGTCCCGCGGGATGGCCAGCATCCGGTCCAGCGACCTTTTTGCCGGGATACGGATATCCTCGGCCACCGTGACCACCGGTTCCATGCTGATCAGGGCCGCGCGGATGTCCTCCAGGGAGGTCAGCTTCCTGTTGGGGCAGATGAGGGCGGGCGAAGCCTGGATGAACTCCTTGCCCGGATTATCCGCCCGGAGGCGATAGAGGATGCCTGCCTCGGTGCCGATGATGAATCGGCGGGCCGGGCTCTGCCGGCACCAGTCATACATGCCGGTGGTGGAGCAGACATGGTCGGCAAGGTCCACTACCGCGGGGTTGCATTCGGGGTGGCAGATAAAGAGGGCGTCGGGGTACTCTTCCTTCCGGCGGCGGACATCCTCTGCCTTCAGCCGTTCATGGGTGGGGCAGTAGCCGTCCCAGAAGTGGAAGACCTTGTCCGAGGTGCGGGCCACGTAGCGCCCCAGGTTGCGGTCCGGGACAAAGATGATCTCCCGGTCGGGGAGGGAGGCGACCACCTTCTGCGCGTTGGCCGAGGTGCAGCAGATGTCGCTCACCGCCTTGACCGCGGCGGAGGAGTTGACATAGGTGACCACCGGCACGCCGGGGAGGCGATCCTTGAGGGCGACCAGCTCCTCGACGGTTACCATGTCCGCCATGGGGCAGCCGGCATCCAGCCGCGGCAACAGCACCGTCTTGCCGGGGGAGAGGATGGCGGCCGATTCGGCCATGAAATGGACCCCGCAGAAGACGATGACGTCGCTCTCCGTGCGGGCAGCCTCGATGGAAAGCCCCAGCGAATCGCCGGTCAGGTCGGCAATCTCCTGGACCTCGTCGCGCATGTAGTTGTGGGCGAGCAGAACGGCATTCCGTTCCTTGAGCAGATCTCTGATCTCCTGCTTGATCCGGTCTTCCATGGTCTCCTCGGTCTGAGCGGTAGTCCTGTCGTATACGAAGATCAGGCGATAGTAGTAAATGTTCCGTAGCATGTCAAACCCTTTGCATCACGAATCGACGCGATGTCGCAGGGAATCGGGGGTTGACAATCGGTACAGAAGCGGTAAAAATTGACGGGCTTTTCACGGAAACACGTCCTCCGCGGGGGACCGGAAGGAGCAGTACGTGCAGATTCTCTTCGGAACAGACGGGTGGCGCGGCGTCATTGCCCGCGAATTCACCTTTGACAATCTTTCGCTGGTGGCCCAGGCCACCATGGACTATCTGCACCGGCACGGACTGGCCGGCAAGGGGCTGGTGGTCGGCTACGACCGGCGCTTCCTCTCCCGCGAGTTTGCCGAGCGGGTGGTGGAGATCGCCTGCGGCAACGGCCTGCAGGTCTGGCTGGCCGATGCCTATGCCCCGACCCCGGCGGTCTCATGGGCCGTACGCGAGCTGGGGGCCGGTGCCGGCGTGATGATCACCGCCAGCCACAACCCTCCGTGCTACAACGGCTTCAAGATCAAGGAATCCTTCGGGGGCTCGGCCCGCCCCTCAACCACCAAGGAACTGGAGGAGCTGGTTGCCGCCAATATGGCGCAGGCACGGCCCGTCAGGGAAGAGCCGCTCACGGATGCCCTGGCAGCGGGGCATCTGGTCATGTTCGATGCCGCTGCCGGCTACCTTGCCCAGCTCGGTCGCTACATCGACCTGGAAAAAATCCGTCAGGCGGCGATCCCGGTGGTGGTCGACCCGATGTTCGGCGCCGGCTGCGGTTTTTTCCCCTTGCTGCTCCCCGGCATTGCCGAGATCCATGGTGAGCAGAACCCCGCCTTTGGCGGCCAGCCGCCCGAGCCGACCGAAGAGCATCTCACCGAGCTGGCGGCCCTGGTGCAGGCAGGGGGTTATTGCGCGGGACTGGCCCTGGACGGCGATGCCGACCGGATCGGCGCTGTGGACGAGACCGGCGCCTTCTTCTCCTCCCACATGATCTTCACGGTGCTCCTGCGGCATCTCTACGAGCGAAAAGGGCTCTCCGGCGGGGTGGTGAAGACCGTTTCCACCACCAGGATGATCGACCTCCTGGCCGAAAAATTCGGGCTGCAGCTCTTCGAGACCCCCATCGGCTTCAAGCATATCTGCGAACTGATGCTGGAGCATGACATCCTGATGGGAGGGGAGGAGTCGGGCGGACTCGGGGTCAAGGGGCATATCCCGGAACGGGACGGTATCCTGATGGGACTGTTGCTCTTGGAGGCGATGGCCATGTCCGGCAAGGGGCTGCGCCAGCTCCTGAACGAAACCATGGACGAGATCGGCCACTTCTTCTACCGGAGGATCGATCTTCCCATCGGCCAGGAGGCCAAGGCGGCGCTCATCGCCCGGTTGCGGGACGATGCGCCGACGGCAATCGCCGGACGCGCCGTGGCGGCCACCAACTTCCGAGACGGCTTCAAGTTCATCTTTAGCGACGGTGCCTGGCTCCTGGTCCGGCCTTCGGGGACCGAGCCGGTGCTCAGGCTATACAGCGAGGCCAATGATCCTGCAATGGTGGAAGAGTTGCTGTCTGCGGGGAGGACCCTTGCGGGGGTGTGAATTTTTCGAAGCCATCACCGGTAGTTTTTGCGTCGGAATAGACCTGTCTTCAGCGACACGATCCGGTCCAGGAAGAGTACCCCATCCAGGTGGTCCATCTCGTGCTGGATCGCCACCGCCTCGAAACCGCTCGCCTCGATCTCCTGCTCCGAGCCGTCCGCTGTCCGGAAGCGGAGCCTGATCCGGGTGGCACGCTCCACGTCGCCGGTATAGTCCGGCACGCTCATGCACCCCTCCCGCATGATCGCCCCTCCTTCCCGCTCGACAATCTCCGGGTTTACCAGCACCAAGAGGCCGTGGTTGTTCTCCTTGCCGTGCCGGTTGGCGGAAACGTCCACCACGCAGACGCACAGCGACACGCCGATCTGCGGCGCGGCCACACCCACGGAGCCGGGGCCTTCGCGCATGGTGTCGATCAGGTCCTGCACGAGACCGGTGATCTCGTCGTCGAGACGGTTCACCGGCCTGGCCATCTTCTTCAGGATGGGATGGGGATAGAGGAGAATATTCTGGACGGGCATTTATGTTGTCACAGGGAGACAGGCGTGATGGCGCGTACCGAAATCTCCACGTTCAGCTCCTTTTTGAGATCGTCCAGCAGGGCGCTTGCGTCCTCTACGGTGAGGCCGGCCGGGAGGATCGCCTCCAGCATCAGCACATAGACCGGCTCTTCCCTGGTTCCGATCAGCTTGGTGTTCAGGTCGGTGATGTTGACCTTTCTGTCGGCCAGGGCGCGGGTCACCCGGTAAACGATCCCCGGCTGGTCCGAGCCGTAGACCGAGACCAGGCAGAGCTCCCCCTCATCCATGACCGGGCAGATCTCCTCTTCGGAGAGCGAGCGGATGTGGATCTGCAGCCCGGTCCGCTCGTGAAGCAGCTTGAACTCGTCCGCCAGCTTGGCCTTGGCAAACGGCTTGTCATGGGAGACGACCAGGATCATGGCAAAGTCGCCACCCAGCATGGTGCAGCTCGAATCCTCGATGTTGCACCCCAGCCGGAACAGTACCTCGGACACGTCGGCCACGATGCCGGGGCGGTCCTTGCTGATGATGGTCACAGCGAAATGGACCAGATTGTCTTTGCGGCAATGGGTCATGGTTGTATTACCTCCACAGTTGCCAATGGTTGAAGTCTGCTGCAGGCACCAGGACCATTCCGATACCCACCCTTGGAGGTCTCTAGCTGCCAGCTCATTTCAGTCCTCCCTGCACCACCACATATGCCCGTTCGATCTCCCTGCGGAACGCTTCCGGGATTCGCGCCCAGTCCACCACCTCCACCCTGATAGGGAGGTTGCTCTCCACCAACGCTTCCTTGAGATCAGGCAGGCCGGGTTGTGATTCGTTGAGTGCGACAGGATTGCGCACCACCAGGTCCAGATCGCTGGCGTCATGGCAGTCGCCGTTCACGCGGCTGCCGTAGGCCAATACCTCGGCATCGGGAACATACCGAAGCAACAGACCAAGCAATATCTCAAGATGACGCGGGGAGAGCCTCAGAGTGGATGGTTCAAGCCGTGCCATCGCGATCCTTCTCTCCGAACCGTTCGCGCAACACCGTCTCCAGGCGGGCGACATCGGCAATGAAGCCGGGAAGCAGCACCAGTGTCTCCCTGGCAAATCCTTCACCGTAATCATGGGCCGTACTGTTGCGATTGTCACGGTAGGCAAACCAGCGTTCAACCTCTTCCAGGGTCATGATGCCATGGGTGGCGGCAAGTCGCAGGATCTCCTTGATCGGCGTGGCATCGAGCTTCTTCGCCCCATGACCGAAATCCTTCAAGGCCTTTTTCAGCAGTTTGAATGCCGTTTCCTGGGTCAGCTCATACCCTTTGACGATAGCGTTGCGAAAGATCTCCTGGTCGATGCTCTCCGGCACGGCCCGTTCATAAAGATTCAGAGACGATTGCATCGTCTGGATGCAGCGCTTGAGATGGTCTGTATTGAGGTTCATGCCGACTCCTGTAATGCCTCCGCTGGGGAAATGCTGATAATCGCATAGTCTGGCAGTGGTAATTGTTCCCGCAATTTACACAGCACTCATCCACAGCACTTCTTGAATTTCTTTCCGCTGCCACAGGGGCATGGTCCGTTGCGTCCGATCTTTTCCGAGGTCGTCGGGGTTGCAATCCGGCTGATCTGCTCAATTCTCTTTCGGCGCGCCTCTTCTTTACGGGCACTGTACCACTGCAGGACGGTTACGGCATGATGGAGCTGGGTA
>JACRPV010000223.1 GCA_016223015.1 Geobacter sp. | reverse complement strand
TGCGCGTCGGTCCTGGTCATCGACGAAGGTGGGCATGCGGGCCACGCCCCTGGCCATGGCGTGGTAGAGGGCACCCGGGTATTCGACGCGAACAGGTCGGCTCATGCGACCATTTTACGGCGGGCGGGGCCGACGTCAAGAGAAAAGTGAAAAGTGAAGACCTGACCCCAGCTCGTGGGGAGCGCCCGGAGGGCCGTACGGTCCCGAGACTCGAACACACGGGGGCCTGTCCCGCACACCGCCGTGCAGGCCCCCGCGTGCGCACGGCACCCTGGTGCCGAGGGGAGCGGTCCGCCCGCGTCCGCAGTGTCTGGCTCACAGCCGCAAAACATCGGCACTTGCGAATAACTGCCGAGGTTTTGTACAATGTGCCCCATGAATAAAACGGGCACAAGACAGGCACCCAAGCTGCGCGGCGACCTTCCTGGCCTCTTCTGCGGCAGGGACCTGGAGAGCTGCGGGATTCCTCGCGGCCGGCTAAAGGCGATGCTTCGGCGAGGCGAGGTTGCGCGCATCGGTCGGGGGCTCTATCGGCGATGCGATGCCTCCCCGAGCGAACTCGAAACCGTCGCCGCTGTAGCCAAACGGATCCCGAGAGCCATCGTCTGCCTCCTGACCGCGCTTCACGTTCACGGGATTGGGACGCAGGTTCCTCGCAAGGTCTGGATCGCCATTGACCGCAAGGCGTTTTTGCCGAAGGCCTCGGGGCTGCCCGTGAAGATCGTCCGGTTCTCCAGAACGCTGCTCCGATACTCGATCGACACCCGCGAGGTGCTCGGTGTCCCGGTACGCCTCACGTCGCCTGCACGAACGGTGGTGGACTGCTTCCGCTACCGCAAGAAGATCGGTCTGGACGTCGCGCTGGAGGCTCTCCGAGACACGCTGGGATCCCGCAAGGCGACCGTAGCGGAACTCGCACGGGTCGCCCAGGTCTGCCGGATGCGCACAGTGATGTCGCCCTACCTGGAGTCGATGATCTCGTGAAGGAACCTCGCAAGAACGCCTCGGCATCGGTCTCCGCGCGCCTTCTCGACCTTGCGCACAAACGCGGGGACGATTTCAACCTCTCCTTGCAGCGGTACTCCGCGGAGCGCTTCCTGTACCGACTGGGAGAGTCGCGCCCCCGGCGGCAATTCATCCTCAAGGGCGCGATGCTCTTCGCGCTGTGGGGAGGGTCGTTCTACCGCGCCACGCGCGACCTGGATCTCACCGGCTACACGGACGACGACGCGGAGGGGCTGGTCCGGATCGTGCAGGAGATTTGCGCGGTCCAGTGTCCCTGCGACGGGCTCGCATTCCACACGGAGACGGTTCAGGCCGAGCCGATCCGGCACAAAGGAGAGTACCACGGCTTCCAGGTGAAGCTCCGGGTCATGCTGGGAACCGCCCGACTGAGCCTGCAAATCGACGTGGGCTTTGGAGACGCGATCAAGCCCCCTGCAATCGATGCCGAGTATCCCACGCTCCTCGATGCCCCACCCCCGCGTATCCGGGTTTATCCGCGCGAGGCGGTCATCGCCGAGAAACTGCACGCAATGGTCTTCCACGATCTGGTCAACAGTCGGTACAAGGACTTCTACGACCTGTTCGTGCTCGCAACGCACTTTTCTTTCTCGGGTCAGGTACTTGCCGGAGCGATCACAGCCACCTTCGCGCGCCGGCGCACGGTGCTGGCCGGGAAGCAACCGGCCGCGCTCTCGCCAGCGTTT
>JACRPV010000222.1 GCA_016223015.1 Geobacter sp. | reverse complement strand
TCATCATCAAAAATACAGACATATTCCCCTTCCATTGCGGCTGCCAGGGTAAAACGCGGGATGATGCCAAAGTTGTAATCACAGATTATTTTCTTTACCTTATCGGCATTCTTGAATTTTAGGTTCTGTTTTTGTTCGATCAGCCCCATGATTTTGGGTGGCTGGTTATACCAAAGGACAATCTCGTGCGGAGGAATGGTCTGGTTTAGTACCCGACCTACCTGCTCCTCCAGATGCTGCGGACGTTGCCACGCTGTCAATATGACGGAAATTTTTGGCGCCATCTCTCAGATGCCTTTATCTAGTTTTGTTTCATATATTGCAGCAATTTTTTCCGCCAGCCGTTCCCAAGTCTGCTCGCAAGCCTTGGCCTGCGCCGCCGCACCCATGGCCTTGCGCCGATCTGTATCCAGCAACCCAATCATCCTGTTTGCGGCGGTATCCGCATCGAGGAAATCGGGAAGGACAAAGCCATTGATTCCCTCTTCCACCAGATCTTTCGCGCCCACATTGGGGCTGACGATCACCGGCAGACCTGCGGCCATCGCTTCGAGCACGACCATGCCGAAAGTATCGAACGCCGAGAATAAAGCGAAGGCATCCGCCGCGCGGTAGAAGTGCTCCAGTCCTGCATGTTGCGTTCTGGCGAATGTGACGGCTCCGGCAATTCCCGCCGATTCGGCGATTTTACCGTATTTCCTCTCGTCACCCCGGCCCACCACCAGCAGCCGGATGTTGGCTTCCGGCCGCATTGCACGTGCCTTGGCCACCGCCGTGATGATGGTATCGAGACCCTTTACCTCAAAATTCATGCCGACGAAAAGAACGAGGAAATCATCCGCGCCTATGCCATAGCGTCCCCTGATTTCGGCGCGGCAGGCATCGCGATCCGGAGAAGAGAAGCGGGCCATGTCCACTCCCGGATGAACGATCTGCCATTGCCCGGGCAACATCGCGTACTCGCGGCGGAACGCTTCCATGGCGAGCGAAGAAACCGGAAGAAAGGAGGATGCGCCGCCATTGCGCAGAGCTTGCCGCTCAACAGCGGACAATGCCAGGTCATACAGGCTGGGG
>JACRPV010000221.1 GCA_016223015.1 Geobacter sp. | reverse complement strand
CCGGCGGCAGCACCAGCTGCAACAACACCTACTGCCACTCCAACGGCCGCGGCGGGGCTGCCGCCATCGCCGTCACCTGGGCAAGCGGCGAAGGCTCCCTTGGCACCCAGTGCGCCGGCTGCCACGGCAACGCCAGCAGCGACACCCTGTCCGGGCGCCACAACAGCCACGTCAACAACGCCGGCTACCTCGGCACCAACTTCGGCTGCGTCGACTGCCACGCCAAGACCGTCAGCGGCAACCTGAGCCTGGTCGACAAGCGTCAGCACGTCAACAAATTCCGCGACTACTCCGGCCTGCGCGCCGGCCGTCAGGCGAACTTCAACAGCGCCACCGGCACCTGCTCCGGCATCTACTGCCACAGCGACGGCAAAGGGACCACGGTGACCACCCCGGCCTGGACCGCCGCTGCAGCACCGCTGGCTTGCAACGCCTGCCATGCCAATACCAGCCTCAGCCACCCGAAACACCTGACGCTGGCAACCATAACCTGCGCAAGCTGCCACAGTAATACGGCCGCAAGCAGCAGCGCACTGGCGTCTGGTACCAGGACGCACATCAATGGCTCCTATAGTGTCAACAAGGTAGATATCCGCTTTGCCGCATTTGGTGGTTACACCGGTTCATTCAGGGCGGACAAGACCTGTACCAATACGTATTGCCATGGTTCTAAACCGTCGGCAGTGTGGGGGAGCACCAATCTTGCCTGTGATTCCTGCCACTCCAACCAGGGCGCAGGGACGCAGACAGCTGTCTATACAACGCCTCACATGAAGCATACCGATGTCGCGGGTTACAAATTTGCCTGTGATAACTGCCATACGGTGAAGTCCACTATCAATACGACGCATGCTGGCGGACAGATTTCGGCCAACCAGTTCGCCCAGGTAGTCTTTAATACAGGCGCGTTCTCCAACTGGTCCACTACGACCTACGGCGGTGATACCGCAAACAGGGTAAGGTTCCGCGCCATCAACCAGAACCCCTATGGTACCTCTGCCACTCCCGCCTATGTTGCGGGGGGGACATCGGCCGGTACCGACAACGGCTTCAGCTGGACAGCCGGCACCTGCTCCAACGTCTGGTGTCACTCCAACGCGTCACCTGTGGGCGGCACCAATGCCTATCAGGCTTCTCTTGCCTGGTCGGGGACACTCGGCTGTACTGCCTGCCATGGTGGTTCGACAGGAACCGGGGGCGCCGGGCTTTCGTCTGTACACGGCAAGCACGTCTCAGGCGGGGCTGGCCAGTTCAGCTATACCTGCGATAAATGCCACGTTAATACCGTTGCAGCAGGCACGAGTTCGTCACTCAACGCTACAACAGGTCTCCAGTATCACGTGAACGCTGCCAAGGATGTCAATTTCGACACCTTTAACCCCGGAAGCACCTATACTGCAGCAAGCTACACTTGTTCGACAAGCTACTGTCACAGTAACGGTAAAGGCGTGTATGCATCACCGCAATGGAACACCGCATCGACTGGCGCCTGCGGCACCTGTCATGCCACTACCCCTGCGATTGGCGGCAGCCTGATCAGTTCAAATGCACACTTCGAACATTTCAGTACATCCTACGGTCCGAAACTTACCACCGCAACGGTGGCAGGCTGCCAGCAATGTCATACCTACACGGGTGAGAATGCGGTAACTCACGTAGACAAGGCCATCGAGGCGCCGCTTGCAACCTGTACGACCAACTGTCACAAGCAGATGGCATCCATTCAGTGGAACAACAGCCGGGTCGCCTGTGAAAGCTGCCACACCGGCGCACTTTCGGTGATAAATGGTGTTACGGCTCCGGACAAATCTCCCTTTGCCACCTGGGGACATGGAAAGATCAGCTTCGGCCTGCCGGGCAAGGCCTGTTCCGACTGCCATAATCCGGATTCCCGGCATATCAGTGGTGTGCTCGGTGACACGAACAGAACGATCGCCGGTCTCGGAGATGGTACGACCAATGTCGCCTGTACCTATTGCCACAATGACCCGACCAAGGTCACCAATGCCCGCTTCCGCAACATGAGCACCCATTCGAGCAGCTATCCCGATGGGCCACAGGACATGGCGTGCCGTGAATGTCATGATCCGCACGGTGCAACCAATAACCTTTCCATGATCCGTGGCAGCATTAACTTCATCAACACCACGACCTGGGCCATAACCTATACCAACCGCGACACCGGTTGGATCAATACCACCAGCAATCGTGGCCTCTGCCAGGTATGCCACACCAAAACCAAGTACTATCGTGCCGGACGGGCCGAGTCATCGCACCCAACCACCAACTGTTACAGCTGCCATACCCACAATGCACAAGGTGGTGCATTCCGGGCCAGCGGTGCCTGCGATTCCTGCCATGGCTACCCGCCGGTTCCACGCAATATTGCCGGTCTGACCTTCGGAACGATGGGTAACTACTCCAGTGCCCGTTTTGAGGATTACTCAGGTGGTGGCGGTGCACATACCGTTGCCGCGCACGTGCCGCCGACTGTCAAGGCAACCGATGGCTGGTCGTCCACGTGTACCAGCTGCCACTTCGGCGGTGAATCTGCCCATAAACGGATCATACCGGTCCGCAGCAACGTGGCGAATATCTCAGTACAGCCGAAGCCGAGCTACAAGCGGTTTAATCCTGCAATCCTGAATGTTTACACTGGTGCCAAACGGCTTAATCCGCCGGCAAACGAAACTGGTACCTGCTACAACATTAGCTGCCACTTCCAGAAATCTCCGAAATGGAGCAATATTAAATAAAATCACATCTGTATGGGGGGCGGCACCTGTCGCCTCCCATGACCTAAATCCCGTGATCTCATGCGTATTTGCCGAGCAAACTGCATTGACATTGTTCAGTCAAGAGCTGTACAATAACTCAATTTTAGAGGCACGCTGGATATTGCATTACCCCTGTGTTCAGTGATTGATAAGGAGCAGACAATGGAAAGAGATTTCAAGGTGGGATACGGCAAACAACCAGGATTGATCTGGTTTATCTCACTGTTATCTGCACTATTGTGGACCGGTGTTGCGTTTGCGGCACCGCAGTTTCCCCTGACCTGCAGTTCGTGTCACAGTATGCCGCCTATCGATGCAACGAGTCGTGATCCGAACACGGGTGGTTTTGTGGGGAGTCACCAGACGCACCAGCCGGCTGGTGCGGTG
>JACRPV010000220.1 GCA_016223015.1 Geobacter sp. | reverse complement strand
TTTTCTGCGAAACGGCAAGGGCTCCAAGTCCTGACAAAAATGCCTTTTCGATGAGTTCGAACATGAGATGCCTCCTTCTGCACGGGATATTTACTCAATGATTATGCATCTAAAGGTAGCATGAAACCGCTGAAATACAACCGGCATAGTCAGCAGGGTAGCTGCGGCCTCATTTACGAAGCAACCAGAGGATGAAGCTCAGGAGAAGCGAGAGTAGAATGGAGGTTGCAAGGGGGAAATAAAAGGTGAAGTTTTCCTTCTTGATGGTGATGTCGCCGGGGAGTCGTCCCAACCAGGGGATTTTGCCGGCGAAAACGAGGATACCTCCCAGAGCTACGACGAGGAGACCGATGACGATGAGGGTCTTGCCGAGTTCGGGCATTCGGGCCCTCCGCGCGGGGGGGAGGTAGCGGTCACGTTCGCTGTAGCTGCAGCCGCAATACTGTTGCCGGTAGAGCCCCATCTCCTTGGAGAGCCGTATCCCCTCCTGCCATCCGCTCCGGAAGTCGGCATAGAAAAATGCGATGCCGTACCGTTGGGCCAGCTCGTCCCCCAGCCGCCTGATCTCTTCATGCTGCTGGTAGCGGCTGTAGAGGAGCGTCGAGGTGAAGGCGGCGTATCCTTGCCGTGCTGCAAAGGCTGCTGTTGCTTCCATACGGGATGCGTAGCAATAACGGCAGCGACTTCCGGGGTCCGCTGCCACGGCGGCCAGAAATTCGTCGAGCCGGTACTCTTCGCGATAGTGGACTTCAAGGCCGGTCTGGCCGGCGAAATCCCTGACCGCTTCCAGGCGTCGTTGGTATTCCTGGTAGGGATGGATGTTGTGGTTATCGAAGTAGCCGGTAACGGCAATCCCCCGGTTGCGGAGTTCCTTGACGGGAAAGACCGCGCACGGGCCGCAGCAGATGTGCAGGAGAAGGTTCATGTAACCGCTCCGTTGGGGGCCATGACTTCGCTGGCCAGTCGCAGGGAAACCTTGCGCCCGGTAGCAAGAGCATGATGCACTATCCGGTCCAGCGTGTCAATCAGGCTCGGGATATCGCGCCGCGCATGCCGCAAGAGGTAGTCGACCACCTCGTCCGGGAAAACCATCTGCCGGTCCAGCGCAAGCTTCTGCATGATCATGCGGCGGGAGCTGTCGTCTGAGACATCGATGTGGGCCACCAGCCCCCAGAGCAGTCTGGATGTCAGGTGATCATCCAGGTTCGGGAGCTCCTTGGGAGGGTAGCGGCCGGTAATGACCATGGGCCTGCCGGTCTGGTAGTAATCGTTGAAGAGCTGCCAGAGCGCAATCCGCAGGTCGTGATCCGCAGGAATCAGATGCAGGTCATCCACCAGCAGGGCAGGTGCCTCGCGGAAAACCTCGTCGCCCGGATTGCCGGTTCCCACGCAGCGCGCCGGGAGGGTGGCCGAGTCGGGTGTTCCGAACGTCAGGCAGGGGATGGATTTTCCGGTCCTTTCCCCAAGGGCATCTGCCAGGGCCATGAGCAGATGGGTCTTGCCGGAACCTTCAGGGCCGTGCAGGTAGAGGAGGTTTTCGCCGCTTGTCGGCTCCAGCAGGCGCAGGGCAAAGCGATAGGCTGTCTCGTTGCCGGAGCAGACGACAAAGTTGGCAAGGCTGAAGCGGGGTGCTACAGGAAAATCAAAGGGGAGCTGCATGTCAGAAAAGACTCTCCTGGGAGGAGGTGGGGTGTATCCGGCCAAAGTGGCGGTAGGCCGCAGCAGTGGCAACCCGTCCCCGGGGAGTCCGGTTGAGGAACCCCTGCTGGATCAGGAACGGCTCGATGACGTCCTCTATGGTGCCGCTTTCTTCACAGATAGCGGCAGAGAGGGTGTCGAGCCCCACAGGACCTCCCCCGAACTTGTCGATAATGGTCAGGAGCACGGTCCGGTCCATCTGGTCGAATCCCATCTCGTCGACTTCGAGCAGCAAAAGGGCATCCATGACGACTTTTTCGGTGATGACCCCATCGGCCTTCACCTGGGCAAAGTCGCGAGCCCGGCGGAGCAGCCGGTTGGCAATCCGCGGGGTGCCCCTGCTTCTGTCGGCCAATTCGAGCGCTCCCTCCTGGTCGATCTGGATCCCCAGGATGCGGGCCGAACGTGTGATGATCGTTGCCAGTTCCTCATTGGTGTAGAATTCCAGCCGCGAGATAACCCCGAAGCGATCCCTGAGCGGAGAGGATAGAAGCCCTGCCCGGGTCGTGGCTCCGACCAGGGTGAACTTGGGCAGATCCAGCTTGATTGTCCGGGCGCTCGGTCCCTGGCCGATGATGATATCGAGCTGGAAATCCTCCATGGCGGGATAGAGGATCTCCTCGACCACGTGGGAGAGGCGGTGGATCTCGTCGATGAACAGGACGTCGTGCTGCTCCAGGTTCGTGAGGATAGCCGCCAGGTCGCCGGGGCGCTCGATCACCGGACCCGAGGTCGACTTGATGTTGACCCCCATCTCGCAGGCGATGATGTTGGCAAGCGTTGTTTTTCCCAGACCGGGCGGCCCATAGAGGAGAACATGGTCCAGCGCCTCGTCGCGGCGCCTGGCTGCGTCGATGAAGACACGCAGGTTCCCCTTGGCCTTTTCCTGGCCGATGTACTCCTCCAGCGCCCTGGGGCGCAGGGACGTTTCGACGAACAGATCGTCGTCGGTTATGTCGGGAGCTATCATCCGGGTCATCTGGTCCGATATCCGTGGGGTTCTATTTCATCAGGGTCTTGAGCGCCTGCTTCAGCACCGTTTCCATGGACGCATCAGGCGGTATTTCCAGGTCGTCCAGGGTTTTGCGTACCTGCGCTTCCTTGTAGCCCAGGTTCACCAGGGCCGATGCGACATCGTCGCGCAGATCCGCCGCACCTGCAGCGGTCGTCTTCTCCCTGGCCGGGAGCGGGACGTTCAACCGGGCGATCTTGTCTTTCAGTTCCAGTACCAGCCGCTCCGCAGTCTTTTTCCCGATGCCTGGGATGGCGGAAAGCCGGGCGAGATCCCCGCGGGTCAGTGCGGCGGCAAGATCCTCCACCTGGCAGTTGGAGAGGATATCGCGCGCCAGTTTCGGCCCGATCCCCGAAACCGTGATGAGCAGCTGGAAGCAGAGCTTTTCGCCGGCCGTGCGAAAGCCGTACAGGTGGATCGCGTCTTCCTTGACGTGTGTGTGGATGTGCAGGGTTGTGGTCCCCCCTTCGTCGGGGAGCTCAAAATAGGTTGAAAAGGGGATCTGCACGCGGTAGCCGACGCCGCCGACATCAATGATCACGGTGTCGGGGCCCTTATGGGCGATGCGGCCGGTGAGAAGTGCGATCATGGGCGTCTCGTGAGGCTGCGCATCCCTGCGGAGTTGGCATGGCAGATGGCAATGGCCAGGGCATCCGAGGCGTCGGCCTGGGCGATTTCCGGGAGGTTAAGAAGTATCTTCACCATCTGCTGGACCTGTTCCTTGGCTGCTCTCCCGTGTCCGACCACGGCCTGTTTGACCTGCAGCGCCGAATATTCGAAGATCGGCAGGCCCGCATCCGCTCCGGCGACAATGGCGGCCCCGCGGGACTGGCCGAGCTTGAGAGCGCTCTGCACGTTCTTGGCGAAAAAGACCTGTTCGACAGCCATGGCATCCGGCTGGTAGTTTTGGATGATGTCGGTCAGGCCACGGTAGATCTGCAGGAGTCTGGTGGAAAAGTCTGCCGTAGTATCGGTGAACAGGGCACCATTGTCAAGGTGGAGCAGGCGGTTGCCTTCAGAGCGGATGATCCCGTAGCCGGTGATGCGTGAGCCGGGGTCGATACCGAGAACTTTCATGCGATTGTATTTCCCCTGGGCAACGAAAAAGGGGAGCCAGCGGCTCCCCTCTCGGCTCACATCATCTTTTCCATCTCTTCCGTGGAGATGTCGAAGTTCGCATAGACGTTCTGCACGTCGTCATTATCCTCCAGCCGCTCCATCAGCTTCAGCATGTTTTCTGCCGACTTGCCTTCCAGTTTCATCATGGTCTGGGGAATCTTGGTGATTTCCGCGGATTCGTAGGCAAAACCCGCCTTTTCCAGGGCTTCGCGCACCTCGATGAATGCGGACGGTTCGGTGATGACCTCGTACTGCTCGTCCTCTTCGCTCACGTCTTCTGCCCCGGCCTCCAGTGCAGCCTCGAAAAGTTTCTCAAATTCAACGGACGTGTTAAAGACGATCAGCCCTTTCTGGTCGAACATCCAGGAGACGCAGCCGGTCTCGCCCATATTGCCGTTGCACTTGGTGAAGATGCTGCGGACATCGGAAACGGTCCGGTTCCGGTTATCGGTCATCACCTCGACCAGCACCGCCACGCCGCCGGGACCGTATCCTTCGTAAGTGATCTCCTCGTAGGTGACCCCTTCCATCCCGCCGGTACCCTTCTTGATGGCGCGCTCGATGTTGTCTTTGGGCATGTTCTCGGCCTTAGCCTTGTCCATGGCGGTTCGCAGACGCGGGTTGGCCGCGGCATCACCGCCCCCCAGCTTGGCAGCAACGGATATCTCCTTGATCAGCTTGGTAAAGATCTTGCCCCGCTTTGCGTCGGCTGCACCCTTTTTGTGTTTGATCGTGCTCCATTTATTATGTCCTGACATTCCCCGGCTCCTTGTCAAAAGATCAGAAAATACGTGCGTATCCAACAAAAACCGCAGAATACTAGCATGGGAAAAACTGCCTTGTAAAGTCAGAAAAATGCCGCTAGACTTATCACCGTCGTCCATATCCCCGGAGGAGTCATTCCATGGAAGCATCTATGAAGCATCGCGGAGGTCGCGTGTCGCCTGTACGGCACCTTCTCGTATTGATTGCGTGGGGTGTCGCGGCGATTGCGATCGCCGGACTGTCGGGGTGTGCCGTAACGAAGCATGTGCCGCAATCGCTGCCTCCCATCATGACCCAGGACGAACTGCAGCGACCGTATGTCAAGCTGGGCGCCCTGGAGTACAGTCGCTCGCGGATCGGTTCCGTTGAGGGCTTGACTACCCAGGATTATGAATGGGCCTATGGAGAACTGCGCGAAGGTGCCCGGCGCCTGGGCGCAGATGCAGTCATCCTCCCCGAGGTCCGGGTGGAGCAGTCCACATACCTGCTCTTCCCCTCCGGCGAAATCAAGGCCAAGGGTATTGCCATCCAGTTTCGCTGATCAGGAGGGCAATACCTGACGCCCCTTCCTTCGCAGTTCTTGCCCCCTTTCCGTGCCGGCGGCATTTTCCGTTCGCACCCTCTGCGGGATATCCCCCCTGTTTATAGAAAAGGCGTTCTGTAATATCTGCAGAGCCCTGTTTTTGTCCTGCCCGCATCGTACGTTATCCTGCTCTGGTGCTGTTCTCGCTCTGCCCCATTCTGATGTTTTCCAGGCTTGAAAATCTCCGTTTGCTCCTTATCGTGGCTGCAATACAGCTCGTTTTGCGTGCAAGGCCCTCTGTTTTGTATAAATTTGTTTTATGATAATAATGGTCTTGCTTGTGTAAAATTGGTCAAGCGTATTACTTATGTAATATGCTGATATTACTGAAAACGGAATGGTGTGGCATGGGAAATGGAAAAACGCGCTTGACACGAATAAAACGACGTGCTAAAAAATTATAAAATCAAAAATGGCCGATTGTAGAACATTGCTTGAATATTCGTGAAATCGACAGGGTGCCATGACGAGAGATAAAAGCACATATTCGGTGCAGACCGTGGAAAAGGCGCTGGATCTCCTTGAGGCCCTCACCGATGAAACCCCTCCGCCGACCCTCCCCAATCTCGCCGAACGTTTGGGGTTGAGCCGGAACAAGGTGTTTCGTCTGTTGGCCACTCTTGAGAGCCGCGGTCTGGTGGAGCGGGAAGAGGGGAGCGGGGTCTACCGCATCGGGCTCAGCTCCGTGGCGTTGGCGCAACGCTTTATCAGCAGCGCGAGCCTCATCAAGCATGCACATCCGGTCATGGAGGAGTTGGCCCGCAAGCATGACGAGGCCATCTACCTGACGGTCTTGCTGGGAGACGAGGTTCTCTTTCTCGATATGGTGGATAGTCTGCAGAACGTCAAGACGACCCCCATGGTGGGAAAGCGGTTTCCGTTTTTTACCAATGCCGCCGGTAAGGTTCTCAAGGCGCTTGAGTCGCAGGAGCTTCTGGAGAAGCTCTTCAAAAGGCGCGGCAGGCGGAAGGATCTGCCCGACCTGGCTGCTCTCGGATCCGAGCTGCATGCGATCAGGGAAAAAGGCGTTGCCGTTGATCAGGGGGGGTTGGGTGAAGGGGTGGTAAGCGTTGCGGTAACCATCCGTGATTATGCCGGAAAGGTGATCTGTGCGCTGGCCATGATGGGCCCGTCGTTCAGGATGCTGACCGACCGGATAGAAAATGAGATTATCCCTTCCTTGCAGGAAGGGGCAGAAGTCCTGTCGATGAAGTTCGGTTATGCCCGGTTTTGAGGGAGAAGCAGGGATGCTGTACGGAGTCATAATAACGGGAAAGGAGGGGACGAAACAAGCACAAACGCCAAGGGAAGGCATGGAGCGGGACGCCGCACCATAATGTTTTGACCTTACCAAGAAAGGAGTAACTACCATGGCTGAGAAGCAGTATGACTGGGGCGCAATCGCCAAAAACCCTAAGTTTGTCGAACTACATCGCAAGAAGACGGTGTTCCTGTTCGGCTGGTGGATCTTCTCCACCGTGTACTATTTCCTCCTCCCGATCGGTGCAGCTTACACACCGGGGCTCTTCAAGATCAAGATCATCGGGGCAATCAA
>JACRPV010000219.1 GCA_016223015.1 Geobacter sp. | reverse complement strand
AGTCGTTGAAGAATGTCGGTTTCAGCGACAGCCGCATCGATCTCCTCGCACAGTATGTCAAGGCAATCAGGGTCCCGGCAGCGGACTTCACGCTGTCGGGTTCCGTAAACAGCCTCACCGCAGGCATCGATACGGCAATCCCGGCAGTTCAGACCTTCAACGCCAATGCATTGGCAACCATGAACAACCTCGTGACAGAATTCACCCCACACCACCCGGTGGCTGATGCCGGCGGTCCGTACGTCGGCGTGACCGGCACCCAGATTACCCTCAATGGTGGCGGCTCTTCCGACCCCGATGTGGGCGATACCCTGACCTATGCATGGGACCTGAATGGCGACGGTATCTTCGGCGATGTCGCCGGTGTTACAGCCCTGCACACCTGGACAACGCCGTTCTCCGGTCTCATCGGCCTCCAGGTGACCGATTCCACCGGCAACAGCGCCATCGGTTATGCCCAGGTCGTCATCTCGACCAACAACGCTCCGCCTGCCATCTCAGCGTTCGCTCCGGCATCGAGCAGCCCGAGCGCGAGCGTGCTGCAGCCGCTTTCCTTTACGGTATCCGCGTCCGATCCGGACGGCGATCCGCTGACGTATGAGTGGTCCGTGGACGGTGTCCTCGTCGCAACCGGCACCAGCTTCACCCTGACCCCCGGCGCAACGGAAACCGGCACCAAGGTCGTGCTGGTTACGGTTCGTGACAACAACCCCGCCAGCCGCGACACGATAGAAGGCAGGGTCGTGAGGATCTATTCCGACGCGGATGGCGATGGTTACGATTCCTCCGTGGACTGCAACGACAACGACCCGAACGTCCATCCGGGAGCCGTCGAGATCCTCGGCAACGGCAAGGACGACGACTGCAACCCGGCGACACCCGACATCCTCTGCGGCGGCCTGCCGCCGACGGCTTTCTACCGCGATGCGGACAGCGACGGCTATGGCAACCCGTCAACGGTCGTCTATGCCTGCTCCGCACCGGCCGGCTATGTCATTGACGGCACCGACTGCAACGACGCCGATCCGGCCGTCCACCCCGGCGCCATCGAGCTCTGTAACGGGAAGGACGACAATTGCAGCGGCCAGATTGACGAAGGGGTGAGCCTCACCTTCTACCGCGACGCCGACAGCGACGGCTATGGCGATCCGCTGGCAGCGCTGCAGGCCTGTGCGGCCCCTGCGGGCTACGTAACGAACAATGCCGACTGCCTCGATACCAATGCCGCTGTCAACCCTGGCGCTACGGAGATCACCTACGACGGCATCGACAACGACTGCAACCCGCTCACCTTCGATACGGTCGATGCCGACGGCGACGGCTATCCGAGCAGCGTCGACTGCAACGACAGCGATCCGCTGGTCAACCCCGGCCGGCGCGAAGTGCTTCACAACGGCAAGGACGACGACTGCAACCCGGCCACCATGGATAACTGGTCGAAGAGTTTTGTGCTCGGCATCGACGACGCTTCCTGGATCTATTACGCCAGGAGCAATGGCGACGGCACCTTCAGCAACTACCGGACCCTCGATTATCTCGGCAGCGGGTCCTCGCGCGGCATTGCCATCGAAGACTTCAACAGCGACGGGTTCCTCGATTTCGTCGCCGGTCGCGGCAACGGTTCGATCTATCTCTTTCTCAACGATGGTACAGACACCTTCACCAACAGCGGCGTTGTCGGCACCCATCCGAACCCGAGCGGCTATATCATGGACATGGCGGCCGGCGATTTCAACAACGACGGGTTGTCGGACTTCATCGCCAACGGCAACACCAACGTCCTTGCTCTGTTCCTGAACGATGGCAAGGGCGGGACCACCCGGTCGACCATAACCCTTCCCAGCACCGGCCGCGGGCTCGACGTTGCCGACTTCAACGGCGACGGCAACCTCGACTTCGCCGTCTCCTTCTACGGCACCAACAATGTCTGGGTCTACCGCGGCAACGGAGCGGGCGGATTCACCGGCGGCGTGGTCGGCACCGCCACAACCTCGGCAAACGACAACTACGCCCTGGCAGCCGCGGATTTCGACAACGACGGCAAGACGGACATCATCGTCGGCGGCAGCTCCAACGGCGACACCTATTTCTTCAAGGGGAACGGCGACGGCACCTTCCTGGCCGGCGTCCTGGTGCCGACCCTGGATACGGACAACTACCACAATGCGATAGATGCCTACGACCTGAACAATGACGGCAAGGTGGACATCGTCATGGGGAACTACGGTTCCAACAACAGGCTCTGGTTCTATCCCGGCAACGGGGACGGCACCTTTGGCACCCGGACCGCGATCAGCCCCGGCGGCACCCGCTCGAGCCTCTTGTCGGCAGCAGCTCCGCCGGTTGCCACCAAGGTGGCGGGGGCCCCCTTCGCGGTCGTCAACCCGAAGGCCCAGTCTGTGGCCGTCGGCTCGCCGGCATCGCTCGACGGTCTCTTCTCCTACGATCCCGACGGCTCCATCGCAGCCTATGCCTGGAAATTCGGTGACGGCGGGACCGCTGCCAATGCGTCGGTCTCCCATCCCTTTGTCACCGAAGATCGCTACCTGACCAGCCTGGCGGTGACCGACAATGACGGCCACGCAGCAACCGATACTGCGATAGTGAAGGCGCTCGGCGCGCTGCCGGTGGCCAATGCCGGCGGACCCTACTCGGTCGGCGAGGCCCAGGCGAGCAGCGGCCGCTACTCGGTCGTGCTCGACGGCTCCGCATCCAGCGACGATGGCGGCATCGCCAGTTACGAGTGGGATTTCGGCGATGGCCTTGCCGACGATTTCACCGACGGCAATACCATTGGCTGGAACCCGCTCCAGGGGACCTGGACGGTCGATAACGGCAGCTACCGGCAGACCAACGCCAATATCGACCGCTCCGATACCCTGACCGGCAACGCCAAGTCGGGCGACTACACGGTGGAGGCCGATGTGATGCTTCTGGCCGGTACCGGTCAGGAAGCCCAGCTCATCTTCCGCGGCATCGACCAGAACAACCACTACGAACTGATCTTCAGGGGGAGGGGCTATAATGACATGCTCTTCTACCGCTGGATCAACGGCGGCGCGTCAAACCTCGCCTCGGTGGGGCTCGGTTTCGTTCCGCAACTGAACACCTGGTATCACCTCAAGGTCGAGGCATACGGCAGCAGCTTCCGCTGCTACCTGGACGGTTCGCTGATGCTCGTGGTCAGCGAGTCCAGCCTGCCCACCGGCAGGGTCGGCTTCTCCACGTACTATTAGGACGCCCGGTTCGACAATCTCAAGGTGACATCACGGGGGACCGGCGCGAACCCGACCCACCTCTATGGCGAGGGGAGTTACACGGCAACCCTCAAGGTGACCGACAAGGTCGGGCAGACCGCCACGGCTGCTGCCCCGGTGACTGCGGCCAAGGGTACCCCGCCGGTGGCCGATCCGGGCGGTCCGTATCTCCTGGACGAGACCCTGGCCAACCAGAACAGGTGGACCGTTTACTTTGACGGTTCCGGCACCACCGACGACACGGGAATCGAATCCTATTCGTGGAACTTCGGCGATGGCAGCGCCCTCGGGAGCGGCCAGAAGCCGAGCCACGTCTATACCGGCGTCGGCACCTACACTGTCACCCTGACCGTCATCGACCGTGCCGGCCAGAGCAATACGGCGGCGACCACCGTCACCACCTCGGGGAATGCCCTGCCGGTAGCGAATCCCGGTGGTCCCTACACCGTGAACGAAGACCAGGTCGTCAACAAACACTGGACCATCAACGTGGATGCCGCTGCGTCCACGGATGACGTCGGCATCTGGAAGTACGAGTGGAATTTCGGCGACGGCACGGCAGTGGTGACGACCGCGACCGCCACCCATACCTATGCCGTTCCCGGCACCTATACCGTGTCTCTCAAGGTCACGGACCACGCCAACCAGACCCATACCGCCACAACGACCGCCTCGGTGGTCTCGACCGGCGCACCGGTCGCCCATGCCGGCGGGCCGTATTTCTCCGAACCGAACATGCCGATCGCCTTCGACGGCACGGGGTCCATCGACGACAACGGCATCCTCTCCTACGCGTGGGACTTCGGCGACGGCACCAGCGGCAAGGGGGCTCAGCCGATCCATGCCTATACCGCGACCGGCACCTATACCGCCACCCTGACCGTGAAGGACGCGGCCCTGCAGACTGCCACCGCCACCGCCACGGTATCGGTTGTCGTCGGCAATGCACCGGTTGCCAATGCCGGAGGGCCGTATGCGAGCACGGTTGGCGTGCCGCTTCGCCTCAATGGCTCAGGGTCGACCGACGACTACGGTATTGCCTCGTATTCTTGGCAGATCGGGACTCCCAACATCCTGATGCAGGACGGGTTTGCCGGTACCGTCATCGATCCGGACACATGGCTCTATCCTGTTGCCGGGGTAACCCAGAGCGATGCCATCAGCATTGTCGGCTACTCCAGCTGGGGAACCCGGTACCTGTTCAGCAAAAACGATTACGCGTTGAACGGTCCGGCACGGGTGACGGGGCAGGTAAGACAGGCCAACGGCGGCTACCTGATGTTCGGATTCAAGGACACCGGTACCAATTACAGTTATACCCAGATGCCGTATGCGCTCTATTTCAACAACGGCACGTTCTATGTTTACGAAAGCGGCGCCAGCCGCGGCAGTTTCGGTTCCTACTCGTTCAATACGGCCTACGACGTCAAGATCGAACTGAAACAATCTGCTTCCGGCACCCCGGCCGGTGCCGGTTATTACTACAAGCCGGCTTCTGAACCCGCATGGAAGCTGCTTTACGATTCGAGTTACGTTCCGGCAGCCTCTACCTTCAAGGTCGGCGTCACCACCTACAGCTCCGGTACCTTTACGGTAGACAACGTCGTTCTCTCGACAGATATCTTTATCGAGACCGCCGGTGAGAAACCGGTCCTTATGCCTACGCAGGCCGGCACCTACCCTGTGCAGCTGACCGTCACCGACGGTGCGGGGCAGCGCAGTACCGCGGCGTCGACCCTGTCGGTCGCTGCCGGCCCGCTGGTCATCACCGCCCCCTGGCAGTTCTCCGGCGGCATTGAAGTGCCGCACGACACCTGGAGCGGTGAAGAGGTGATCCTCAAGGCAGTGGTGAAATCGGGCACGGCACCGATCACCTATGTCTGGGACTTCGGCGACGGCACTTCTTCCACTCCTGCAACGGTGACCGACAGCTACAATCTTTCGGCAAAGCATACGTATACCGCTGCCGAGGGGACGCCGATCACGGCCCGGATCACCGTCACCGATGCCGACGGCAGGACTTCGTCCGATCTCTACCCGATCATCATCCGCTCCAAGACGCTCAGCGTCGAGGTGAACAAGGCGATCGACGATGCACTCTGGTACGTGCATACGATGCAGAACCGCAGCAACGGCAGCTGGCAGAGCAGCGGCTATACGACGGGGTATTACTCTTCACCGACCGCTTCCGCCATCCACTCCATGGAGATCAACGGACATTTCGAAGTGGGCGACTTCAGCAGCGATCCCTATGTGGAAGATGTCTGGAAGGGGATGCAGTACATGCTGACCACCCTCAACTCCGCGGCGATCGCAGATCAGGCCTATGGCGACCCCGATGTCAACGGTAACGGCTATGGCCTCCAGGTCAATTCCGGCAGTCCGATCTACGAGGGCGGGCAGGTGATGATGGCACTGGTCGCCTCCGGGACACCGAACCTGAAGGCCGAGACCGGCGGAAGCGGCATTGTCGGCAGGAGTTACCGCGACATCGTTGCTGACATGGCCGAGATGTACTACTGGGGCCAGGGTGACGACGTGTCGGGCTATGGTGCCGGCGGTTGGCGCTATGGCTGGCAAGGCCAGGCGGACAACTCCGCCAGCCAGTGGGCGGCCCTCGGTTTCGAGGCTGCCGAGGAACAGGGATGGATCAAGGTTCCCCAGTGGGTCCGCGATCGGAACATAATCTGGCTTGCCTACAGCAGAAGCAGCGACGGAAACGGCTACGGCTATACCAGTGCGGGCAACGATGTTGCCACGACGCCGTCCGGTCTTGCCCAGGTGGCGTTCGACAAGATACCGACCACCGACATGCGCTGGAAACAGGTGGAAAACTTCCTCGCCTCCTACTGGGATAGATGGTACAACGGCTCGGGCAATTACTATGCCCTCTACGCCCTTGCCAAGGCCATGCGCACTGCCAAACCGAAGGAGATCACCATCCTGGGCGAGGGGACGCAGTACGCCCTCGACTGGTACAACGACCCGACCCGCGGGTTGGCGCGCACCATCGTCAACCAGCAGGATGCCAACGGCATGTTTACCGCAGGGAGAACCGATACCGGCACCCACTGGGTGGAAGGCGCATTCCGCACTGCCTGGGGGGTCATCATCCTGACCAAGACCCTGTTCGTGCTGCCGCCGGTGGCGGTTGCCGGCGAAAACAAGGTCTGGGGTGTCGACTGGCCGCTGACGCTCGACGGTTCCAAGTCCTACCACCTCGACCCGTTCCGCAAGATCGTCAAGTACGAATGGGACATCAACGGCGATGGCGTCTACGAATACAGCAGCGACCAGCCGACCGCGACCCATACCTACACCCAGCTGGGGACCTACACGGTCACCCTGCGGGTCACCGACAACAACGAGCCGCCGAAGTTCGATACCAATTCGATTACTGTCGTAGTCGCAATCCCGCCGCATCCGCCCGTGGCAGACCCTGGCGGGCCGTATGTCGGCTATGTCGGCATTCCGGTTCAGCTTGACGGCAGCACATCGTACGACATCGATCCTACCGATTTCATAACCTCCTATGAATGGGAGCTTGACGGGGCCTACCCGTACAACTTCGCCGATGCCACAGGCGCCGGGCCGACCTTTGCCTGGAATGCTCCCGGCACCTACAATATCGGCCTGAAGGTCTATGACAACGGCGTCCTGAACACCAACAACGACAAGCTGTCCGACATCAAGTGGACCACGGTCACCATCCGGCAGAACAACCAGCCGGTGGCCAATGCCGGCGGCCCGTATACCGTCAGCGAAGGTGGGACGGTTACCCTCGACGGCAGTGCGTCGTCCGACCCGGACGGCAATCCGCTTACCTATGCGTGGGACCTGGACAACGACGGCAGCTTTGAAACCGCCGGTATCAGCCCGACCTTCAGCCGGCCCGATAATGGCACCTTTACAGTGCGCCTCAAGGTTTCCGACGGTGGCCTCGAAGCGGTGGCTACGGCCACGGTGGAGGTGCTGAACGTGGCGCCTCTGGTCACTGCTCCGGCACCGGCGACCATCCCCGAGGGGAGCACCTATCTCGGGTCCGGCTCCTTCACCGATCCGGGTGCTGACAGCTGGACCGCGACCGTCGATTACGGCGACGGCACCGGCGTGCAGCCGCTGGCACTTTCCGGCAAGAGCTTCAGCCTGAATCATCCATATCCGCAGAACGGCTCCTATACCGTGACCATGGCCGTTACCGACAAGGACGGCGCCACCGGTTCGGCAACCACTCAAGTTACGGTGACGAACGTGGCTCCTCTGGTCAATGCCGGTCCCGACGTCACGCTCAACAGTACCCGTTCCTATGCGGGCAGCGGCACGTTCACCGATCCGGGCGCCGACTCCTGGACCGCCACGGTCAACTACGGCGACGGCAGCGGCACGCAGCCGCTCCTGCTCAACCCGGATAAGACCTTTGCCCTGGCCCACACGTACGCCGCCAACGGTGCCTTCACCGTGACGGTGACGGTGGCTGATGCCGACGGCGGCAGCGGGTCGGACACCGTGGCCGTTCTGATCAATAACGCGGCCCCGGTCGTCAATGCCGGTCCGGATGCCACGCTGCCCGAAGGGAGCCAGTTTACCAGCAGCGGATCGTTTACCGACAGCAGTTCCACCAGCTGGACTGCCACGGTGGACTACGGCGACGGCAGCGGACCGCAGCCGCTCCTGCTCAACCCGGACAAGACCTTTGCCCTGAGCCACCTCTATCCGCAGAACGGGGCCTACACCGTGACGGTCGCCGTCACCGACAACGACAACGGCACGGGCAGCGACACCGCCCTGGTGACGGTGGGCAACCTGGCCCCGACGGTCAATGCCGGTCCCGACGCTGCCATAGCCAGCGGTGGGACATTCACCTCGTCCGGCTCGTTCACCGATCCGGGGGCCGATGCCTGGACAGCCACGGTGGACTACGGTGACGGCAGCGGTCAGGTGCCGCTGGCGCTCAACCCTGACAAGACCTTCAACCTCAGCCATACCTATGCCGTGCCGGGGAGCTTCCAGGTGACGGTCACGGTGCGCGACGGCGACGGCGGCAGCGGCTCCGATACAGCTATTGTTTCGGTCAGCACCCCGCTCTGTCTCACCACGCTCGTTGCCAGGGCAAAGACCGGTCTGGTCCAGCTCAACTGGTCGGTGACCGAGCATACGCCGACCACCCTGTACGACATCTACCGGAGCACCACTGGTCCAAACTCCGGCTTCACCAAGATCCGGAGCGGTTACACCAACCTCTACCCGGTCTTCGTCGACTCCGGACTTACCAACGGAGTCACCTATTACTACCGGATGGAGAAGTCGCTGGCTCCGGCAGCCTCCGGCTACTGCAGCTCGAAGGTAGTATGGGCAAAACCGGTCTCGCTCTTTTGATCAGATTCTGCATGGGACTGCATTGTCCAGCCCATCATACGTAAAGGAGAATTGAATTATGAAAAATGTGGTCATCACTGTCATGTGTGGTCTGTTGCTTTTCGCAGCAACTACAGCGCAGGCTCTTGAGGTAACAAACTCCTACCTGTATCTCAATGAGATCGTTGACGGATCCAGCACTCTGGTCGATCTCAATGACGGGTCCTTTACGGGGTTGGGCACCATCACCCGGAACTACACAGCGCCGGGCACATATTCGGTTCTTTCATTCATCGACAATGAAATCAACCTGTACGGGACCGGGTTTGATCCAGAATTCGGCGGTATTGTCGGTACACCCGGATATCAGTATCAGATTGCCGATCCGTATTCATTGATTTCCAGCTTCATGCTGGGTTCACTCGACGGTTCGATCAATGCTGACCCAGCCGACACAGCTGTTGCGATGGGGTGGACGTTCTCGCTCCTGGCTGGCCAGAGTGCTACGGTGAATTTCATTGTTGCCGACGCGGCGCCATCAACGGATTATTTGACCCATACCGATGCCTGGTATACAGACCCGGATCTGATGACGTATGAAATGCTGAATGATTCCATTTACTACTGGACAACGCTGGACATCGAAACGAGCGGCCCGGCCCCGATCCCCGAACCGTCGACCTTTGTTCTGCTCGGTTCGGCCCTGGTCGGCCTTGGGCTGTACGCACGGCGACGCCGCGTCAATTGATTTCCCAGGCGGTGCGAATCGCACCGTGCATCGGATGGATGGGGCTCCACAAGGGAGGAGGATGGCTGCTCCCCCTTGTGGAGCCCTTTTGACAATTGCCAGTGCTATGCAACAATGGTACAAGTTTCCATGCACGTTACCAAGGAGTCGCCATGAGACGAACCGTCGCTGCATTACTGCTGATCCTGATCAGCGGACTGTTGACCTCCGCGTATGCGGAATCTCCCCCTGCACCGGCCACTGCGCCCCTGCCCGGCATGATGCCGCCGCCACCGCAGCCCGGCGAACTGCCTGACCGCCATACCTTCCGCGTTTCCCCGGTGGAGCAGGTGGCGCCCGGCCTCTACCGGGTCGGCGATATCATGATCAACAAGAATGAGCGGACCGTTTCGTTCCCTGCCGAAGTCAACATGGACAAAGGGCTTTTGGAGTACGTCCTGGTCCGGACCGGCGGCAAGACCCACGAAAGCCTGCTTCGCACCAGGGTTGAACCGTATAACCTGCAGGTCGCCTGCCTGCTGCTCGGCATCGAGGGGACATCGACGCCGCTGGCGTTCCAGGGGGCGCCGGAAACACCCAAAGGCGATCCGGTCGCACTCTCCATCCATCTGCCATCCGGCGCCCCAATCAAGCCGGAACAGTGGATGGTCAAGACCGTTGACGGCGTGAACCGCGACCTGACGGACCTGCGCTGGGTCTTTACCGGCTCCGTGGTCTCGAGCGGCCGTTTCGCGGCCCAGGCCGAAGGGTCGATCATTGCCGTGTTCCACGATCCCGTTGCCATGGTCGACAACGCATCTGCCGGTGGCGAGAGCGACAAGATCTGGTTCGTAAAGGAAGGAACGGTCCCGCCGGTCGGAACGCCGGTTACTCTGGTGATCAGGGCGATCAAATAACGATGGGAGCCTCTGCCATGAAAAAAGTGACGATCTTTTGTATCGTATCCCTGCTCTGCCTCCTGCCCCTGGCTTCCGTTGCTGCCGACAAGGTGGTTGCCCGGTCGAAACCCGACCTCTCTCTGAAGCTGGAGCTGGAAAACGCCATTGGTCGGGGGCTTACCTGGCTGGCCGCGAAACAGCAGCCCGGCGGGTATTGGGCCCAGCCCGAATACCCGGCCCTGACCGCTCTGGCGCTCACCGCATTCCAGGGCGATCCTTCCCGCTACTACCTGAAGAAATTCGAGCCGCAGGTAAAGTCCGGCTATGCCTACCTTGTCTCCTGCGCCAGGCCGGACGGCGGGATCTATGGGAAAGACCTTGCCAACTACAACACCTCCATCTCCATGATGGCGCTGCTGGTCGCCAACAACCCGGACTATGAGCCGCTGCTCAGAAAAGGGCGGAAGTTTCTCGTCGGACTGCAGGACGATTTCGGCACCAAGGGGGTAGGGGACGATCCGCTCGACGGCGGCATCGGCTACGGCGGCACCTACAAGCACTCGGATCTGGCCAACACCACCTTTGCCCTGGAGGCGCTCTATTACAGCCGCTATCTGAAGAGCGACCTGGCCAACGATCCGGACGCCAAGGATCTCAACTGGAAGGCGGCCCAGCAGTTCATCAGCCGCTGCCAGAACCTCCCCGGCTCCAACGACCAGAAATGGGCGAGCGACGACCCGGCCAACCGGGGAGGGTTCGTCTATTTTCCCGAAAACAGCAAGGCAGGGGAGCAGAAGCAGCCTGACGGAAAGGTTGCGCTCCGCTCCTACGGCAGCATGAGCTATGCAGGGCTGTTGAGTTTCATCTATGCCCAGGTCGACCGGAACGATCCACGGGTCAAGGCGGTCATCGAATGGCTGTCACGGAACTATACCCTGGACGAGAATCCGGGTATGAAGCAGGAAGGGCTCTACTATTACTACCATACCATGGCCAAGGCACTCTCCGCTGCCGGGATCGAAACCCTGACCCTCAAGGACGGCACCAGGGTCAACTGGCGCCAGGACCTCGCCAAGCGCCTCCTTGACCTGCAGCGCGAGGACGGTTCCTGGGTGAATCAGACCGGCCGTTTCTGGGAAAAGGACCCGAACCTCGTCACCAGCTATGCGACGATAGCCCTGGAGATCATCCACCGCGGCCTGTAGTCACTTTGTTTGAAAACTCAGGTTGTTCAAAAACGGTCAGATCGTCGCACCCGCACAAAGCCCCGCGGAGGCGTAGCAGCGCTACGCCGCACAAGGAGGCTTTTCGAGGACGGCGGCGAGATGGCTGTTTTTTCAACGACCTGCTGGGACGACCATGCAGACGATCTACCAGCAGTTCAGCGTCAACTACAGCTATCCCGTAGTGTTCTCGCGCAACGTTTTCGACAGGGAAAACCCGCTGCTCGCCGACCTGGTCGGGCAGGGGGGGAGCGCGCGCAACCGCGCCCTGGTGGTGATCGATTCGGAGGTGGCGCGTCTGCAGCCCGAACTTCTGGAACGGATCTGCCGCTATGGCGAACGGCATCTTCCGGGGCTTTCGTTCGTTGCCCCTCCCTTCGTTGTCCGGGGGGGCGAGATCTGCAAACGCGAACCGCTGGAGGTGGAGCGGATACACGCCCTGGTGGAGCGGCATGGTCTCTGCCGCCATTCGTTCATCATCGCCATTGGCGGCGGCGCGGTGCTGGACGTTGCCGGATACGCGGCAGCCACCGCGCACCGCGGGGTCAGGCTCATCCGGATGCCGACCACCGTTCTTGCCCAGAACGATGCGGGCGTCGGGGTGAAGAACGGCGTCAACGCCTTTGGCCGGAAAAATTTCCTCGGCACCTTTGCTCCCCCCTTTGCCGTGGTCAACGATTTCGAGTTCCTCCGCACCCTGCCTCTCCGCGAGATGAGGGCCGGGATGGCCGAGGCGGTGAAGGTGGCGCTGATCCGCGACCGGGCGTTCTTCGATGCGCTCTTTGCCTCCCGTCGCGAGCTGGCGCGGGCTGCCTCCGAGCCGATGGAGCGGATGATCGTGCGTTGCGCCGAGCTCCATCTCGAACATATCTGCAGCGGCGACCCTTTCGAAAGCGGCTCGTCCCGGCCGCTGGATTTCGGCCACTGGAATGCCCACAAACTGGAAGAGCTGACCGACGGCGCCCTCAGGCATGGCGAGGCGGTGGCCATCGGGATTGCCCTTGATTCCCTCTACTCAAGGCAGTGCGGGTTGCTGTCCGAGATCGACCTGCACCGGATTCTCCTGTTGCTGGAGGACCTCGGCTTTGCCCTCTACCATCCGTCGCTCGCCTGGCTGGATGTGGAAAAGGCCCTGCGCGATTTCCGGGAGCATCTTGGCGGGGAGCTCACCATACCCCTCCTGGAGGGGATCGGCCGGAAGGTGGAGGTCCACGGGATCGATACGCAGCTGATGAAGCGCTGCATGGTGCTTCTGGCCGAGCGTTCAGCCAGAAGCTGTCGTGCCCCTGACGAACGCCCCGGCACCTTCATTGCCACCGACACGGGAGAATGCCCATGACCGCTCCATACCGGCCCCTTGACGCGAGCGCCATCCTCGACCTCTACTTCATCGAAAACCGTGCGCGGCTCCTGGATATCGCCTCGTTTCTCGACCGGATCGACCGCCATGACGGGGCAGAGGAGGCACGGCAGGATTTCCGCTACCAGGCCTTTGCCAAGGCCCTTGCGCTCCTGGACGGCAGCAGCGGGAACCGCGCCGCGGCGATCCAGATGGTATTCAGCGATCTCTCCACCGAACCTCTGGAGAGCGCCGTCGGGCTGAAGGCGGTCGGCGCCTGGAAAGGTGAGCCCGATGCAGGCGATTGATCCCCATATCCACATGGTCTCCAGGACCACAGACGACTATCTCAAGCTTGCCGTCAGCGGCATCCACACGGTCAGCGAGCCGGCGTTCTGGGCCGGTTTCGACCGTAGCTGCGCGGCAAGCTTCCGCGATTATTTCCATCAGCTGACAGTCACCGAACCGGCACGGGCCGCCCGTTTCGGCATTGCCCACTATTGCTGGATCGGGTTGAATGCCAAGGAGGCGGAGAATCTCACCCTGGCCGAAGAGGTGCTGGCCATCATGCCGGAATTTCTCGATGCGCCCACGGCCATCGGCATCGGCGAGGTGGGGCTGAACAAGAACAGCCGCAACGAGATCCGGGTACTGGAGCAGCATCTGGAGATGGTTGCCGAGCGGAACGAGCTGCTGCTGATCCACACCCCGCACCTGGAGGACAAACTGAAGGGGACGCGGATCATCATGGACATGATCCGCAGTGAGCCGCGGATCGACCCTTGCCGGGTGCTGATCGACCATGCCGAGGAGCATACCATCCGGGAGATCAGGGATAACGGCTTCTGGTACGGGCTCACCCTCTATCCGAATTCCAAGGGGAGCCCGGAACGGGCCATCGATGCGGTGGAGATCTACGGCACCGAGCGGATCTGCATCAACTCCTCTGCCGACTGGAGCGTCAGCGATCCGCTCTCGGTCCTGAAATGCGCCAACGAGATGCGCCGGCGCGGACACCCGGCCGACGCGATTGCCACGGTCTTTTACGACAACCCCAAGGCGTTTCTTTCCCAATGTCCCAAATTCCGGATCGGCTGATCACCTACTGCACCAATATCCACCCCGGCGAGGCCTGGGACGAGGCCTTTGCCGCGCTCAAGGCGCACGTCCCGGCGATCAAGTCGGCTTTCTCGCCGGGACGCCCGTTTCCCGTCGGATTGCGGCTGTCGAACCGCGCGGCAGCGGAGCTGACCCCGGACCGCTTGAGCGCCTTTGCCGACTGGCTCGACGAAGAGGGCTGCTTTGTCCCGACCATCAACGGCTTTCCCTTTGGTGCGTTCCATGGCGGCCGGATCAAGGAGGGGGTCTATCTCCCGGACTGGCGCAGCCCCGAGCGGGCCGCCTATACCATCCGCCTGGCCGACCTGCTTGCAGCCCTGCTGCCGGCAGGCGTTGCCGGCTCCATCTCCACCGTACCCCTTGCCTTCAGGAAGGTGGTCGGCCGGAGCGATCTGCCGACGATCCGGAAACATCTGAAATCGGTCCTGACCCATCTCTCCGTGATTGCGGACCGGCAGGGGAAGGATATCCTGCTGGCGCTGGAACCCGAGCCGGGCTGCCTGCTGGAGACCACCGACGAGGTCTGCCGGTTCTTCGACGGCATCGCCTTTTCTCCGCGGCTTCGCCGGCATCTCGCTATCTGCTATGACTGCTGCCATCAGGCTGTCGGCTTCGAAGAGCCGTCGGAATCGCTACGCCGGCTCGCTCAAGCGGAGGTGCCGCTGGCAAAGGTCCAGGTTTCTTCGGCCCTGCGGCTGAACGGTGCCGATGCCCCGCTGCTGAAGAGCTTCGACGATCCGTGCTATCTGCATCAGGTGATGGTGAAAGGGGGCGACGGCCGGTTGTCGCGCCATGCCGATATCGGTGAGGCCCTTGCCGGGCATGCCGTCCGGAGAGAAGACGAATGGCGCTGCCATTTTCACCTGCCGATCCATCTGGACGGTTCTGGCCCGCTCGGTACGACCCAGGGGTTCCTGGCCGACTTCCTCCCCCTGATCGGGCCGGATCTGCTCCTGGAGGTGGAGACCTATACCTGGAGCGTGCTGCCGGATTCTCTTCGTGGCGAATCGGTGACGGACTCCATCATCCGGGAACTCAGCTGGCTCAAGGCGCAACTCCATGCATAGAACGGTTGTCCTCAATGTCGT
>JACRPV010000216.1 GCA_016223015.1 Geobacter sp. | reverse complement strand
CCTGAACCAGACCGCCGCCTTCCACGCCCCGGATGGCCGCGCACCAGTGGTAATTGGCAAAGGCATCGGTCAGGCGGGCTCCCAGGGCATAGGCGGCATTGCCCCACAGATACTTCTTGTGATCGGTGCCATCCACCCGTTCTTCAAAATCAAAGGCCTCCACCGGCACGTTTGCCTTGCCATAGGGAAGGCGCATCAGAATATGGGGCATTGCCAGGGCCACATATCGCGAATCCTCGGAGTCGCGGAAGGATTTCCACCTGGCATAATCCACGCTCTGAAATATCTTCGTCAGATCCCGCGGCTCACCCAGCTCGGTGAAACTGTCAAAATTAAAAATTTCCGGTGCTGCCGCCGATAAAAACGGCGCGTGGGCAGCGGCCGCAACCTGTGAAATTTTTTCGAGAAGGGACAGGTCCTGGGGATGCTTGCCGAATTCATAGTCTCCGATCAGGGCTCCGTAGGATGCTCCGCCGAACATGCCGAACTCCTCTTCATAGATTTTCTTGAACAGGGTGGACTGATCAAATTCGGATGCTTTTTCCATGTCCTTCAAAAGGTCTTTTTTGGACACGTTCATTACCCTGAGTTTAAGCCTTTCCCCGGTTTCACTCTGCTGGACCAGATAGGACAACCCTCTCCAGGAACCCTCGAGCTTTTGAAAATCCTGATGGTGCATGATTTCATTGAGCTGGTCCGAAATCAGCGTATCAATGGCGCTGATCCTGGCCGTGATCATGGCTTCGGTATTCTTGGAAACCGTTATGGCCCCGTCCATGATCTGGGAAACGAATTCGCCGATAACATCCTTTGCAAACTCGCGCTGGCTCTCCTCCCGGGCAAGGCGTCCATCGGAAATGATCTTGTCCAGAAGGCTTTGTTCTGCCACGACTGCCGTTGCCTGCGCAGCTTCCGCCTGGACTTCTTGTTCTTTCTCTGCCATTTCGCCCTCCGTTATTCTTTATTGGGTTCGTCTCTTTTTTTCTCGACGCCGGCTTCCTTGCCTAATTT
>JACRPV010000215.1 GCA_016223015.1 Geobacter sp. | reverse complement strand
CGTTGATAAACATGGGTGATGACGTTTCTTTTGCCTCCGGCAAGAAGGGGCAGGAGTTCTACCTCAACACTCTCGTCGACAGAGCAGTAATATTAGCCCTTTATGACAATACGGTTGTAGACGCAAATGGGACGGTTAAGACGCTCAATGCCGATGAATACTGGCATCTTGCAGGAGGAGGCGTTTCCCAGCACATTACCTCCACAAAGCCTGTGGTCGTACATACCCTCGGCAGGGCCAATACGTTCAACGATCTCGGCACGTATTTAGGCGGCAGGTCGGCAATAAGGCATTACTATAATGCGACGGGCAATTATAACGTTAACCTGACCGTATTTGACAATGCAGGCATGTCGCACAGCCGCGCCACAACCGCCGCTGTCGACGACTCCAATCCTCCCGTTGCCGATCACGGCGGCCCTTACGTGCTGAATGAAGGCAACGCGGTCAACGGCGCATGGAGCGTAACGCTCGACGCCTCCAAATCAACGGATGATTTCGCCATCTATAAATATGAATGGGACTTTGACGCATCAAACGGCATACAGATAAATGCGACAGGCTCTAAGGTGAATACTACATATTCGGCGCCCGGTGTCTACACGGTGACCCTCCGCGTTTACGATAATGCGCTCCAAATGACACAGGCTACAACAACCGTAACCGTTTTAGTCAATAATCCTCCTGAGGCGAATGCCGGGGGGCCGTATACTTTCGGGGAGGAAGCTGCAAGCTACGGCGTATGGACCAGCTCATTAGACGGCAGCAAGTCAAAAGACGATTTCGCCATTTACAGTTACGAATGGATAGCAGGTAAATCAGCTTATGATTTCGCCGGTACCGTTATTGACGGTAATGAATGGCTCTTCAGCAGCGGCGTCACGCAAAATAACGGTCTTACCATTGTCGGAACCGGTTCATGGGGCAACAGGTATCTATTCAGTAAGAAAGATTACGCAAGAGAAGAGCGCCTGACTTACCAGGCAAGAATACTGCCCCAGAATACTTCCGGGAATCAGCATGGCATGTTCGGCTTCAAGAATAACAATACAGACTACAACTACACACAGATGCCATATGCGATATACTTCGACAACGGCACTATAAGGATTGATGAAAACGGCTCCAATCCGGTTTCACCGGGAAGCTACACAAGAAACGTGCAGTATGACATCAGGATCGTCCTTAAAGATTCCGGCGTGGAATATTATTACAAGCAGGCCTCAACAACAAAATGGACCCTGCTTTACACGTCTTCAACAAACTCGTCTTTGCTGAAGCTCGGCGCAACTGTTCACACAGGAACGTTTGTCATAAGCGAAATGAGCATTTCAAAATCGTATGCCGGAGTCAACCCGGACG
>JACRPV010000204.1 GCA_016223015.1 Geobacter sp. | reverse complement strand
ATCCCGGTCAGGTACATGATGAGCCGCTCGAAGCCGAGCCCGAACCCGGCATGGGGGCACGATCCCCAGCGCCGGCTCTCCAGGTACCACCAGAGCCCGGCCTGGTCGATACCGGTCTCCTCCATCCGCTGCACCAGGAGATCGTCGCCCTCTTCGCGCTCGCTGCCGCCGATGATCTCCCCCCCCTTGGGGACCAGCAGGTCCATGGCGGCACCGGCCCTGCTGTCGTCGTTCTGCCGCATGTAGAAAGCCTTGATGTCGCGGGGGTAGTTGACGATGAAGACCGGGCCCCCCACCACCTGTTCCGACAGGTAGCGCTCATGCTCGGTCTGCAGGTCGAGCCCCCAGGAAACCGGGTACTGGAACGGCGCCGGCGCCTTCTCCAGCCGGGCGATCGCCTCGGTATACTCCATCATGGCAAAGGAAGAATCCGCCACCCGCCGGACCCGCTCCAGGAGTGTGTTGTCCACGTGCTCGCAGAAAAAGGCCAGGTCGTCGGCGCACTCCTCCAGCACAAACCGGCAGAGATAGCGGAGGAAATCCTCGGCCAGGGCCGCATCGGCAAGGAGGTCGGCAAAGGCCATCTCCGGTTCGATCATCCAGAACTCCGCAGCATGGCGCGGGGTGTTGGAGTTCTCAGCGCGGAAGGTGGGACCAAAGGTGTAGATATCGCTGAAGGCAAGGGCGAACAGCTCCCCTTCCAGCTGGCCGCTGACCGTGAGGCCGGTCGGCTGGCCGAAGAAGTCGGCGTTGAAATCCACCCGCCCCTGTGCGAGCGGCGGCGACTCCAGCGGGAGCGTGGTGACGCGGAACAGCTCCCCCGCCCCCTCGCAGTCGTTGGCAGTGATGATCGGGGTATGGACATAGAGGAAGCCGCGCTCGGCAAAGAAGCGGTGCACGGCCTGGGCAAGGGCGGACCGGACCCGGAACACCGCGCCGAAGGTGTTGGTCCGCGGCCGCAGGTGGGCAATGGTCCGGAGGAACTCGAAGCTGTGCCGCTTCTTCTGCAGCGGATACTCCTGGTCGGCCGCGCCGACGATCTCAACCCGGTCGGCATGCAGTTCCACCCGCTGGCCCGCCGCGGGCGATGCGGCCAGGACACCCCTGACCCTGACGCTGCTGCCGGTTCCCAGCCTGCAGACCTCCTCGTAATTGGCAAGGCCCGGCTCCACCACCACCTGCAGGCTTGCCAGGGCAGAGCCGTCATTGACCGCCAGGAAGGTAACCTCCTTGCCGACCCGTACGGTCCGCACCCATCCGGCAATCGCCGTTCTTCCCCCGACCTCGCCGTGGGCAAGCAGCGCCCCTATCCTGTTTCTTCCGCCCATGTCGCCTCCAGCCGTGCGCAATGCATCCATTGTAGCATACCCCCCTGCCGGCACAATCCCGCAGCAGCGCTGCAGACCCCTTTTTCCTTTGACAGCGCCATCTGGTGAGGTATCATGATACCGCAATCATGGCCAGACTTTTTCTCTTCCTCATACTCTGCATGCTGTCCGGGGCGACTGTCGCCAGGGCTGCCGACAGTGCGCGCAACTTCGGCGGTGTCGGCATCGACGGCATCCCGTGGGCCGACGGCCAGATCGTGGTCCGCCAGCTGGTTGCCGGCGGCCCTGCCCATCTGGCCGGCATCAAGGCCGGCGACATCATCACCCACATCGACGGCAAACCGACCAAGGGGAGCGTCTTCAAGCAGATGGTGGAATTCCGCCTGCGCGGCCAGGCAGGGACCACGGTCCAGCTGACCATCCACCGACCCGGCCAGGAAAAGCCGCTGCACTTTTCGCTGATCCGCAGAAAACTGATCGTCAGCGCGGGGAAAACACCTGCCCCCTGACCGACGGGACCACAGACCAAAAGGAGTATTGCCCATGAACCGGCACATTTTCATCTGCACCCTGCTGCTCTTTGCCGCTCTGGCCGCCACGGTCATGGCCCAGGAACCGGCCGACCAGTCCATCGTAGCCCCCCATGCCAAGGGGGCACAGACATACCCCTCCGTGGTCATCTACACCCTCTCCACCTGCCCGCACTGCGCGGAAGCCAAGGAGTATCTCCACCAGAACAACATCCCCTTCTCCAACCGCGAAGTGGACACCGACGAAACGCAGATGGCAGAGCTGATGAAGATCTACGACGAGATGGGGGTCCCGGAACAGAAACGTGGGGTGCCGCTATTGATCATCGGCAACAAGATCAGGATGCAGGGGTTTACCAGGGATAAATTCGAAAAGGCGATGCACGACGCAGAGAAGTAGCAGGGAGAGCCAGCGAAGACACACGGGGAGCCAAAGGATTGGCCCCCCGTTTTCGTTTCCGCCGGGAAATTTCAGGTTGATAAAAAATAGTCAGATCGTCGCACCCGCAGAAAGCCCCGCGGAGGCGTGGTACCCACAGGGCATAAACAGCGCCACGCCGCACAAGGCGGCTTTCGAGGACGGCGGCGAGATGGCTGCTTTTAGCTACGCTGAAACTTCGTTTTCAACAACCTGCTTAGGCGGTGCTGCTCTTGGTAATGAGCATCACCCCGACGCAGACCAGGGCAATGCCGGACCAGCGAAGCGGCGACACGTGCTCGCCCAGGTAGAACTGGGCCAGAAGCGCCACCAGCACATAGTTGAGGGCCTGCATCGGCAGGGCGACCGACAGGTCTTCCCAGGAGAGGACGGCCAGCCAGAGGAAGAAGAAGATTGCCAGCATGGCGGTGCCGATGATCAGCTTCGGCGTGGTGAGCGCCTGGAATGCGACATTGAGGATGCCGCGCAGATTCATGGCCGAGAGGTCCCCCATCTCCTTCATCCCCTTGGCCAGCAGGATATCGCCGACGGTTCCGGCGGTCACCGCCAGGATCATGATCACGAGCGTCTTAAACATGCTTGGTTTCTCCACGATAATTGCGCAGGGCAATGCCCAGTGATTGCAGCCTCTCCTTCACCCGCGGGCTGACCAGTGCTGCCAGCTCCTCTTCGTGACGGTAATCGGGCATCCAGTAGCGCAGTTCCTCGTCCGGGTGGCAGCCGGGATGGAAGTAGATCTCCGTCACCCCCTCCTGCAGCAGATCCAGCGCCTTCAGCAGGTACGCCTCGGTCATCTGCCCCGAATTCAAAAGCCCCTTCACCTCAACTGCATGCGAGATCCCCAGCCGTCCCAGGGCAGGCCGGCAGCGCTTTGCCAGCCGGTCGAAGATGAAGGCATCGGCCGTCTTTCCCACCAGACGGCGGCGGGACAGCGAGAGGTCGACGGAGAGCCGCTCCCGCGACAGGCGGAAGCTGGTGATGCCATGCCGCGGCATCACGTCGCTCAGGATGTCGAAGACCGTCGGATGCATATGGATGTT
>JACRPV010000203.1 GCA_016223015.1 Geobacter sp. | reverse complement strand
TGATCGTTCAGAATGTCAGCGAAGACGGATTCACCGATTTTACCTTTACGGTCACCAAGGCTGATTTCAAGCGGGCGTTGGCCATTACCAAGGAAGTCTCTGCCGAGGTGAATGCCAAGGAAGTTCTTACCGATGAGAATATTTCCAAGATCTCTATCGTCGGCGTCGGCATGCGGAGCCACGCCGGTGTTGCCACAAAGATGTTCCAGTCCCTGGCCCAGGAAGGTATCAACATCCAGATGATCTCCACCTCCGAGATCAAGGTTTCGGTAATCGTTGATGCCAAGTATACCGAACTTGCCGTCAGGGTACTGCACGATGCTTTTGGTTTGGCCGGAAACTAAGGTTGCTTGACATGTCTGTGCGGAAGTGCGGCATGGCGGCACTTCCGCATTTTTACACCCAATTCCAGAGTTTTCATTAAGGTGACTGATCATGAGTCTTGTAAAGCTGTATGATACGACGTTGCGAGATGGGACCCAGTCGGAAGACATTTCGTTTCTGCTCGAGGACAAGATCCGTATTGCCCATCGGCTTGACGAGGCTGGCATCCACTATATCGAGGGAGGCTGGCCGGGGAGCAACCCCAAGGATGTAGCCTTTTTCAAGGAAATCAAGAAGGAAAAGCTTGATCGAGCCAAGATCGCGGCTTTCGGATCAACCCGCCGGGCTAAGGTGACGCCTGACAAGGACCAGAACATCAGAACACTGATCCAGGCAGAGCCTGATGCCATTACCATCTTTGGCAAAACCTGGGATTTTCATGTCCGTGAGGCCCTCAGGATCTCCCTGGATGAGAACCTGGAGCTGATCCACGATTCACTGGAGTATCTGAAACGCCATGCTCCCGAGGTCTTTTACGATGCCGAGCATTTTTTCGATGGCTACAAGGCCAACCCCTCGTATGCCATGCAGACCCTCAAGGCTGCCGAAGCTGCCAATGTGGACTGTATCGTGCTCTGTGACACCAATGGCGGGACAATGCCCTTTGAGGTGGTGGAGATCATCAAGGCGGTAAAGAAGGAGATCAAGACACCGCTTGGCATCCATACCCACAATGACGGGGAATGCGCGGTTGCCAATTCGCTCCATGCCGTGGACCAGGGAATAATTCAGGTGCAGGGGACCATCAACGGCTTTGGTGAACGTTGCGGTAATGCCAATCTCTGTTCCATTATCCCGGCGCTCAGGCTGAAAATGAAGAAGGAGTGCATCAGCGACGAGCAACTCAGGAAACTCAGGGACCTCTCCCGTTTTGTCTATGAGCTCGCAAACTTTTCTCCTCCCAAGCATCAGGCGTATGTCGGGAATGCTGCCTTTGCCCACAAGGGGGGAGTGCATGTCAGTGCCATCCAGCGCCATCCCGAGACCTATGAGCACATCCGTCCCGAGTTGGTCGGCAACACCACCCGCGTTCTGGTTTCCGATCTGTCCGGCCGGTCAAACATTCTTGCCAAGGCAGAAGAGTTCAATATCAATCTGGACAGCAAAGACCCCGTCACCCTTGAGATACTTGACAACATCAAGGAGATGGAGCATCGCGGGTATCAGTTCGAGGGTGCCGAGGCTTCCTTTGAACTCCTCATGAAACGTGCCTTGGGCGCCCATCGGAAGTTTTTCTCGGTAACCGGATTCCGGGTGATCGACGAGAAACGGCATGAGGATCAGAAACCGATCTCAGAGGCGACCATCATGGTCAAGGTTGGCGGCAAGATCGAGCATACTGCTGCGGAGGGGAATGGCCCGGTCAATGCTCTCGACAATGCTCTGCGCAAGGCTCTCGAAAAATTCTATCCCAAGCTGAAAGAGGTCAAGCTTTTGGACTACAAGGTACGTGTCCTGCCGGCCGGCCAGGGGACTGCTTCGGCAATACGCGTTCTCATCGAGTCCGGGGACAAGGAGAGTCGCTGGGGAACAGTGGGCGTATCTGACAATATCATCGATGCTTCCTATCAGGCCCTTATCGATAGCATCGAATACAAATTGCATAAGGGCGAAGAATAGTAATAAGCCTTACGCATAAAGAAAAGGGCCATGCTTGTTGACGTAAGCATGGCCCTTTTCTTTATGTGGGATCGGATGTAAGCGTGCCTGATGGAAGTGTGATGTCGCTAATCAGATAAACGAAAAGGGTTACGGAGCGAACCGTAACCCTTTGATTTTGTGGTGCCGAAGACTGGAATCGAACCAGCACGAGGGAACCCTCACTAGAACCTGAATCTAGCGCGTCTACCAATTCCGCCACTTCGGCATCTGAGAAGACATTCTATAGCACTGTTGGTGGGGCTTTGCAAGAAAAAAATAATGCTATGATGCGCTCAAGGGTGCTGTCCAATGGGGTTCAGATGAACAGAGGACTATCTTCTTGAGAGGTCTCATTCTTTTCCGTTTCACCCTGCTTGAGCAGAAGTACCAGGGTGCTCGCCAGCGCAGCGCCGACCAGAAATGACAGCAGAACCATTCCGGACCCCATTCCGCGTTCTTCTTCAGCCATGACCAGTTGCCTCCTTCGTGATGGATGTAAAGTAGCATAACAGAAACTTGAGTTGTTGTATAGAGGCGTGGCGCATGATTTCCGCAGGTGAGGACTGCTCCATCAGGATTATGGCTCATCCGTGGTGTTAGCGAGCGATACATGCAGTGCCCGCGGCATTTTTTCGATGTCGGCTCCCATTTCGATATCGCGACCGGTAGCGGCACCCACTTCCTTGAATCGTCGAGCTGTTACCAGTACTCGTGATTCCATCGAACCAACGGCTTTGTTATATGATTCTACGGCCCTTTCCAGGCCTTTGCGGAGATCGTCGAAATGTCCGGCGAGATGAGCGATCCTCTCATAGAGATTTTTCCCCAGGTCGCAGATGGCCTGCGCGTTCTCAGCCAACTGCTCCTGACGCCAACCATACGCCACTGCTCGGAGAAGAGCGATCAGGGTGGTTGGCGTTGCGAGGATTACCCTTTGCCCTACACCGAATTCTATCAGGGCGGGGTCCTGTTCCAGTGCCGCGCTGAAAAAGGTCTCACCTGGGAGAAAGAGAACGACGAACTCCGGAGTTGGCTGGAATTGATCCCAGTACGTTTTGGCGCTCAGTTTTACGAGATGGGTACGGATCTGTTTAGCATGGTCCTGCAGATGTCGTATTTTCTCATCATCATCACTGACTTCCAGCGCTTCCAGATATGCCTGCAGAGGTGCCTTTGCATCAACGATGATATTCCTCCCGCTGGGAAGTTTTACGACCATATCGGGACGAAGCCGCCCATCAGGGCCGGTAACGCTTTCCTGCTCGAAGAAATCGCAGTAATTCAGCATTCCGGCGATTTCAACCACTCTCTTGAGTTGGATTTCCCCCCAGCGACCTCTCACGTTCGGTGCCCGTAATGCCTTCACCAATCTGGCAGTCTCGCCCTGAAGCTGGGACTGGCTTGAGGCCAGTGTCCTGAGCTGTTCCGCAAGGGTGTCAAATGCCGTTGCCCGAGTTTTTTCCAGTTCATGTATCTTCAGGTCTACCTTTTCGAGAGACTCTTTCATCGGACGAACAAGTTCGTCAATAGCAATGCGGCGGGATTCCAGATCGTTGCGTGCCCCTTCCTGAAATTTTTCCAGTGTTGCCTTTGCCAATTCGATAAACGATTGGTTATTGTTGTGTAATGCCTGGGCTGACAATGCCTGAAATGCATCGGAGAGTTTTGCCTGGGCTTCATTGAGTATGGCCAGCTTCTCCTGCGCAATTTGTCGTTCACCCAAAAGGCGAATCTCCATTTCAGCAATGGTTGTTTGAAGTGATGTACACGCGGAGATTGCATCGTGCAATTCGGCTTCGACCCTCATCTTGGCGGTTTTCAGTTCATCTACCTGCTGGTCCCGTGCCTGGAGACGCTCAATAAGTCTGATTCCACATGTTATGGATGCGCCTATAACAGTGAGATACTGTGTCATTACTGGAACCTCGGAACTGGATGCATGAAGGCGAGCGAGTTTTCTTTATACTGAGAGGTGGACTGTTTGCAAGAATTGCTTCAGTGCTGCCAAAGGTAGAGGAACTGGGTGCCCTGAAACATGTCGATACCATCGGCATTGATGTTTACGAGATTTACAGTGGGGGCGGCTGTCCCATTCACTGTCGAGTAGATCGAGCTTTGAAAGCTTCCCGGACGATAATAACGTATGATTCGCGCTTCCGGAATCTGGAGTTGTTGCTTCATGTCGGCAATGTCGTCTTCCAGATAGCAGATTTTGTCGATAAGTTGTGCGTTCAGGGCCTGATCTGCCGTAAAAATCCTCCCGTCAGCAAGTGGCTTGATGGACTCTTTGGTCAGGCGGTTTCCCTGTCGGGACAGGACAACATCCGTAAAACGCGAATACAGCCTGTCGATGATCTCCTGGATGATCTGCTGTTCATCGGCAGTGGTCTTTCTGAATGGGGAAAGAATATCTTTTTTATCCCCCGATTTGACGGACTCTTCAGCAACGCCAACCTTGGCAAGAAGTCCAGATAGATTGAACCGGAACAGGATGACGCCGATACTGCCGGTGACTGCTGTCGGATGAGCACTGATGCGGTCAGCTGCTGTGGCAACGTAATAGCCGCCTGACGTCCCAAGCCCAACAATACTGGCGTAGACAGGAATAGGATGACGTGCCTTGAATGCGAGAATCTCATGGTGGATGATGTCGCTAGCGGTAACCGTCCCTCCTGGAGAATTGATTCTCATCACAATGCCGGCAATCTCCTTGTCCGTATCGGCCTTTTGCAGGGCTTCCTTGACGAGTGCGACCGTTGATGGTTTCTCTTGGCTCAATTGGCTGGCCCCCTGATCTCGTTCCGAGACAAAGCCCGTGATGTCGATGAGAAGAATCTTTGGCGTACCATCTCCCTCGATTACCTTCTCTTGAAGCGGCTGAAGTGGCTTCAACATGTCTACGTTGATAAAGGCGCAGCCAGGGCAAGCTAAAGAAAAAAGCACAAGACAGAGTAAGGAGGATCGGTTCATTGCAGTGGCCCTCATGAGGTTGTCATTTTCTGTCAGGGGAGTGAGTTGGTCTTTTGTACGGCTATTGCCGCAACCAGAAATTCCTTTGCCCGTCGAACGTCATCAATGGTCTGAAATTCTCTATAGCCGTCTGCATGGTCTGGATCGAGACCTCGATAGAAGCGGGGACGCTGAGCAGTAAAACCCCGTAGGGCCTTGGATGTGGCATAGTTGTCACTTTGGACGGTTTTGGCTAGGCGGACGACTTCATGAATTATCCCGCAGCCGAGTCTGAACATCCGCTTGATATATTCTTTGTGAATAATTTCTCTCCCTTTGACTTCGCTGTTTCCAGCAAGGTGCTCCAGGGCAATGTTCAGCCAGCCGTAGACGCGATTACTGATGATCCTGATCGTATCATCATCTGGCATGGTTCCGTTTTCAGCAATAAGGGCACAGTTGAAAAGATAGCCAAGTTCCTGCTGCAGGGCAACGGAAGAACTCCTCTGCAGGATGCGGGAAAGAAGGGTATCTCCACCGCCATTGTCCGGAGACGACAACAAGACTGCAGCATACACATCGGCTGTTATGGCTGATTTCCCATCACTGAGTGCAAATGCTTCGGGAGGAATGGGAAGGTAGATTTCGATGGCCTGATCATAATCTGGGAAACCCAGATCTGCGAGACGGCCACTTTTAAACTGATAGCAGAGATCCTCAAGTTCACTTTTTATACTTGATCTGCACCCCTCCATGAGATCCATATAGAGCTGATGGTCGTGTCGGTACAAGATGTCAATCAGGGTTCCCATGAGGCGGGCATGCTTGCTGTCGCGGAAAGTGATGAAGTAGAGGTTGTCAATACTGTGGTCCCAATCGCCCAGGCGTTCGGCGTCAGTCGATAGTTCTCCAACGCCTCCCCCGACTTCAATGCTATTTAGCAGAATCAGTTGAATCAATTCCCAGTCGAGTTCTCGCAGATGAGTCCAGAAATGCTCTTCGCCGATCGATAAAATATAGTCAAGCCAAGTGCAGGCCTGATCAAACCTGAAATCCCATTTTTCCCACAGTTCGAGATCGAGGCAGAAAGCCAGCTGTTCAGGTGAACAGTTGGACAGCAAAGAGACCGCGTCTGTTTCACCAATCTCTTTTATCATAAGATAGAATTCCTGGGGGGCAAAAGCTTTCGTAAGCTCCTTCCCTTCAGGATCTTCGATGAGCAGGTCGAGTCGCTTTCTGCTTGGCAACTCTCTGATACGGTCTATTTTTTGTGAAAACGGGAGAGAGGAGAACTCCAGCGCGGACAGCTTCCCGCCTTTAATTATCGCGAGAGCGGGTTTGGTTGATTGTTGATAATTTTCAGTCATGATCAGAACGTCTCGTTTCTCGGCGGTTTTTGCAATTGCTGCCTGGACGCCGCTTGATACCAAGGGATTTCCGGTAGCCGCAGTCGTCATGAAGCCAATGGAGTTGTTCAACTAGTTCTGGAGTCAACTGGAGACAGTCTGGGTTAATTTCAAATCTTCTCTCATATACCTTGCATTGCCTCGTAACGACATCCAGGTAGCGACACGGAACGGCACTGAAAAAGATGGTCCCATCATCGTCTTCCAGTTTTTCAAAGCAACAGGTTCCGCACTGTTCGCACAGGTTTTCCCATATAATATTGTCTTGGGTACGCTTACTCATCGGCTGAGAATACATCAATCCTGATCTGCTCGTCAATGACGTTAACCCTCTTTTGTCGGTGGACTTCCGTGTCTAAATTACGGACCGACATTAGGGGTACGGTTAGGGTCTATTGGAGAAAAACGGTGTCAGCCAAAAAATGCGTATGAGTAGTGCAAAGGGCATATCTAGACGCTTCCTGCATTGGCGAATTGTTTGCGAAGTCAATCGAGCTAGCAGAATCAGGATCGCAACTATCCAATATCACGTGTAACATTTTGCAAACCTTGTCTAAAGATTAGGTTAAGTGGTTGATATCCACCAGAAACGCATGGTATTTAAAAAGTCAAATCTAAATAGTGAATGCTCCCACGTGGTTTTGTATTTCCGTCATTATGTTGACGGTGTGGCAGGGCATATTCATTGCTGTGTACAGAGGTCCGCAGCAACGGTTGATTTGCCTTATACATGATGAAAATAATAAGTTTAATTGCCGCGGATGCTTTTGTGGGATTTCGTGATAGAAAGATCATCGTTGCAGTGCAGGGATGATCTTTGTTGTCGCGAAACAGAGTCAACCGTCATAATATTGTCGGATTGTGTTGTGATTGGCAGATTATCTTGCAATCTGAAGTATGGCATCTAAGTATATTGAATTTTTATTATACACATTTATGTACGGTAATATCTTGAAATGATACATCGTTTTAGTTGTCTGTCTGGGTATTGAACACTTCTGTGTGGGAATATTGATGTTTTCGGCATGCATGCTGAATATACTCCTGTCGTCTGTTGTTAAATGATGCAATGGGGGTACTAATTATGAAATGTCCAAAATGCAAAGGCCGTATGTTCAACGAAAAATTTTACGATTACGTAAGATCCTTTGATGCATGGAAATGCACTTGCTGCGGTGAAGTTCTCGACCCCACGATTTTGACGAACAGAGCCAGGAGTCATAATCATTTACTAGGAGAAGAGTTAATAAGATAACCATGGATATGGAAAGGGGGTGTGCTTTGAAAGCGCACCCCCTTTTTTCGTCACGTTGAGGCGGAGCATGCTCAGGGTGGCCTTTAGAGGCTCTGAGAAACTTCACATTGACATCTCAGCACAGCCTTTGTTACTACTCAGCAAACACATAAAGGAAGGAAGCAGTATGCGTAAGGATGGTCGAGAAGCGCACGAACTACGCCTGATTGCTATGACCCGCAATGTCAATAGATATGCTGAAGGGTCTGCACTGGTCGAGTTTGGAGAGACAAAAGTCATTTGTACCGCGTCCGTTGAAGAAACAGTTCCTCCGTTTCTCAGGGGAAAAGGGACGGGATGGGTCACGGCCGAGTATTCAATGTTGCCAAGAGCGACCCATACTCGATCTGCTCGTGAATCAGCAAGAGGAAAAGTCAGTGGCCGGACTCATGAAATTCAGCGACTCATCGGACGATCCTTGCGTAGCGTCATTGATTTGACACTATTGGGGGAACGTTCGGTTTTGATCGATTGTGATGTGATCCAAGCTGATGGTGGTACTCGAACGGCATCCATAACCGGTGCATATGTGGCCTTGATGGAGGCTGTTCGCGTATTGCAGGGCAGAGGAATGATTGCCGGTAACCCAGTCCGAGAAGCGGTTGCGGCTGTGAGTGTGGGAATCGTCGATGGGATTCCTCTGCTGGATCTCGATTATGGTGAAGATTCAATGGCAGAAGTGGACATGAATTTTGTGTTAACTTCTTCGCAGAGGATGGTTGAGGTTCAGGGCACTGCCGAGGGCGAGCCGTTTACGATTGAACAGATGGATGCAATGCGCTCATTGGCGTTTTCAGGGGCTGCGCGTTTGTTCGAGATTCAAAGAAAGGTCCTCTCGGAGTGAAGGCAATTCTCATTGCAACATCCAATGCCGGTAAATTCAAGGAATTTACTGAACTCCTCAAGCCCAGCGTTGAAACGTGTTATTCTCTTGCCGATTTCCCAGGTCTGGTACTTCCGGAAGAAAACGGGACAACGTTTCTTGAGAATGCACTGCTTAAATCCCGTTATGCAGCGAATCTTACGGGAATTCCAACGCTTGCGGACGACTCGGGGCTCGAAGTGGATGCCCTTGATGGTAATCCAGGGGTTTTGTCTGCCCGGTTTGCCGGAGCTGGTTCAGACGATGCAAAAAACAACGAGAAGCTGTTGCGCGAATTGACGGGCATTGCTTCTGCGTGCCGTCAGGCTCGGTTTGTCTGCTGTCTTGCCTTTTGTACTCCAGCAGGGGAATGCGTAACTTTTGACGGTCAACTCTCCGGTCTTATCCTTGAAGCGCCAAGAGGGAGCGCGGGTTTTGGTTATGACCCACTGTTTCTTGTCCCCGAATTTGGGAAAACCCTTGCAGAACTCCCCATCAGCATAAAAAATAGAATAAGCCATCGCTCAAATGCGTTTCAAAAATTTGTTGATTTTCTATCGGAGAAAAAAACATAACAGGTGGATTGAGGTAATTATTCATCGCGAACACAACGGAGTAGCGGCTGAAAAATGCTTGCATCGGATATTTCGGTATGCTATAAGTCCTATCTCTACGGGGTGTAGCGCAGCCTGGCTAGCGCACCTGCC
>JACRPV010000091.1:7242-11036 GCA_016223015.1 Geobacter sp. | reverse complement strand
CGCCATCGACGATTTCCGCCAGTTCCGCAATCCGGAACAGCTGGTCTGGATCGTCATCGTTGCCGGCTTCTCTCTGCTGATCGATAACGACATCGTGGCGCGGGGAGCGCTCAATCTCCTGCTGGTGGGGCTGTTTGCCTATTTCATCCAGGGGATGGCGGTGATTGCCCACTTTTTCGACCGTTTCAGCGTCCCGGTGCTGGGGCGTTACCTGCTCTACTTTTTCCTGGCGCTGCAGCCCTACCTGGCGGTGGTGGTGGCGGCCCTGGGGCTGTTCGACCTCTGGGGGAATTTCCGTGCCCCCAGAAACGTGACAAAGGAACCGTAACCCCCTGCCCGCAGATCGCGGAGAGGGAAACCGGCGCATCTTCCGTGCGCCGCAACAAACCTGTGCATACAGGCTAGGAGGAAGACCATGAAAGTGATTCTGCAGGAAAACATCGATACCCTGGGGCACATCGGCGACATCGTCAAGGTAGCCCCCGGCTATGCCCGGAATTATCTCCTCCCCCGCGGGCTGGCCGTCGAGGCGACCGTGCGCAATGCCAAGGCCCTTGATCATGCCAAACGCCAGCTGGAGTACAAGAAGAACAAGGTCCTTGAGCAGGCCAAGGGGCTTGCCGCCAGGATCGAGGCGATTACTCTCGTCATCAGCCACCAGGCTGGGGAAGAGGGGAAGCTGTTCGGCTCCGTGACCAACATGGAACTGGCCGAAAAGCTGAAGGAACAGGGGATCGACATCGACCGGAAGAAGATCGTTGCCGAGCCGATCAAGCATCTCGGCGAGTCGACCGCTGCCGTCAAGATCCACCCCGATGTGACCGCCACCCTCAAGGTGAGCGTGACCAAGTCAGAGTAGAAGATAGGCTGCAGACCATGAAAAGGGCGGTCAGGGTAACCTGGCCGCCTTTTTTTCGTCCGTCTCCATCCGGTTACCCATTCAGATCTGGCAGTCGGCACAGAAATAGGTCGATCTTCCCCCCAGCCGCATCCGGTCGATCCGGGCGCCGCAGCGCGGGCACGGCTCTCCCTCCCTGCCGTAAACCGCCAGCCGCACGGCATAGTAGCCGCTCGTCTCCTCGCCCGCCCTGAAATCGCGGATGGTCGTCCCCCCCTGCTCGATGGAATCCTGCAGCACCTCCCTGATGGCCGCCGCCAGCTGGGCTGCGCGCTCCGGGTCGAGCTCGCCTGCCGGCAGGGCAGGGTGGATCGCTGCCCGAAACAACGCCTCGCTGGCATAGATGTTCCCCACCCCGGCCACGATCCCGCTCTCCATGATCAACTGCTTGATGGCGGTCTTTTTCCTCCTGCTGACGCGGAACAGGTAGTCGCCGGAAAACGAGTCCCCCAGCGGCTCCGGTCCGATGGCGGCGAGAAGCGGGTGGTGCAGCGGGTCTTCCCCGGTCCAGAGCACGAGGCCGAATCGGCGCGGGTCGTTGAAGCGCAGGAGTGTATCCCGTTCAAGCAGGATGTCGAGATGGTCGTGCTTCCCCGGCATGGAGCCGGCCGGGACGATCCAGAGGTTGCCCGACATCCCCAGGTGGATGATCAGCCACCCGTGGTCGCAGGCGATCAGCAGGTATTTGCCGCGCCGCTCCACGCCCTGCACGGTCCGGCCCGGCAGCAGGCATGCCAGGTCGGGGATCGGCTGCCGCAGGCGCAGGGTCCTGACTACGACCTGCAGGATCTTCTTCCCCGCGATATGGGGCATGATGGCGCGACGGGTTGTTTCGACTTCGGGGAGTTCGGGCATCGGTTCGCTCCAATTGCGCTTTGGCGCTCACGGTGTATCATGTCTGACAGCGGGACGCAACACCCGGCAGCCGTGGGAGCCATCATGCGCCGTCTTTTCCGATATCTTGAGCCGACCTTTTTCGCCGGGCTGATCGACGACCCCTGCCTGATCGTCCGCGACCGCCCCATCCATGCCAGCATCATGCTCGACTGCGGCTCCCTGTACCACCTGGCCAAGCGGGAGATGAAGCCGGTCCGCGCCATCTTCGTCTCCCATGCCCACATGGATCACTTCATGGGGTTCGACACCTTCCTCCGCCAGACCCATGCCAGCCCGCGCAGCGTCGAGCTGTACGGTCCTCCCGGCATCGCCGACCGGGTATCTGCCAAGCTTTGTGCGTATGACTGGAACCTGACCGAACCCTACTGGTGCACCATCCGGGTGGTGGAGGTGCACCGGGACCGGCTGGAGGAGACCGCATTCCCCGGCCCGGAAGGGTTTGCCCGTTGTCCGGCCGGCACCCGCCCCAGGAGCGGCCGGGTCATCTATCGCCACAACCACCTGGAGGTGGAGGCCGAGCAGCTGGACCACGGCATCCCGGTCCTCGCCTTTCGCGTCAACGAGCGGAAGGTCTTTGCCGTGGACGAGGAGAAGCTGGCCGGGCTCGGGTATGCACAGGGCGACTGGCTGCGGGAGCTGAAGCGGCGCTTCTTTGCCGAGTGGCCTGAGGCGGGGCCGCTGCAGGTCCTGCGTTTGGCAGGGGATGCCGTCCGTACCGAGCCGGTGGCGGATGCGGCAGACCTCTACCGGCAGCTTGCGGGCGCACATGACGTGGCCAGCATCGGCTACCTGACCGACGTGGGCTACTCCCCGGAGAACCGGGAGCGGATGGCTGCCTTCCTGGCAGGGGTGCGGCTTCTGGTCAGCGAATGCTCGTTTCTGGTCGAGGACCTGCACCGGGCGCGCACCTCCCGGCATCTTGCCACCTGCGACGTGAACGACCTGCTCGCCATGGTCCGGCCGGCCCGCTATCTCCCCATGCACCTCTCCAAGATCTACCTGGGGCGGAGCGCTGAGCTGTTTGCCCAGCTGAAGCCGCCGGAGGGGACCACGATCCTCCGCTTCCCCGAACATGTTGCCCCTCGCCCCCTGTATGCCTGCGAAATGCCGTCCATACGCGGTGGCGGGGCGGATTAATGAGGCAAACTGGCACGGTTGGGCATTTGCCCGAAATCTCTCCTTGACAGAGACGTGCAGACACGCTACTCTTTCGCGGCTAACCATCGGTTTGCATTCCGTTTTTTCAGTTTGATCAAATCCGCTTTATCTTCGGTTAATTCGCGGCAGAGTGCACCATTTCGGCATTGTCCCGTGCGAGACCCGCGCCCTCCCCAAGTTGGGCGCGACAGTCGGCAGCGCACGGCGGGAGTCATGTTGCAGAGCCGTACAAGGAGGGTACCTACGTGACCTTTCAGGACCTGATCCTCTCACTGCAGGGCTACTGGGCCGGGCAGGGGTGTGTCATCCAGCAGCCTTACGATACGGAGAAGGGGGCCGGTACCTTCAACCCCGCGACCTTCCTGCGCGTTCTCGGCCCGGAGCCGTGGAAGGTGGCCTATGTGGAGCCTTCCCGCCGCCCGACCGACGGCCGTTACGGCGAGAACCCCAACCGCCTGCAGCACTACTACCAGTTCCAGGTCATCCTGAAGCCGAATCCCACCAATATCCTGGATCTCTACCTGGATTCGCTGCGGGCCTTCGGCATCGACCCCAACAAGCACGACATCCGCTTCGTGGAGGACGACTGGGAGTCGCCGACCCTTGGCGCCTGGGGGCTCGGCTGGGAGGTCTGGCTCGACGGCATGGAGATCACCCAGTTCACCTATTTCCAGCAGGCCGGCGGCATCGATCTGAAACCGGTAGCCGGCGAGATCACCTACGGCTGCGAGCGGATCGCCATGTATCTGCAGGGCGTGGACAACGTCTACGACCTGGAGTGGATCGACGGCGTCAAGTACGGCGACATCCATCACATCACCGAGGTCGAGTTTTCCACCTA
>JACRPV010000091.1:0-7218 GCA_016223015.1 Geobacter sp. | reverse complement strand
GCTCGAATCGTTCAACAATTTCGAGAAGGAATGCATCCGGCTGGTGGCAAAAGACCTGGTCTTTCCCGCCTATGACTTCGTCATGAAGTGTTCCCATACCTTCAACCTCCTGGATGCCCGCGGCGCCATCTCGGTTACCGAGCGGGCCTCCTACATCGGCCGGGTCCGGAACGTGGCGCGACTTTGCGCAGAGGCCTATGTCAGGCAGCGCGAGCGTCTCGGCTACCCGCTGCTGAAAGGAGGTCGCTGAGCCATGAACAAAGAGCTTTTCCTTGAAATCGGGACCGAGGAGATCCCGGCCGGCTTCCTTCCCAAGGCCATGGCCGACATGGAGGCCATGATCCGGAAGGAGCTGGAGCATGCACGGCTCTCCTTCGGCGAGATCCGGACCCTGGCAACCCCCCGCCGCCTGGTGCTCTGCGTGCAGGGGCTGCCGGCTCTGCAGCCCGATGCCGAGACCTGCGCCCTTGGCCCGGCAAAGAACATCGCCTTTGACAGCGAAGGGAAGCCGAGCAAGGCAGCCGAAGGGTTCGCCCGCGGCCAGGGGGTCAGCGTCGCCGACCTGCAGCTGGTAAGCACCGACAAGGGCGAGTACGTGGCTGCGGTGAAAAAGGAGAGCGGCCGTCCCGCTCCCGACCTTCTGGCCGAGATCCTGCCCCGTTTCATTGCCAACATCCCGTTCAGGAAGTCCATGCGCTGGTCCGACCTGGATGTCCGGTTCGCCCGGCCGATCCACTGGATAGTGGCGCTCTTCGACGGGGTCGTGATCCCCTTCTCCTTCGGCACGGTCCAGAGCGGCAACATCTCCCGCGGCCACCGTTTCATGGCCAACCAGCCGTTCCCGGTGCGCGACTGCGCCCACTACCTGGAGGAGTGCGAGCGCCATTTCGTGATCCCCGATCCGGCGCAGCGCAAGGATACCATCCGGCGGGAGATCCACCGGGTCGCCAAGGCTGCCGGCGGGCACCTGCTGCCGGACGAGGGGCTCCTGGACGAGGTGACCTACCTGGTTGAGTACCCGAGCGTGGTGAAAGGGGGCTTCTCCACCGTCTTCCTCGATGTGCCGAAGGAGGTGCTGATCACCTCCATGCGGAGCCACCAGCGCTACTTCTCCATCGTCGACGACAACGGCAGGCTGATGCCCGGCTTCATCACCATCAACAACACCCTGACCGAGGACCCGTCGGTGGTGGTCAAGGGGAACGAGCGGGTGCTCCGCGCCCGGCTCTCCGATGCCCGCTTCTTCTTCGAGGAAGACAAGAAGATCAGCCTGGAGGCACGGGTGGAGTCGCTGAAGCAGGTGGTCTACCAGCAGAAGCTCGGCACCTCGTTTGAGAAGATGGAGAGGTTCAGGGCGCTGGCCGAAGGGCTTGCCGAGAGCCTCAATCCGGCGGTCAGGGCGAAGGCCTCCCGTGCCGCCTTCCTCTGCAAGGCAGACCTGGTGACCGGCATGGTGGGGGAATTTCCCGAGGTGCAGGGGATCATGGGGCGTGAATACGCGCTCCTGCAGGGAGAGGACCCGGAAGTGGCCGTGGCGATCGCCGAGCATTACCGGCCGACCCAGGCAGGGGGCGACCTGCCGACCAGCGACATCGGCGCCTTCGTCTCCATGGCCGACAAGGTCGATACCATCTGCGGCTGCTTCGGCGTCGGCCTGATCCCCACCGGCTCTGCCGATCCGTATGCCCTGCGCCGCTGTGCACTCGGCGTCATCAACATCGTCCAGACGCCGTGGATGCGGCAGTGGCGGCCGGCTGCGACGACCTGGTGGATGCGGCGGCACGGATCGGCTCACTGGCGGCGTTCAAGGGGCGCGACGACTTCGAGCCGCTGGCCGTGGCCTTCAAGCGCGTCTGCAACATCGTCAAGGAAGGGGTGGAGGCAGCCATCGACCCGCAGCTGTTTCAGGACAGTGCCGAACAAGAGCTGCATGCGGCATTCCTGGAGGTGCAGGCAAATGTCTCGACCGCCGTCGCGGGCCGCGAGTATGTTGCCGCACTGGCAGAGATCGCCTCCCTGCGGGGTCCCGTGGACCTCTTCTTCGACCGGGTCATGGTCATGGCCGAGGATGAACGGGTAAGAACGAACCGATTGGCCCTTTTGACCGGGATAGCCCGGTTGTTCGGAGGGGTCGCAGACTTCGCCAGAATCGCCGCATAGACGAAAGCCGCCCACCGGGCGGCTTTTTTATTTGGGGGTTTTATTTTCGCTAAACCCCTGTTGAATAAGGCTAAACGTTTTTTAATCCTATTGAACGGAATTGATTTTCAGTAAAAGCCGGTTTCCGGCCAATTAACAAGGAGGAGAGCAATGGCAAGCAAGTATGTCTATTTCTTCGGCAACGGTCAGGCTGAAGGGCGGTCCGAGATGAAAAACCTGTTGGGAGGAAAGGGAGCCAACCTGGCGGAGATGACCAGCATCGGTCTTCCGGTCCTCCCCGGTTTTACCATTACCACCGAGGTCTGCACCGAATTTTATAAGAACGAGCGCCAGTATCCGGCCGGACTCAAGGAAGAGGTCGCCGCCAACCTGAAGCAGGTGGAAGCGCTCATGGGAAGGACCTTTGGCGATGCCGCCAATCCGCTCCTGGTGTCGGTCCGCTCCGGCGCCCGCGCATCCATGCCGGGGATGATGGACACCATTCTCAACCTGGGGCTCAACGACAGCACGGTGCAGGGGATCATCGCCCAGAGCGGCGACGAGCGCTTTGCCTATGACGCCTACCGCCGCTTCGTGCAGATGTATTCCGACGTGGTGATGGGGATGGAAAAGGATATTCTGGAACACCTCCTGGAGCAGAAGAAGGAGGAGCGCGGCGTTCATCTCGACACCGACCTGACCGCAGCCGACTGGAAGGAGCTGGTGGGCGCATTCAAGGCAAAGATCAGGGAGACGCTCGGCCAGTCATTCCCCGAAGATCCCCAGGACCAGCTCTGGGGAGCCATTGGTGCTGTATTCGGCTCCTGGATGAACCAGCGCGCCATTACCTACCGGAAACTGAACAACATCCCGGCAGACTGGGGGACTGCGGTCAACGTCCAGTCCATGGTCTACGGCAACATGGGTGACGACTGCGCGACCGGCGTCGCCTTTACCCGCGACCCCTCCACCGGCGACAACTATTTCTACGGCGAATATCTCGTCAATGCCCAGGGTGAGGACGTGGTGGCCGGTATCCGTACCCCGCAGCCGAGCAACCTGCACCAGAAGAAGCCGGTCGACCTGCCCGCCATGGAAGAGGTGCTTCCCGAGTGCTACCAGCAGCTGGCCAAGATCCGCGACATCCTGGAGAAGCACTACACGGACATGCAGGACATCGAGTTCACCATTGAAAAGGGCAAGCTCTTCATGCTCCAGACCCGCAACGGCAAGCGGACCGCCAAGGCGGCCATCAAGATCGCCGTGGACATGGTGAAGGAAGGGCTGATCGACGAGAAGACGGCGGTGCTCCGCGTGCAGCCGTCCCAGCTGGATCAGCTGCTCCACCCGTCACTCGATCCGAAGGCGCCGAAGAAGGTCGTCGCCAAGGGTCTGCCCGCCTCTCCCGGCGCTGCCAGCGGTGCCGTGGTCTTTACCGCCGATGAGGCCGAAGCAGCCGCCAAGATCGGTCTCAAGGTGATCCTGGTCCGGGTGGAGACGAGCCCCGAGGATATCCACGGCATGCACGCGGCCCAGGGGATCCTCACCGCCCGCGGCGGCATGACCTCCCACGCAGCGGTCGTGGCCCGGGGCATGGGCAAATGCTGCGTTGCCGGGTGCAGCGACATCAAGGTCGATTACGCTGGCGAGTCCTTCGTGGCCAAGGGTAACGTCCAGATCAAGAAGGGGGACGTGGTCACCCTGGACGGCTCCACCGGCGAGGTGATGGTCGGCGAGGTGCCGACGGTGCCGCCGCAGTTGACCGGCGATTTCGCCATCCTGATGACCTGGGTCGACCAGCATCGGAAGCTGAAGGTCCGGACCAATGCCGACACCCCCCACGATTCCAAGGTTGCCCGCGAGTTCGGCGCCGAGGGGATCGGCCTCTGCCGCACCGAGCACATGTTCTTCGAGGCCGACCGGATCATGGCGGTGCGCGAGATGATCCTGGCCGAAGATCTGGAAGGGCGAGAAAAGGCGCTGGCTAAGATCCTTCCCATGCAGAAGGGTGACTTCATCGGCATCTTCCGCGAGATGAAGGGGCTGCCTGTCACCATCCGCCTGCTCGATCCGCCTCTCCATGAATTCCTCCCCCAGGAGGAGAAGGATATCGAGGCCCTGGCCAAGACCCTGGGGGTCACGAACCAGCAGTTGAAGCACAAGGTGGAGTTCCTCCACGAGTTCAACCCGATGCTCGGCCACCGCGGCTGCCGCCTGGGGCTGACCTATCCCGAGATCTACGACATGCAGGTCCAGGCGATCATGGAAGCTGCCTGCGAACTGGTGAAAAACGAGGGGTACACCATCGTCCCCGAGATCATGATCCCGCTGGTGGCTGCCGTGGAGGAGCTGAAGCGGCTGCGCGCCAATGCCATCGCGGTCTGCGAAGACGTGCTGGCAAAGTACGGCGTCAAAGTGGAGTACCTGATCGGCACCATGATCGAACTGCCGCGGGCAGCGCTCACTGCCGACGAGATCGCCACCGAAGCCGAGTTCTTCTCCTTCGGAACCAACGATCTGACCCAGACCACCTTCGGCCTTTCCCGCGACGACGCCGGCAAGTTCCTGCCGTTCTATGTGGAGAGCGGTCTCCTTCCCGAAGACCCCTTTGTCTCCCTGGATCAGAACGGCGTTGGCCTGCTGGTGCAGATGGGGTGCGACAAGGGGCGGGCGACCCGGCCGAACATCAAGCTCGGCATCTGCGGCGAGCATGGCGGCGATCCCTCCTCGGTCATATTCTGCCACAAGGTGGGGCTCGATTACGTCTCATGTTCGCCGTTCAGGGTTCCCATTGCCCGACTGGCTGCTGCCCATGCGGTACTTGACGCGAAATGAAAATGCGCTTGACACCCGTTGTGGAAAGGGTGTTAAATACGCGCTAATCTGCGGGCACAGCTAACGCCCGATTCTTGCAGCGGATGCAGACAGGAGGAAGTTGGAATGGCGAACGGCGTGGTAAAATGGTTCAACGACAGTAAAGGTTTTGGGTTCATTGAACAGGAGAACGGCGAGGATGTATTCGTTCATTTCTCCTCGATCCAGGGCGACGGCTTCAAGAGCCTGGCCGAGGGGCAGCGGGTATCGTTCGACATAGTGCAGGGCGCCAAGGGACTCCAGGCTGCTAACGTTGTGAAACAGTAATTCCGAACGATGTATTCTACTCAGGCCACGGGTTTCCCGTGGCCTTTTTTTGTCACGAAAAAACGGGGGTGAGTTATCACCCCCGCCTGGTCATTCGCTGCCGCAGCAGCCGGGCTGCAGGCGGCTGTCTGGCCCCGCACTTCTGGCACCGCCAGAAGAGACCGCCTCAGCCGGGAAGCAGGACCATCAACCCCTGGCACGTCGGACATTCTCTCTGATAATCCACCGGAAAACCCCCTGAAGTTCTTTTCCCAACTATACTGCTGTCGGTATGGGGGAGTCAAATATATAAATACTTATATTATCTGACGGTCACGCCGAGCCGGCCCACTCCGGGGATCTCGGCCACCACCCGGTCGCAGGAGACGATGGGACCGACCCCTGCCGGGGTGCCGGTCAGTATCAGGTCTCCCTGTTCCAGGGTAAAGATGGTGGAGAGATGACTGATGATCTGTGCCACCGGGTGAATCATCAGGCCGGTGGAGCCGTTCTGCCGTTCCTGATCGTTGACGGAGAGGTGGATCTGCAGCTTCTGGGGGTCTGACACCGCGCTGGCTGGCACAAAGGCCGAGAGCGGGCAGGCGGTATCGAACCCCTTGGCGATGTCCCAGGGGAGCCCCTTCTTCTTCAGTTCCGCCTGCACGTCCCGCAGCGTCAGGTCTATTGCAACTCCGTATCCTGCAACGTGCGCCAGTGCCCGGTCTTCGGGGATATCTTTCCCCCGTGTCCCGATCAGCACCGCCAGCTCTGCCTCGTGGTGGCAATCCCCGGAATAGGAAGGGATCACGATGCAGCCGCCATCGTAGATGACCGAGCTGGCCGGTTTCATGAAGATCACCGGGGCTGAAGGCACTTCATTGCCCAGTTCGTGGATATGGTCGACGTAGTTGCGGCCGATACAGAGTATCTTGCCGATGGGAACGGAGTCTCCGTTGATGAACCGTGCGGTCTGTGCGGGCATGGGCGCTCCTTCGCGTAAATGGGGTGTGACTGCGGCTGACCGGGTCAATCGGTGATCGGGGATCGGGCCTTGACTGCTGCGATGGCTGCCAGGAGATCATTCGCTGCCCGCGCCGGCTCCGGGGCGGCGATGATGGCAGAGATCAGGGCGATGCCGTGGGCATGCGCGTTCAATACCTGCGGGGTATTGCGCAGATTGATCCCGCCGAGGCCGAAGACCGGCATCTTGAGCTGCCGGGCCACGGTTTCGAGCCTGTCGGTCCCGACCGGTTCGCCATACCGTGCCTTGGACGGGGTGAAGAAGACCGGGCCGAAGGTGATGAAATCCGCCCCTTTTTCCTCGGCGGTCAAGGCACAGATCTGATTGTGGCAGGAGACGCCGATCAGCCTGGTTGGGCCGAGGAGCTTGCGGGCACGGTGGATCGGGATGCTCTCCTTGCCCAGATGCACGCCATCGGCATTCACCGCCAGTGCGATATCGATCCGGTCGTTGATGATGAGCCTGGCGCCGTGGCGTTCGGTCAGCTTGCGCAACTCCAGGGCCAACTCGTAGAGTTCCCGGCTGGAGAGATCCTTTTCGCGGAGCTGGACGGCGCGCACCCCTCCGGCGAGCGCCTCTCCGACAACGGTTGGCAGGTCTCTGCCGCCGGTCTGGTGACGGTCGGTGATGAGGTAGAGGTCGAAATCGATGGGCATGAAACGATCCTCCCGGAGAGCGGGCAATACCGGTATGCCGCCGGAGATCTACCGGTCAGTGTGCTGCCAGGGCCGATGAAGTGCCGTCAGGGGCGGCAGAGGGCGTCGGCCGGTCCAGAAAAGCCCTGTCCCAATCCTTCCAGACCACCTCGTACCCCTGGTTTTTGATCATCTGTTCCACTGCCTCTGCCGAGCGCTCGTCGCTGATGTTGAACTGGCGCGTGCTCTCTTCCGGGCTGGCATAGCCGCCCGGAGCGGTGCTGGAACCGGCGCTCATCTGAG
>JACRPV010000214.1 GCA_016223015.1 Geobacter sp. | reverse complement strand
GTGGCGATCCTGCAGATGTTGAAGACCGTCTTCACGGGTGACGATCTTCAGCTCTATCTGGAGAGCGATTGCGAGTCAGCCATAAAGAAGGTGCTGACCGAGCATCCCAGTGTTGCCATCATCGACATCAACCTGCCGAAGAAATCGGGCTTCGAGGTGTTGCAGCAGATCAAGAAGATCGATCCTGGGCTCTCGGTCATCATGGCCACGGCCCACAACACCACCCAGAACGCCATCGAGGCGATGAAACACGGCGCCTACGATTACGTGACCAAGCCATTCGACATGAAGAAGCTCAAGTCTACCGTTCAGAAGGCCATCGAATGCAACCTCCTGAATCGCAAGGTCCGTTTCACCAAAGAACGTGAACAGCTGCCCGAGCCGGATATCGACGAAGATGTGATGATCGGTTCTTCGCCGGAAATGATCGAGATCTGGAAGATGGTGGGGAAGATCGCCGATTCGGACGCCACGGTCCTCATCCAGGGTGAGAGCGGCACCGGCAAGGAGCTTTTGGCCCGCGCCGTCTACAATAATTCGCGTCGCAAAAACCGTCCTTTCCTGGCAGTCAACTGTGCTGCCCTGCCGGAGAACCTCCTGGAGAGCGAGCTGTTCGGCCATGAAAAGGGCTCCTTCACCGATGCCCACACCAGGCGGATCGGCAAGTTCGAGCAGTGCAACGGCGGCACCATCTTCCTCGACGAGATCGGCGAGATGAGCATGGCCAACCAGGGAAAACTGCTGCGGGTGCTGGAGAACCAGGAGTTCGAGCGGGTCGGCGGCAACGAGACCATCAAGGTCGATGTGCGGGTCGTCGCTGCCACCAACAAGTCGCTCCTGCAGTCGGTCAAGGAGAAGACCTTCCGTCTCGATCTCTTTTACCGGTTGCGGGTGGTGTCATTCTTCCTGCCCCCTTTGCGGGAGCGTCTCGAGGATATCCCGCTGCTGGTGGATCTCTTCATCAGGCGTTTTTCCAGGAAATTCGGCAAGAAGATCAAAGGGGTGGCGCCAGAACTGATGGAGATGATGGTCAACCATCCCTGGGAGGGGAATATCCGGGAGCTCAAGAACGTCATCAACTCCGCAACGGTCCTCTGCAAGGGGGATGTGCTGCTGCCGCAGGATTTCGAGACCCTTTTGATGGTCAAGACCGGCATGAAGGTGATCGACTTCGAAGGGGCCGGGGACGACTACTATACCGTTTTCTGGAGCATGCTGGAGCCGGTTTTCGAGGGGCTCTGCCTGAAGAACAAGGGTGCCATCTACGAGAACATCAACATGGGGCTGGAAAAGGCCCTGATCCACATGGCGATGCAGAAGAGCAACAACAACCAGGTCGTGGCGGCAAAGCTGCTCGGTATCAGCCGCAACACCCTGCGGGACCGGCTGGAGCGTTACAAGATCGGCAGTCCCGTCTGATTTTCCCGCTGGTCCAGTCAAGAACGCGGCGGCAGGGCAACCTGCCGCCTTTTTTGTGCCCCCGGTCAGGTTTGCATGACAGGGCCGGGTGTGCTAGAATTCCCCTCGGCCAGCTGTCCGGGCCGGAGCATGCATGTCGTCCGAAGCTTCCACTTGGCAAATGAAGAGTCCTGGAGGAATTATGCGCATTGTCATCAGAGTGCTGGTGCTGGTATTGGTGCTGGCGGGAGCAGCCGCAGCCGCCGAAGGTCCCGGCACGAAAGCTCAGGCTGGAGCAGCAGCAACGACACCGGCGAAGGCACCGGGTTTGCCAACCTCGGTCATCACCCAGGGTGAGTTTGCCCGGAAACTGGTTGCCCAGTTCGGTTGGGAGGGGGGGCTTCCCCGCGTGCCGAAGGAGGCTGTTGACAAGAAGGAGAAGAAATCGAAGAAATCCAAAGAGGCCGTGGAGTACGAAGAACCCAAGGATCGCGACTTTCTTCGCATCATGGAGGGGAAACGGACCCTGAAGTTTGAGGCGGAGAATATCTACAACAAGAAAACCGACGACGTGGCGGTGCGTAATTTCGATCTGATCGGGCCGTTCAGCGGCATCTCCTGGCTGGGAGGGATAACTACCCCCTCGACCGTTCACTTCAAGGTATTCATCCCCCTGGCTGGTGAATATCGCCTGAGTGCAGCCGCCAAGGGAAACGGGCAGCTCTGGAAGATCGCGGACAAGGAATACCGTGTTGATTCCGGGGATCGGCTCGCCCTGACGCCGGTGGCGACGCTGCCGCTCAAGGCGGGTGAGCTTGAGTTCGAGATGGTCATGCCCCCTGAGGGAGGGGTCGACTATCTGCTCTTTTCCGCCCCGGATCTGACCCCCATCGAACCGAAGGAGGGGTGGCGCTTCAGCGCACCGCTCACCAATGCCGACCTGGCTTTCATTGTGGCAAGACTGCTCGGCTGGGAGGAAAGGCTGCCGGTCGATGAGCAGCTCGGGAAGACCACGATTCTTGCCACCGAGCTTGCTGCACTGCCGGCGACCGTGGCCCCGACCGATATCCCCTATTACGGGCAGTTTACCGGCAAGCAGTGGCTGCGGGCCGGCTCCCAGGGGGGGACGGTGGAGATCCCCTTCACAACCCCCCGGACCGGCATCTACGGCCTGAAACTCAGATACATGGGGGCTAGGCTTGCGGCGCGTCTCGACGACATGAACCTTGACCGCGATGCCAAGGGGACACTCGCCTGGATCGATCTCGGTCTGCAGCGCCTGGCTGAAGGCAGGCACCTGCTGCAGGTCGACCTCCCGCCATATGGTGGTCTGGATGCCCTGGTGATCGAACCCCGCCAGGCATCGGATGCTGCCTATATGGCACTGGCAGGGATCAAGGGTGATCCGGGCGCCGCCATCACCGTTGCCGAGGCTGATAAGTTCATTACCCAGCTGGTGGAGCGTTACACGGGACGCAAGTAGCGCCAGGCCGGCAATGGAAAGGCCATTGCTCATTCTGCTGGCAGCACTTGCCAGCGGCATCCTCGCTGCCGCCCTGCCGGGCTGGTTTGTCCCCCCGTGGCTTCTTCCCCTTACTGCAGCCTGCTGCCTCGCCGCCCTGGTGGCGAGGCAGCAGGCCCTTCTGGTCGCATCGCTCGTATCCCTCTGTCTGGTATGGGGCAATCTAGCTCTGCAACCGCTCCTCAAGCCCGTCTTCCCTCCGAATCATCTGGCACGCCTGCAGCCGCCTGAGCCGGTAGTCCTCACCGCTGTTGTCGACAGGCGCCCCGAGACCGGCGAACGCGGCAGCCGTCTCTACCTCGAAGCCGAATCGGTCCGACAAGGAGACCGCTCCCTGCCCGTGACCGGCCGCCTCCTGCTCTACGTGGGAGAGGGGCGGGCAACGGTCTCCACCGAAGACCGGATACTGGTCCGCACCAGGCTTCGCCAGCCACGTCCCTTCGGCATTCCCGGAGAATACGACATGCAGCGGCGGCTCGCCCTGCAGGGGATCTACCTGACCGGTGCCGTTGCCACGGCCGGCGAGGTGCAGCTTCTCCAGCCAGGGGCGGCTCATCCCTTCCAGCGTCGCATCGATCTCCTTGCCGCCCGGCTGGGCGACTTCATCCAGCGAAGCGTTGCGCCGCCCGAGGCAGGGGTCCTCAGAGCCCTCCTCATCGGCGACCGCGGGGCTGCCGGTCGCCAGACAGAAGAGCTCTACGCCCGCACCGGGGTCAACCATATCCTCACCATCTCCGG
>JACRPV010000213.1 GCA_016223015.1 Geobacter sp. | reverse complement strand
GGATTAAGATCGGCGTCATGTTCGGCAACCCGGAAACCACCACCGGCGGCAACGCACTCAAGTTCTACGCCTCGGTCAGGATGGACATCCGCAAGATCGCCAGCCTCAAGCAGGGGAACGATGTCATCGGCTCGCGGACCAGGGTCAAGGTGGTGAAGAACAAGGTGGCCCCCCCCTTCAAGGAGGTCGAATTCGACATCCTCTACGGCGAGGGGATCTCCAAGGAAGGGGATCTGCTCGACCTGGCCGTGGATCGCGGGCTGATCGAAAAGAGCGGCGCCTGGTTCTCCCATGGCAAGGACCGGATCGGCCAGGGGCGCGAGAATTCCCGCATCTACCTGAAGGAACACCCGGAACTCGTGGCCCAGATCGAAACCGACCTGCGGAGCCAGATCGGCCTGTAGTCCTGATGAGCCAGCCTTCCAGGGGGTAAGCCATGGAATTGAACGACATTCTCAACATAGCGGTCAAGGCGCGGGGTTCGGACATTCACCTGAAGAGCGGCCAGTTCCCCATTGTCCGGATCGACGGCAAGCTGCACCCGATCCCCAACACCACGCGCCTTACCCCCGACATAATCTCGACCCTCGCCATGGGGATCATGAACGAGCGGCAGAAGAAGCAGTTCACCGAGCACTACGAGGCCGACCTGGCCTACGGGGTGCCCGGCCTCGGCCGCTTCCGGGTCAGCGCCTATTCCCAGCGGGGATCGGTGGCCATGGTCTTTCGGACCATCCCCTTCACCATCCCCTCCCTGGAGGCGCTCAACCTTCCGCCGGTACTCAAGAAGATCGCCGCGGAAGAACGCGGCCTGATCCTGGTGACCGGCACCACCGGCAGCGGCAAGTCGTCGACCCTGGCGGCCATGATCGACTACATCAACGATAACCGGACCGCGAACATCATCACCATCGAGGACCCGGTGGAGTTCCTGCACCGCGACCGCAAGAGCATCATCAGCCAGCGCGAGGTCGGATTCGACACCGCCTCCTTCGGCACGGCCCTGAAGAGCGCCCTGCGCCAGGACCCCGACGTCATCCTGGTGGGGGAGATGCGCGACCTGGAGACCATCGAGACCGCCATGGCCGCAGCAGAGACCGGGCACCTGGTCATGTCCACCCTGCATACCCTGGACGCCACCGAGACCATCAACCGGATCATCTCGGTCTTCCCCCCTTACCATCAGCGCCAGGTCAGGACACAGCTCTCGTCGGTCATCAAGGGGGTCATCTCCCAGCGCCTGGTCCCCCGTGCCGACGGCAAGGGGAGGGTCCCGGCGGTGGAGGTCATGATCGGCACGGCGCGCATCCGCGAATGCATCGACGAAGAACTGAAGACCAAGCAGATCCCCGAGGCGATCGCCCAGGGGGTCATCTCCTATGGCATGCAGACCTTCGACCAGTCGCTGATGAAGCTCTTCTCCGGCAAACTGATCTCGTACGAAGAAGCGGTCCGGCAATCCTCCAACCCCGACGACTTCGCGCTCAAGGTCTCCGGCATCTCCTCCACCTCCAACGCCACTTGGGACCAGTTCGCCAAGGAACAGGATCATCACGACGAGCCTGCCGCCGAAGAGGAGCCGCTGAAGATCGAGAAGTATTGATGGCGGGACGGCTGCCGCGCGGGGCAGGCCCTCGTGCAGGCACGACCAGCGAGGAGCGGGACCCCGCTGCAGCGGCACGCGACTGTGCCCTGCGCCTCCTGGCGCGGCGCGACCATTCAGTGGCCGAGCTCGGACGCAAGCTCCGACTGCGAGGTTTCGAGCCGGAGCTAATCAGTGAAACGCTTGCCCACCTCACCGAGGCCGGCTGGCTCAACGACCGGCGCTATGCGGAGCAGTGGGCCGCTTCCGCCCTCGCCTCCGGCAGAGGATACGGCGTACGCCTCAAAATGGAGCTTCAGCAGCGTGGGGTATTAGCAGAGCTGGCTTCCGACGTCATAGCCACCCTAACGGAAGAGCATGACGAAACAGAGGAGCTTAACCGCCTGATCTACCGGAAGTTCCCCGGTTTCAACCCGTTGACCGCCCCTGACAAAGAGCGGCGTCTGGTTTATGCGTTCTTACATAGACGCGGGTTTTCAGGCTCAGTTATCAGCGCCTATTTCCGTTTTCAAGATCGGGATTAGCGCTGATCTTCTATAAGGGTAGCTATGAGGACACTCAATCTTTCATCGAAAAGGTGGGGATGATAATGAGCCAGAGAGTATATGTCACTATACTTTTTTTGATGTTAATTATATTAGCAACAAACTCAATTCCCTTAGATGTTTGTTATGGGGCTATAGCTGCACCAATTGTTAGTGAAATCACTCAGCCAGATGGCACCAAAATTAAAGTAAGAGAGAGGGGTGACGAATGGAACAATTGGACAGAAACTGTAGATGGCTACACTATTATTCAAGATAAAGAGACTAGGTGGTGGTATTACGCGGGTGAAGACGAAACCAAGGGAATCAAAATGAGCCAGCATCCAGTCGGGAAGATAGACCCCAAGAATTTCAATCTCAAGAAGGGGTTATTACCAAAAATGAAGGAACATAAGAACCAACTTCCGCCAAGAAGATATCTTTCGTATTGAGGAAATATTTCAAGGTTTTTGTTACGTAAGCTAAACCTAATACGGAGGAGACTGTACGAATAAATCATTATCAACTACAGTACTGAACGTTATGGCCGTAATCTTTCTCGGTATTATGACATTTACTCTATCTCCGATTAGTTGCATGACAGCTCCTGTAGCACCAAGAGAATTGATTCTAAGTCAACCAGATGGGACAGAATTCAAAGCAATGCAGAGAGGTGACGAATGGCAGCACTGGATTGAGACTGAGGATGGCTATACAGTAACCAAGGACAATGAAACTGGTTGGTGGTATTATGCGGAACCAGACAATGACAAAGGAATGAGAAAGGGTTTATATCAGGTTGGCAAGATTAAACCCGAAGAGGAGAGCATCGTGAAGAATCTGAGGCCTAAGCGGCAAAAACCATCGAAATTTTGATCGATGTTTCTGTTTTGTTATATATCGATTTGATCTGAGAGCAGGTTAAAGCCACGGAGGAAGGTATGGACAGAATTAGTAAATTCAAAATTGGACTGGCTTATGCCGTGATTTCAGCGTTATTATTAATTTTGCTTCAAACCACGTCTCTTGCCGTTCCTGTCGCCCCCTTTAATAAAGAAATTGCGCAACCCGATGGAACTAAAGTTAGAATTATTCGTTTTGGGGATGAATGGCAAAATTGGTACGAAACTGCTGATGGATATACCGTAATAAAGGACAATGCTTCAGGATGGTGGTATTATGCAGAACAAGATGAGAAAGATGATATCAAGAAAAGTCCACATGCTGTTGGTAAAGTAAATCCCGAGGCAGTTAAAATACGAAAAGGTGTAAGACCTAAAGCTGCCAAGCACCATAATCAGCTGAAATAAGAATGGTTGTTATGTAATTTATTTGAGGAGGTGAGTGTGCTATTTCACTTAAAGGTACGAAACTCCTTATTGTTGATGCCGTTAATTGTTATTGTTTTATTTCATATAATAATTTGTACTGAAGCTGAAAGCGCCCAACTGAATCAATCTGTATTAGTTGTCTTGGTTGAGTTTAATGATGTTACACATACGTACAGTGCCACCAGCCCTGAGAAGTCATTTTTTTCAGATAACACAAAAAGTGTATCGAATTTTTATAACAAGATATCATCTGGAAATTTTATTATTAATAGGGCAACAGATGATTACCCCATTCAAAATAATAATAATGGAATTATTGGCTGGATCAATTTAGAACAAAATCATCCAAATTGTATGAATTTTTCGAATACTCCCTGTTACCAATCTCTAGTTACAACTGCTTTTCAAGCAATAGGCCCATATATTGATTTGGCTAAATTTGACACAAATATCGACGGAATTATCTCAAGAGATGAACTTTCTGTTATTTTTGTGATTGCGGGGTATGAATTAGCAGCGCATGACGCCGAATCATCTATTACAGGCCCATTTGTTTACGCACATCAATACGTATTGGATACGCCCGTTATTTTGAATGGGAAACAAATTAGTAACTATGCATTGTTTGGCGAAAAACATGATGATCATCAAGCGACCATTGGTGTTATAGTACATGAACTTGGGCACCTAATGCTAAGATTACCTGATCTTTATGATATTACAAAAACAAGTAAGGGAGCAGGACCGTTTGATTTTATCCTGAATCCGTGACGCTACATTCAGAAATCATCTAAATACAGCATCTAACCATTTGAAGTTCTTTGACAATTCAGCTATTCTGTCACCCATAAAAACTCACTTGGCAGGTGAAACCATGCAGCGTT
>JACRPV010000212.1 GCA_016223015.1 Geobacter sp. | reverse complement strand
GTTATCTCGTTCACGTGAAGAGGGATGGAGAAGATGGTCACGAGCAGCACGTTCTTCGCCGATCCTTCCCCGAGATATCCTGCGATCCACTCCCGCGGGACGTACCGTTCGACGAGAACCCCGATCGTCACGCCGAGCAATGTGAACTTCCCCGTCGTCAGCACGAGCTCCCACGCCTTGGCCAGGAATATGACCGCCTTGCCGCGCCCCCTGCGGGCCAGCCGGTTGCTCCACTGGTCCCCGCAGTTGCAGGCGAGCTCGCCGGGGCAATCCGGAGCGTGGATGTCGATCCTCCCCGAAAGTCTAAGTACGCCCGGGTTGCCGAAGAAGCCTTTCCTCTCCAGCAGGAACGTCGCCGCGCCGGCGAAGGCGCCCATGAAGAGGGCGGAGAAAAATTTCAGGTTCGCCCATGCCGGTCCCAATTCCCAGGCCGTGATCGTGTAGCCGCTCGGGCTCATAAGCGGGGAAACCAGCAGCAGCGTCAAAGCGGGCGCCAGCGGGACCCCCGAGGAAACGAGGGACACAAAAATAGGTATCGACCCGCAGGAGCACAGCAGGCTGATCGTTCCGACCAGGATAGCCGCGGGTATCGCGAATGCCCCGAACGCGCCCAGCGAGTCCCGCATCCGAACGTGGAGCCGATACGTGCGGATGACGGCCCCGACAGCCACGCCCAGCAGGAAGTACGGCAGGACATGCCATATTTCCGAGGCCAGCGCTTCACCGATGGAGAACAATTCGTTCCTCATGGCGGTCATTCGGCCTTCCGGCGGCGAACGCCCATGGCAAGGAAAAAGATCCATCCTGCGAGGACCGCGATCTTCCCGGCCGCGGTAACGCCCGCGGGAGAGGAGCCTATTCCGAGAACGACGGACAATGCGGCGCCGAGAAGCATTCCCGCCACGGCAGCGGAGGCGTCCATGTCGCCGCTTGCGGCAAGCACGAGCTGGCGGAAGGGACAGCCCGAGATCAGGATCGCCCCGAATCCGACCATGGCCGTGGCAAGGAAAGCCCAAAGCAGGTCCGTGTGAGCGCCGGGCTCCAGCGCCACCGTGGGGAGGAAATTCCCGAGGAGCAGGTTGAGCATGAGCGCGGCGGCAAGAAATGCGACGATTCCGGCGCCCTCGCGGAAATCGCGGAGCATGACCGCGTTCCGGATGGAGCCCGTGACGCAGAACCGGCTGCGCTGGCCCGCGGCCCCGAAGAATAACCCCGCGACCGCGGAGACGGCAAATGGTGCGTGGATCGCTCCGCCGCCGGAACCCTCCGACGCGAAAAGGTACGCCCCCATCGAGGCG
>JACRPV010000211.1 GCA_016223015.1 Geobacter sp. | reverse complement strand
GGCGCCGGACTCACCAAAGGAGGTCTTTACTTCGGAGATGGTGTGGAGGCCGCCGGTGCCGCTCTCGACGTTGTCCTGGGTCTGGGCAACCAGGTAGCTGAAACCGATCGGGTGATCGTTCTTCAGAGACTGGCCGTCATTGCCGATTGCTGCGTAGTTGGTGCCGAGGGTGTTGCCGAAGTCCGGATACGTAGTATCTATACCGGCATTGTTGGTGGGCAGGTTCTTGATGGCGCCGACCTTGGTTACGCCGTCATGGCAGCTCATGCAGAAGGCAGAGATGCTGTCCATCTCGAACGTTGCGGTTTTGGCTTCGGTGGAGAGGGTCGGGCTGAAGTACAGGGTCTGGGCAGTGGGGTTTACACGGTTCCAGAGCGGGATGTTGCGCTCTGCGTTGTGCGGGGTGTGGCAGAAAACACAGATCTGGTCGGTGCTTCCGCTCTGGTACGTGGTGCCCGAGAGGTCATGGGCAGACCCGCTGATGACGCCGGATGCTGCATAGGATACTGCGGCTGTGGCCATTACTGCTGCTACGGCAAATACGAGCTTCTTCATAATCATTCCTTCCTTTCATTGATAGTTCTGCGACAGGCGCAGATGGTAGAACTTTCATGTGAGTGCTGCGATACACTCTATACTATGCACCGCATGTGCCAACACCCCTAACAAAAGCTATCTACCCGATATCATTGACTGCTAAATAAAAGCTCGTTCATCAACTGCCGACTATCCCGGCTATTTACCCAGGCGATTCAACGGTGACGTGGTGATATAACCACATGCGCATCAATGAAAATATCCGCATCCGGCCAACATCAGCAGAGCGAAACCGGTCGACGGAGCAGAGACCTGACAATTGCCTCATTGCTTCACCGCTGCAGGAGGTTCTGCAGCAGACTGTACCGGATGCTCGCGGAGATACTTTTCGTTCAGGTACTGAAACATCTGCACCCGCTGGTTGAAGACGTCCGCCACATAGATGGTGTCGTTCTGGTCAATGAAGACGCCGTTGGGAAAGTTGAAACCGCCTGCAGTCACCATTGCCCCACCTTTTTCCGAGGCAGGCCCGCCAACCTGGAGCAGGATCTCGCCGGCATCGTTGAAGAGGGAGAGCTTGCTGCTCCGGCCGTCGGTGACGTAGATATGCCCTTCGGAGTCAACTGCCACGGCCTTTATGATGTTGAACTCGCCGACACCGTCGCCCCGCTTGCCGAATTTGGACTTAAAGACTCCGTCGGCGGTAAAGGTCTCGATCCGGGCATTCATCTGGTCGCAGACCACGATATTACCCTGGGGGTCGAGGGCTACCGAAGAAGGGAAGTTGAGTTCACCATCTCCCGGTCCACGCTTGCCGAAGCTGGAGAGAATCTTGCCGCCAAGATCGGTAATGACAATCGACTGCCCCTGGATATCGGGGATGATCAGGCGCTTACGCATCTTGTCAACGGCGAAGAAGCCGATCGACTTGAGCTCTTTGCTCAGGTCGAGCACACCTGAAAACTTTTCCTCTTTATTGAAAACGTAGATCTTTTTCCTCGCCGTATCACCGACATAGATGTTGCCATTGGCATCGAACCCTATCCCGGTCGGGCGGTGGAATCCTTCCGGTAAATCCTTCGCGCCCAGCATCCTTACCGTCTTGCCGGGAAAATCGAAGATCATCACCCCGGCCAACTTGTGATCAGAAACATACAACCGGCCCATGCCATCCCCTGCGGCAAAAACAGGGAAACCGAGGGTCATCCCGAGATCTTCTCCCAGCACCTCGGAGAGAAAGCCCGGCGTAGCCAGCTGCCCCTTGAACTAATAAAAACCGAGCCAT
>JACRPV010000210.1 GCA_016223015.1 Geobacter sp. | reverse complement strand
TAGATCTTCTTTTCCACGTTCGCCCTCCAGATTCTTGCCACAGGGAATATATTGTCTTTCATGGTGAAGGGTGCCGATACGCCTCCGGAATCAAAGTCCTTCAGCGATTGCAGGGCCTTGACCAGGCCTTCTCCGTTGAGTTGCCCGGCCTTGTCGGCCCTCTTAAGACACTCGACAAAGAGCAGGCCGGTCATGAACCCCTGCATATAGGAATTGTCCCTATACGTAACTTTAGGATGCACCTTCGCGGTATAGGCCTTGATCTTTTTGATCATCGGCACGTCATCGTTCCACCAATACATGTAGGGATTAACCGCCATGTAACCTTCAGCCAGCGGGCCGAGGTTGTCCACGATCATCTTGGACGCGCCCCAGAACGTTCCCATGAACTTGCATTTCATCCCGAAATCACGGCACTGCTTGATGACGGTTTGCACAGGGTCCACGACAAATCCCTGAAAGATGACATAGTCGGGGTCTTTCTGCTTCAGGACCAGCACCTGCGAGGTCACGTCCACTGCACCCACCTGTGCTACGCCTTCAGCCACCAGATCGAGCTTCAGGTCTTTGCACTTCTGGCGGCCATATGGGATGGGGTCTTTGCCGAACTCGGTGTCACTGTAGAAAAACGCGACTTTTGCTCCGGGCTTTTCTTTAGCGATGTACTGGAGCAGAATCCCAATCATGTCACTGTAAGTAGGGCCGGGAACGAATATGTACGGGTTCGCGGCGAAATCCGCCAGTTCGCTGGAAAAAGAGGTGGAGCTGTAAAGAATCTTGAATCGATCCTTTATCTCCGGAGCCATGGCCTTGCCCAGTCCGGTGCTCTCTCCGTACATGATCAGAGGATTGTCTCTGGACATAATCCTTTTGAAAGCCGCGGTCGCCACATCCAACTGGTATTGCCCGTCTTCCATTATGTACTTGATTTTCTTACCGTTGATTCCTCCATCTTCGTTAGCCATCATCAGCGCGTCTTCCAGTCCGGCATTGATTTGACCGCCGGCAAAGGCGAAGCGGCCGGTAATAGGCTGAACAGCTCCGACCTTGATCTCTTCCTGTGCAAAGGCCGTCGAACCAATGAGCGCCAAGGTAAGAATCAGAAGGGCCGCAATTCCAAAAACTTTTCCTCTCATGAATCACCTCTCCTTTCACCGTTGAGTGTGGATAAGAAAACCCCAGAGTGCAGTTGTTCAATGTAGGGGCGCTTCGAGAAGCGCCCTGATTTCGGGCGGTTCACGAACCGCGCCGACAGTATATGACGCCGGCTGCACAAAAGTTCGTCCTCGTTCCCAGGCTTCAGCCTGGAAACGAGGGAAAGGGTTGCCCAATGACATCCGGATTTTCAGGGTCCTCCTGCCATTGCGACGGATTTGCCTTGATATATTCGCGAATCGCGTTCAGGGCATTTTCGTTACGGATGACGTGTTCGTAATAGTTGCGTTGCCACAGGCGACCCGATAGCGGCACCCATCCCAGCATTTTCGCCCCCAGTATGTACTGGCCCGTCGTAATTGATTTGAATGCCCCTACGACGTCGCCCAACGTAGGGGCAACCCTCGTGGTTGCCCTCCCATTCCGACGATCTGGGGCACCCACAAGGGGCGTCCCTACCAACCAAACGATGCCATGAACGTGGCTAAGCATGATCACGTAGGTGTCTATCTTCATCTTAGGGAATCTTTGATCCAGTTGTTCCCATATGTTCCTAATCATAAGGCCTGGCTCGTTCAATCGCACCTCTCCGCGCACGATCTTCCCGAGAATGCATTCCCTGTTATGGGCGCAAATCGTAACAAAATACGCCCCGGCCGTCGAATAAT
>JACRPV010000040.1 GCA_016223015.1 Geobacter sp. | reverse complement strand
CCCTGAAGTAACTGCCGCGGCTATCAAGAATGGCCGGTTTATGGCTGTAGGAGACGCAAAGGAAATCAATGTATACGCCGGACCGGACACACAAATCATAGACCTGAAAGGGCGAACAGTTATCCCGGGCCTCAACGATTCCCACATTCATGTTATTCGCGGAGGTCTCAACTTCAACATGGAACTCCGCTGGGACGGAGTGCCGTCGCTGGCCATAGCTTTGCGAATGCTAAAGAAACAGGCCATTCGCACGCAGCCTCCTCAATGTATTCGTGTGATAGGCGGCTGGTCGGAATTCCAGTTCGCAGAGCAACGGATGCCCACATTAGACGAGATCAATGATGCGTCACCTGAGACACCTGTCTTTGTCCTGCATCTTTATGACCGTGCCATCCTTAATCGCGCAGCTGTGAGAGCATTGGGATACACTAAGGATACGCCAGCACCTCCGGGCAGTTTAATCGGGCGTGACAAGAACGGCAACCCAACAGGGCTTCTGATTGCAAAACCTAATCCGTTCCTACTCTATGCCAGTCTTGCAAAGGGACCAAAGCTTTCTTTTGAAGACCAGGTCAATTCAACGCGCCACTTCATGCGTGAACTGAACAGACTCGGCATCACAAGCTGCATAGATGCAGGCGGTGGGTTCCAAAATTATCCAGACGACTACAGGATTGTAGAAGAACTTGCTGCGAAAAACGAACTGACACTGCGCATTGCCTACAATCTTTTTACCCAGCGTCCTAAGGAAGAATATGATGATTTTGCCCGCTGGACAGATATTGCATGCCCGGGGATGGGTTGCTGGTTGAAAAACGCTGGCCATTCCGGCTGCATGCAACCTACGATGAATCGATAAAACGTTTTCTCGACATCTTCGAAGCAATTGACAGAGAGGTTCCATTCAAGGGTCTTCACTGGTTTTTCGACCATGCCGAGACTATTTCAGAACAGAGCATGGAAAGAGTCAAACATCTCGGCGGAGGTATAGCGATCCAGGACCGGATGGCTTTCCAGGGTGAATACTTCATCGCACGCTACGGCGAGAAAGCCGCCAGAAGGTCGCCACCTATTACACGGATGCTGGAATTGGGCATCCCGGTAGGAGCAGGTTCCGACGCTACCCGGGTTGCAAGTTACAATCCATGGGTTTCACTTTACTGGCTAATAACTGGAAAAACTGTCGGCGGTACCTCTCTCTATGACAGCGAAAATTGCCTCGACAGAACTACAGCCCTGCGACTCTATACTGAGGGTAGTGCATGGTTCTCGGGTGACGTTGGGAAGAAAGGCTGGATCACCCCCGGGCAAATGGCAGACCTTGCAGTTCTCTCGGCTGACTACTTTCAGATAGCTGATGAAGAGATTAAGGGGTTAGAATCTGTGCTCACAATAATGGGAGGTCGTATAGTTCATGGAAGCGAAGAATTCGTGAGCCTTGCACCACCACTGCCGCCGGTAAGTCCAGACTGGTCAGCAACAAAAACATTTCATAACCATAACATCTCTTTGGGAAAGGGTTGTAACGTTGCCTGCGCATGGTTCGCAGCCTGAGTTACTGTTTTTTT
>JACRPV010000218.1 GCA_016223015.1 Geobacter sp. | reverse complement strand
CGCCGGTCTGCGGCATCTGTCCTCAGCCTGGTTTTTCCTGCCCGCTAATCTCTCTATACCATTTCGGATGGTGCTTTTTCGCCCAGATTCTCCGGACGTTGCCGTAGATCATGCTTTCGAGCGTGCCCGGATTGCCGATCGTGGTCAGGTACGCGTGGACGATGACGAACATGATGAACATGATGAAAAGCAGGCCGTGCATCAACAGGGAGATCCGGACGACGTCGACCGGGAAGGAGGGTGCGAACCAGATGACCAGTCCCGTGCCGGCCATCAGGAACGTCGCAATCCCCATGAACAGGCCGAACGCTTTTTGCCCCGCGTTGAACTTGCCGCTGTCTATGTGCTCCGGGTCCCGGGAAAGGTAGCCGCCGAGCTGCCGAAACCAGCTCCTGTCGTCATCGTCGAAGAAATTCATCTCACTGAAATGGTTCATTAAGAGCAGGGCGGAGCAGGCGAGGAAGAAGACCCCGGCGTATTTATGTATGAGAATCGACATCTCTCCGCCGCCGAAAAGGTTGAAGTATCCATGAAAGAGCCTGGAGTAGAGCCCGAGGCCCGAAAACAGCAGCGTGAAGAACGACACCATGACGAACCAGTGGAGAATCCTCTCCCTGGCGTTGAACCGCTCCACGTAATTACCCATGGGCGTCTCCTCCCTTCCCGGAGTTATCTTCCTCCAGTTTTCTGGGTCCGAATGTCACGTAGTGGGTGAGGACGCCCAGGATGCTCCCCCAGAAGCCCAGGAGTCCCAACGGTTTCAGCACGTCCTTCCACAGGAAGATCGCCGTTGGTATGGACGGATCGGCCGGGAGGCCGTAGACTTCCGGCTTGTCGTCCAGCAGGTAGAGCACTCCCAGCCCGGAAAGCGCCGCTTCGCCGTATACGGTTTTCTTCGCCGCCTTCGCTTTTGCGATGAGCCCGTTCCTGGGCCCGTACTGCAGCGTCTGCGTCGGGCAGGCCTTCGCGCAGGCGGGGAACATCCCCGCTCCGATCCGGTCGAAGCAAAGGTGGCACTTGGAGACCTTCTCGTCCGTCCCGTAGCGCGGCACTTCGAACGGGCATGCGGCGACGCAGTACTTGCACGAGATGCACTTCTCCTTGTCGTAGGCGACGAACCCCTCCTTCGTCCGGTAGAGCGCGCCCGGGGAGGGGCAGACCTTCATGCACCCGGCATCGCCGCAGTGAACGCACCGGTCGTTCATGAACAGCCACTTGAAGCTGTCGCCGTCGGCCTTCTCGATGAACCTTATCCGGTTGTACAGGTTGGAGGTCAGGTCGCGCGGGTTCTCGTAGGTGCCCTGGTTGACGGTCTTGTCCGCGTCGAGCTTGTTCCACTGCTTGCACGCCACCTGGCAGGAGCGGCATCCGATGCAGCGCGACGTATCGATCAGGAATGCCATCTTGGATTCGGCCATGGCGCTCACCCCTTGCTCTTGATATTGACCATGAACGCCTTGGTTTCCTGGATCATGGTGTTGGCGTCCCCTACGGTCGGCGTGAGGAGGTTCGCGGAATCGCCGACGGCGGGCGTGGACCACCCGAAGCACCACGGCATCCCCACCTGGTGCACGGTGGAGTTTGCCACCTTGAACGGCCTGAAGCGGGGCGTGACGACGGCGACCGCGTCGATCTTCCCCCTCGCCGACGAGACCTCGAGCATGTCGCCGCCCTTGAT
>JACRPV010000057.1 GCA_016223015.1 Geobacter sp. | reverse complement strand
TTCATTCTCCTCGAGTTGCGCGTTGGCAGTTTGCAATTCGGCGATGCGTGCCACGACGCGGTCTTCCAGGGCTTGATTCGCCCAATGCAGTTCTGCCTCCACCTGTTTGCGTGCCGACATTTCTTGTGCGAGGTCATTGTCATCTTTTTGGAGTCGCGTGTATCCCAGGATCTCGTTTTTCAGAACCAACGCGGCGTAATTGAAGAAGGTCGGCAACTGTCGCGATAATTCGCGCACCGCGATGGGCAGACTCTCCAACTTGAACACGCCGATCAATTCCGCTTCGACAAGAAGCGGCGCGATCCACGTGTACGCCTTGGAAGACTCGGGCGTCATCAACTTGCCATCGCTGAACTCGTGGGCGTACTCGATTGGCTCGCGCGTGTCCATAACCTTTTTCACGCGCTCATCGTCAACGGCATCGAGTTTCTTTGTGTCGCCATAGACATCCGCATAGTAGACGCCGCCGTCAATCACATAGTACAGAATGAGATTGACGCCGCCAATCACGTCACTCACCGATTTCAACATGGTCTCGATGGTGTTCGCGAGACCCGACACGGCGCTCATCTTGTTCATCAGTTGGATCGTCAACTGAAGATATGCTTTATCGGACGCGAGCCGCTCGACGCGTTCTTCCAGATTGGCAAGGTCCGCCTTTGATATGGTCGTCATCTCAGACATACGGTTTCTCTTTCTCAGTCACGTCAATTTCGCTAACTTACAAACTCGTCCACAGTTTCGAGCATTGTCCGAATGTTTTCTTCGGAAACGTACTACGGCATGACACCACCGGTCAAGCCGCGCCCGGCAATAATTTCTAACGCTCTTGTGGCATCTTGGCAATTCGGCTGCTTTCCCAGCGTAAACAAACTCCACTCATGATCCAACACCGTCGCCAAAATCATAAATTCATCCGCGAATAACGCGAAGCCTGGCACTTGCGTTCCCGCCAGGGCAAGTGTAACGCGAATGAAATTAAAAATTAGCGGAGATTCGGGTTATGCGCGGATAAAAAAAACGG
>JACRPV010000217.1 GCA_016223015.1 Geobacter sp. | reverse complement strand
GGCTACAACGTGAATCCGCTGGTCGAAGCTCTCAAGGACGCCGAGCTGGCCCAGGAAGCTGCTACCGCCCTGTGCGGCATGACCCTGGTCTATGACGGCTTCGACAAGGTCGTGGAACTCTCCAAGTCCAACGCTGCTGCCAAGAAGGTGCTCGAATCCTGGGCCAATGCCGAATGGTTCACCAATCGTCCCGGCCTGCCCGAAACCATCAAGGTCAAGGTCTTCAAGGTCGAAGGCGAAATCAATACCGACGACTTCTCCCCGGCCGGCGACGCCTGGAGCCGCCCCGACATCCCGCTGCACGCCCTGGCCATGGGCAAGACCCGCTTCCCGAACCGCCTCAAGGACATCGCCGACTGGCGCGCCGCCGGTAACCAGGTGGCCTTTGTCGGCGACGTGGTCGGCACCGGCTCTTCCCGCAAGTCGGCCTGCAACAGCGTCCTCTGGCACATGGGCCAGGAGATCCCCTGCGTGCCCAACAAAAAGACCGCCGGCGTCATCATCGGCGGCGTCATTGCCCCGATCTTCTTCAACACCGCCCAGGACTCCGGCGCACTGCCGCTGAAGGCCGATGTTACCAAGATGAACGACGGCGATATTATCACCATCAACACCAAAAAGGGTGAGATCTCCAATGCAGCCCGACAAGGCCCGTAAGGCGCTCGGCCTCGCAGCTACCGATGTCTTTACCCTGCCGGTCAACCCTGCTCCCAAGGCTGACCAGGGCTACTCCCTGGCCCAGAAGATGGTCGGCAAGGCCTGCGGCGTAGCGGGCGTTCTCCCCGGCACCGCCTGCGAGCCGAAGATGACCACCGTCGGTTCCCAGGACACCACCGGCCCGATGACCGCCGACGAACTGAAGGAACTGGCCTGTCTCAAGTTCCTGTCGCCGATGTTCATGCAGTCGTTCTGCCACACCGCCGCCTATCCGAAGCCGGCTGACGTGAAGATGCACAAGAACCTGCCCAAGTTCATCATCGATCGTTGCGGCGTACCCCTCAAGCCGGGCGACGGCGTCATCCACTCCTGGCTCAACCGCCTGCTGCTTCCCGACACCGTCGGTACTGGCGGCGACTCCCACACCCGCTTCCCGATCGGCATCAGTTTCCCTGCCGGTTCCGGCCTGGTCGCCTTTGCCGGCGCCATGGGCTTCATGCCGCTGGATATGCCCGAGTCAGTACTCGTCCGCTTCAAGGGCAAACTGAACCCCGGCATAACCCTGCGCGATGCAGTCAATGCCATCCCTTACTGGGCCATCAAGCAGGGTAAACTGACCGTGCCCAAGAAGAACAAGATCAACATCTTCAACGGCCGCATCCTGGAGATGGAAGGCCTTCCCGATCTCACCGTCGAGCAGGCGTTCGAGCTGACCGACGCCGCTGCCGAGCGTTCCGCTGCAGCCGGCTGCATCCAGCTCTCCAAGGAATCGGTTGCCACCTATCTTCGCTCCAACGTGGCACTGATGAAGAAGATGATCGCCGACGGCTACCAGGATGCCAAGACCCTGCAGAACAGGATCGACGCGGTCAATGCCTGGCTGGCCAAGCCTGAACTGCTTGAAGCCGACAAGAATGCCGAAGCGACCGGCGCCTACGCCGACGTGATCGAGATCGACCTTGCAGAAATCACCGAGCCGATCCTTGCCTGCCCGAACGATCCTGACGACGTCAAGCTCCTCTCCGACGTAGCCGGTACGCCGATCCAGGACGTCTTCCTCGGTTCCTGCATGACCAACATCGGCCACTTCCGCGCTGCTGCCGAAATCTGGCGCGGCCTGAAGTTCAATCCGAGTGTTCGTACCTGGATCTGCCCGCCGACCCGCATGGATCAGGCACAGCTCAAGGACGAAGCCTACTTCTCGGTCTACAGCGCCTTCGGCGCCCGGATCGAGATCGCCGGCTGCTCGCTCTGCATGGGCAATCAGGCTCGCGTGCCCGATGCGGTGAACATGTTCTCCACCTCGACCCGCAACTTCGACGACCGTATCGGTGATGGCGCCAAGGTATTCCTCGGTTCCGCCGAACTGGGTGCAGTTACCGCCACCATGGGCAAGCTGCCGACGGTGGCCGAGTTCATGGCAGTCTACAAGGAGAAGGTCGAGCCGAAGAAGGATGCGATCTACAAGTATCTCCAGTTCGACGAGATGCCGGAATACAAGTAATTTGCTTGAGGGATTGTAATGTAACCCCCGCCCGGATTGTCCGAGCGGGGGTTTTTTTATGCCCGCAAAATGTACGAATTGAGTGTGAATAAGTAAAAACATCGATACTACGCAATGTTTTATATTATTTCATCAAGTTTTAGATTAGGTAATTGTCTGAGGTCAAGAAAAGGGGTGCTTCTTGGACCGCTCTGAAAGCGGAGAAGCACCCCCTGTGTCCATCCCGAATGATCCCGCGTGGTAGGCGAAGATCCGTCAGTTATCGGTTACTTGTAGTAACCGACAGCGCAGACCTGATCCCCTACCTTGGTGACAAACGACTGTTTCTGTACCGGTTCGGTTGTACCCGGACGCGGCCACATGTAGGAAACCTCGGCTATCGCTCCTTCTTTGGCGGCAGCGTAGATATCCTGGCCAAGTGGTTTGCCGGCCTTGTCTTTCAGGTCCTTGAGGCTTTTCCCAACCAGGGTCGGGTGTGCGGTGAAGATGCCGTCCGGGCCGCCGCAGAAGGGGTAGAGGTCACGGTCCTTAAACCCTCCCTCGCCTTTGGTGAATTTGGCAAGGGCATCGGCCTTGTCGGCCTTGAGAGCGGTAATTGCCTTTTCAAGCATTGCCTTGGCTTCGCCAGCGGTACCAAAGCTTTCGGCACATACGGGTTGGGCAGATACGACCAGCATTGCGGCAAGTGCGACAAACAGCATAAAACGTTTCATCATCTTCTCCTTTCGCGTGGCAAAATATCTCCGGTGTGGAGAGTGGTGTTGAACATTTCCGTCTTGTCTGCATCATGCAGGCGATAGACTATAACCATATTTTATAAAATACACAAACAAGAAAAATAATATCAGTGCAAGAAAATAAGCAGTAAAAAAATTAAATAATAACTCAATGATAAAGACGTAAATATAAACAAACAACGTTAGTGAACTTTGGTGTTATGGCTTTTGGTGTTGAACGGTGGGGGTATGTTGTGCAGCTGACGGTAGGGGTTAAAGGGAGGCAATAACTGCGATTGCAGGATAAACGCGAGCGGCCCACCGGGACATCCCGGCGGGCCGCTGTTGTTTGCAGGCAGTGGATCTGTGCCGTTACCTGTGAGCTGTAAGAATGCCCCGGTAAAGAACTCCGTTAACTGCCAGTTGACTTACGGTGTGGCTTCTGGTGCGGAGCAGCTCCTTTCGGTAGTCATCGGCGCACAGTTGCATGGAGCGTGCGAGGCCGAAACGGATGACCTGGTCCAACGCGACTTCCGGAGGGAGAGTGATGCCGCTGGCGGCAAAGTAGGCCTGGGCCTGTGGCAGCAGGAACTGCACCAGCAGATCGAGCATCAGGGTGTCGTCGGTTGTTGCCAGGATCAGTCCGTAGATTACCATGCTCTGGCGGAACTGGGCTTCTGCACCGGCGATGAGGGTTCCAGCCTGGTCGCCGGGCAGGCCGAGCGGGGCGAGGGCAGGGGCGAAAGTTGCTGCCAGCAAGTCCGGAAAGGCCGGATCGCGCTGCTGTGCCGCTTGCGCCATCTGCAGGCCGATGCCGGAATCCAGCTCTGTTCTCACCAGCAGGTCCACGCCGTATTCGATCAGTTCATGGGAGACAACCAGTAGATCGTCAGTACCGACGGCCCCTTGCAGGGCAGTGGCCAGTTCGTTGGCCAGCGTTCGCGCCTTGATGATGACATAGCCCTCGCTGCCGCCAATGGTAAGGTTCTGGATATGGGCTGTCCAATCTTCACCCCAAGCTTCGTTGTGGCTTACAAAGCCGTACGCCAGAGGCTTCAGCGCCGGCGTTGCGTTGTCCCACAGAGGCAGAGGCTGGTAGTGGGCCTCGTAAAACAGGATATTCTGGACCGGTTCCAAAGCAGGGTCGGCAAGGGTGAGGTAGTTGAAGACGTCGGTAGCCATGCTGCCGTAAACTTCCTGCTGGTTGGCTTCTGTTTTTGTTGTTCCTATATGATCGATGATGTAGGTGTGGGCTGCCCATCCCCATGGATACGCCGGGACAGCACAGAATAGTAGGGCCAGAAGGCCCATGGCAGATCCTGCCAGTTTTCGCATCATGGTCTTACTCCTTTCGTTCATGACACAACAAGGGGGCTACCGGTAATTAGCCTGCATTCATGAATGGTATCAGCCCGATTGCAGGTGTCAATCTGACGGAGAACCGCCACATCCTCGGCATCCGTTGCCATCTGGAGCGCACTGCTCATACTGATTGCGGTATCTAGTGTATTTATCATAATATTTTGCATAAATAACGCATAAAATTCAAATATAACGATATGTTGTAATCATTTTTTGCTTTGAAAATATTTCAGAAGCCTTTATATTAAGCAACTGTAATTAATCGGTCTGCAACCCCGCGGTGGAATGTGTTTCATCCCTTATAGACATCCTTGCCAGTAGTAGATTGCATCCCCATTGCCGGCTATCCGGTGTCGGCGCTTTGGCGATGCTACCGGCATTTTGAGGCCGATCGCCCCAGCCGGAAAGGGCGATTCGGTGGACAGCATCTGAAGAGAAGCGGATTACGGCCTGGGATGACCATGGATTTTCAAGGAGCCTCAGTGATGAATTTAGTATCAATAACCCGTAATTTCACAGCAACCCTGATTTTTTCAGCGTCACTTTTCTGCATGGTCAGTATGGCTTCAGCGGAAATAACATGCACCGGTTGCCATGGGACCCTGGTCCCTGCGGATGTCCGGCCACTCGATGCCACCAACAGGGATATTTTCACCGGCGGGTTTCAGGGCAATCACCGGACCCATATGGATGGCAACGCTACACCGGCAGTCTGTGCGCGATGCCACACGGGAAGCGACATCTATTCGACCGGACACCGTGACGGCATGATCAGCATTTCGCCCAATATCAACAACTCACCACTGCCAGCGCTTTACAAAAACATGACGGCGGCATTCCCCCAGACCGCCACCCCGTCGTTGCGTACCTGTACCAATGTCAATTGCCATTTCGAGCGGGAGACCCCGTCATGGGGAAGCGTTCAGTATGCCATTCCGGCTGGCTGCTCCGGCTGCCATGGAGCACCGCCGGCCGGAGGCGACAGCGGCAGGGCGGGGAGCCATGCGCGTCATGATCTCTACTACACCGGCACAGCCAACTGCGGCAGATGTCACGCCGACCATCTGAGCGAACCGAATCCCTTTGTCCATGCCACGAGCGCCGCCCGACGCATGCTCGTCATCAGCCTGCACGATCCTAGCGGTGCTCCCTCCGGCGTCTATTCCGGTCCTTTCGAAGACTATCTCCCCAAAAGCGGCACCAGGGACTATTTCGGCACTTGTTCCAATACCTACTGCCACAGTGATGGCGCTGCCGTGGCGACTGGCGCGGTTACGCCCAACATCACCCCGGCATGGGGCACCACCGGCCCGCTCGCCTGCGACGCCTGCCATGGCAATCCGCCGGCAAACGCGACCGGTTCGCCGAAGGCGAACAGCCATCCGATCCATGTTGCACACACCCTGAGCGACTGTTCCATCTGTCACTACGGCACCACTGCTACCGGTGATACCATCACGGACAGGGGCACGCATGTAAACGGCGTCTATGAACTGCAGCCTAAGCCGGGCTATACCTTTACCTATACCTACAGCCCCGCTGGCGGCAGCTGTTCTGCCATCTCCTGCCATGGCGATGCGCAATGGGGGGCCGGTGGTTCGGTGAGCGGGGACGGGTGCGGCAGCTGCCACGGCCATTCGGCAGGTTATGAATATGAGCCGGGCAAGTTCAGTCAGGGGAAGGGGAGCTGGAAGAGCCACGCCACCCATACCCAGAACGACGGCGGCAATGTAAAAGGGCCGAACATCGCCTGCGACGGCTGTCACGACACCGCCAGCTTCCCGAATTTCAAATCTGGGACCGATAGTAACGGCGATGGAAGGTACAGCCTTGCCGAGACTGACGTCTGCAATACCTGTCATAGTCCCGGCGGCAGCTACGAAGGGGTGAACGACGCGGCATTTGGTGCGAAGAACAACTGGACCTTCGGGGTTTACAGCGGCAGTCTCCTGAAATCAGGCAAAGAAAAGTGGTGTGCAACCTGCCATGACGAGTCCCCTTCGGTCATTGGCGGGATAAGCGCTCCGAATGTCATCGGCAACGAATCCGGTGCGTATCCATACGGCACGGGCTGGGGCTACTATAAGACCGGCCACGGTCTTTCATCCTCGGCATCCATTCCGGCAAGTAGCGGTACCGTGACCGGACCCGCTGCGGCCTGCTCCGCCTGTCACAACCTTGAGATGCCCCATATTGACGGCACTGCCCGGACATATGTCTATACTGCCGTTATCGGCGCAAATAACGATTACCAGCATGGCTACCGCCTCAAATCGATCAACGGCGGCCTTCCCATGAATATCCCGCGGAACAATGGCTGCGACAGCGATGTAAAAGCGAACGATTTCGCGTTATGCCTGAGCTGTCACGCCAGTGAGGCGTTCGTCGGCAACAGCACGGACACCAATTTCAGGAACGATTCATCCGGCGTCAATGCGCACTATTACCACCTTGGCATCAAATACAGTTGCGGACCCGGTCCGAAATTCGCCTCGGACTGGCGGGACCATGCCTATGACAGCCAGGCAAGCTGCATCACCTGTCACAACGTTCACGGATCGACCAAGCTCTCCATGGTCCGCGATGGGAAGCTGGTCAACAAAGAGCCGGGGCTGCAGGTGGCATATTACAATTCGACCGTGTCGTACCAGTGCAGCGGACCTTCACCCTATCCCCCCACACCGGCGAATGTCACGCTCTCCAGCAGCACGGGCACGGTCTGGGACGCCAAGGCTGCAAAAAACCTTTGTGCGGGCTGTCATGGCAGTTGTGGGTTCAATATGCGCTACATGAGAACGCCGGTCGACGTCGTACCGTAATCGGTAAGCTGTGATGTAGGGGGATTCCCGGCCACGGAGGAGGGGGGCTGGTTCCCGAGAGGCTGGCGCAGAAGACGGGCATGGGGAGGATGCGGACGGGATTCTAGCCGCGGTACCCGAACCTGCGGTAGTGGCTTCCCGTGCCGTTCTCGCCGGTCACCGCGTCTGACTCTTCAGATGCGAGAAAGACTGCCAGCCGCGCGACCTCTTCAGGCTGCAGCAGCCTTTTTCCCTCCTTCATTGCCGTGAAATCGGCGAAGACGTCGGGTCCGAGGATCGCCGGGCCAAAGCCGCGGATCTCCTCCTGCATCCGGGTGTCCATGACTGCCGGGTCGAGCCCGTTCACCTGGATGTTGTGGATCTTCAGCTCCTCTGCCAGATAGCGCGTCATCTGGATGAGCCCCGCCTTGGCGATGGCGTAGACCCCGAACGGGGGAATAACGATCTCTCCCAGCCCCGAGGTGACATTGATGATCTTCCCCCGCTTCTGACGGATCATGTGCGGGGCCACCTCTCTGGCAAAGAGCCAGGGGGCGGTCAGGTTGACGGCCATGGCATACTGCCAGGCATCGGGCTCGACCTGGTGCAGGTTGCGGACCGGACCGATCATTGCCGCATTGTTCATGAGGATGTCTATCGTTTCGAATGTTGCCACAGTGGTTTCCACCACCCGACGCACGTCGAGCGGGTTTGCCGCATCCCCCTCCTGGATCACCACCGTACCTCCTGCCTGCATGATGACCATAGCGGTTTCTTCGAGTTCCCGAGGGGATCTGCTCATGATGACCAGATCTGCCCCCTCCCTCGCCAGCGCGATCGCCGAGGCACGGCCGAGACCTCTCCCCGCACCGGTTACCAGAGCCGTTTTTCCTGTGAGTCGCATAGATACCTCCGAGAATATGGCAGATACCTCCATATCTGACTGCTACTACCATTTTACCCGATTTTGCCGGGAATTCCTTCTGCGCTCCGGGGCAGGTTTTGCAACCGGTGAATAGATTGGTATAGTTCACGTATTGCCGTGAAATCGGCATGGTTCAACGTGTTTCGCAGTCGTCTGCCGTTGGAAGCGCGGTTAGGGCGATGGCCGGAACCCCGACGAGAGGGTATGCGGAAGAGGGTACCGTGATGAAGGGACGCGAGACGTCTGGCAACCAGACGCCCAGGGAGATGGATGAACTTCTGGAACTTTCCGAGCTGAAGCTCCGCAATGAGGCCGAGCGAGGGAAGATGCTCCTGGAGCTGTATGAGCAAGCCCCACATCTCTCCGAGAAGCAGCTGTACGACTATGCCCTCGATTGCGCCGTCAAGCTGACCGGCAGTACCATCGGTTTCTTCCATCTGATCTCGGACGACCAGCGGGAAATCGTCCTCACGACCTGGAACAGCGAGGCCCTGAAAAACTGTGTGGCCTCGTACGATACCCATTATCCGATCGAACAGGCCGGTAACTGGGTGGATTGCGTTCGCTTCAAGCAACCGGTGTATTACAACGAATTTGCCCGCTCCCCCAATCAGAAGGGGCTTCCCGAAGGGCAT
>JACRPV010000039.1:2098-5237 GCA_016223015.1 Geobacter sp. | reverse complement strand
GATGGACCGGTTCATGATGAAGACCTCCATCACCTATCCCTCTTGGGATGAGGAGCGGGAGATCATCCGCCGCTCGGCCCATGCATCGCCGCTGCCGGACGTGCAGCCGCTGCTCCACCCGCCGGACATCCTCCGCCTGCGCTCCGTTGTGGATGCGATCTACCTGGACGAGAAGATTGAGCAGTACATCCTCGACATCGTCTTTGCCACCCGCGACCTCTCCCGCTGCGGGCTTGAAGAGTCAGCCCGCTACGTGGAGTTCGGCGCTTCGCCCCGCGCCAGCATCTATCTGGCCATGGCCTCCCGTGCGCTGGCGCTCATCCGCGGCCGGGCGTATGTGGTGCCCCAGGATATCAAGGATATCGCGCACGACATCCTCAGGCACCGGATCATCCTCAGCTACGAAGCCGCGGTGGATGCCATCTCCACCGACCATCTGATTGCCGCGGCATCGAATACGACCAGGTCCGGGAATACCAGCCGGGTGACGATGTCCGTTCCATAGACTGGAATGTGACGGCACGCCAGGGGTGCCCGTTCGTCAAGCGGTTCGTGGAAGAGCGCGAACTGACGCTCATCATGCTAATCGATCGTTCGCCAACCATGGATTTCGGCACTGTCCGGGCCACAAAGCTCCGGACAGCGACAGAGGCGGCCGCACTCCTGGCTTTTGCCGCGCTTCGCTCCAACGACAGAACCGGGCTCCTCTCCTTGGGTGACGGCAATCTCCGGTATCTGGGGCCGGGAAAGGGGAAGCGCCACACCCTGCGCCTGGTCAGGGAGGCCATGGAGCCCGCAATCGCGCCGCTTGCCGGGTGCGGGCTCCAGGAGGCGCTCGATCATCTCGATCGCCTGCTCAAGGGGAGGGCAGTCGTCTGCATCTTCTCCGACTTCATCGAATCGCTGCCGTTCCGTTCCCTCGCATCCCTGGCGGCGCGCCACGATGTCATAGCGGTCGCGCTGAGCGATCCGGCGGAACATGAACTGCCGGATGCCGGGCTGGTGATGCTCGGCGACCCGGTGACGGGCACGAGCGTCTGTCTGGATTCCAGCGACCGGGCGACCCGTGAAGGGTACCGGCTCCTGACCGAATCGAGGCGGTGCGGGCGCAAGCAAGAGATTGTGCGCGCCGGCGCCGGCTATCTCGACCTCGGCACCCAGGTTTCACCCCTGCATGCACTGATCGGATATTTCCGGGACAGATGCCGCGGGAGTCGGCCATGAGAAGGCTTTTGCGTGCTCTTGCCTGCACGCTGACCCTGTTTGTCGCCGCAACAGCCATTGCCGCAGCACCGGACGGTCCATCCGCCGATATCCGCGACATTCTGGGGCCTGTTCGTCCCTCCGGTTTCCCGCCGTTTGCTGCCTCTGCCGCCGTTCTGATCCTGGCTGCAGGGGTACTGCTCTTCCGCCTGCCCGGACGAAAGGGGAGGGATCCCCTGCCCGATGCCGCAGCCGACCCCCTGCTGGACGAACTGCTTGCCCTGCGGGATGCGCATCAGCGCGGGGAACTGCCAGACCCCCTGCTGTTCGAGCGGCTTTCCCAATTGCTCCGTTCCCTCTTCTCCGCAGAAAACCGCCTATCGCTGACGAGTCGGGAGCTGATCGAGGTGGCGCAGGGGGGGCTCCCCGAGGAAACGCTCTGCTCGGTAGCAGCACTGTTCGATCGCTGCGACAGGGTCCGTTTCGGCGGCGATGCACCGGGTAAGGGTGATGCTGCCGCTGCCCTCGATGATGCCCTGGCTGCCGTCCGTGACCTCATGGAGGGACGCCGGTGACCTTCCACGATCCCCAGCTGCTCTGGCTGCTGCTCGTCCCGGTGCTGATCCTGGTCGCAGGCAGCGGAAGGCCCCCCCGAGCCATCCGTTTTCCCGCAGTGGAGTCGATGCAGACGCTCGGCAACTCCCCGCGGGTAAGGCTTTCCCGCCGGCTGCCGCTGCTTCGCGTTCTGTCGCTGCTGGTTGCCATTGTTGCCCTTGCCCGCCCGCAACTGCTGAACAGCGTAACCACCGTCACCTCGAAGGGGATCGATATCGCCCTGGCCCTGGACCTGTCGACCAGCATGCTTGCCGTCGATCGCGGCACACCGGAGCGGGACGGGAGCCGTCTCGCCATTGCGAAGCGGATCGCCGGTGATTTCGTCTCCCGTCGCCAGGGGGACCGGGTTGCGGTCGTCGCCTTTGCCGCTAGGGCCTATCCGGTCGCGCCCCTTACCCTCGACCATGTCTGGCTTCGCAGCGCAATCGCGCGGCTTGAGGCAGGGAGCGTCGAAGACGGCACCGCGCTGGGCGACGGTCTGCTTGCGGCGATCAACCGTCTCCGCTCTTCCCCAGCCGAAAGCAGGACCGTCATCCTCGTGACCGACGGCAGGTCCAACACCGGCGGTCTGACCCCTTCAGCGGCGGCTTCCGTCGCTGCCGCTCTGGGCATCAAGGTCCATACCATAGGCATCGGCGGGGAAGGGGAGGCGCTCTTCCCGGTGGAAGACCCGCTGGGGGGGCAGGTCTGGCGCAGGATCAGCGCAGACCTGGATGAACCGGTGCTCAGGAAGATTGCATCCGTTACCGGCGGGGAATATTTCTGGGCCGATGGCGCGGAGTCGCTGCAGACGGTGTTCCGGGAGATCGACCGCCTGGAAAAGAGGAAGATCGAAGAAAAACAGCGGCAGAGTGTCCGGGAGCTGTTCCCGTATCTGCTCACCGTTGTTCTCTGCCTCATGATGCTCGAACAGCTGCTGCTCTCCGGCCGGCTCGGGAGGTTGCCCTGAGATGGAGTTCGCCGCGCCTATCTACGGACTGCTCGTGATTCCGGTGCTCCTGGTGCTGCTATTCAGGCTGCGTGCCGAGCGGAGACGGGAGGAGGACCTTCGCCGGTTTGCCGAGCCGCACCTGTTGCCGGGGCTGCTCGGCCGCCAGGGGAGGCCCGGACCGCTTGCCCGCCTGCTGCTGCCGGCCCTGACCATGCTGCTGCTGGTTGTGGCGCTCATGCGTCCGCAATGGGGCATCGTGGAGGAGGAGCATGCCAGCTCGGGCATCGATCTGCTCTTTGCCATCGATCTTTCGCGCAGCATGCTCGCGGACGACCTCTCGCCGTCGCGGCTCGCGGTCGCCAAACGGGCCGTTGCCCTTGCAGTGGCGTC
>JACRPV010000039.1:0-1996 GCA_016223015.1 Geobacter sp. | reverse complement strand
CTCAGGATGCTTGACGAACTCGGGACCGGCACGCTCCCCAAGGGGGGGAGTTCGCTTGCCTTGGCGCTTTCCGAGGCGGGCAAGGCTTTTCGCGGCACGACGCCGGGGGGAAGGCTCCTGGTGCTCGTGAGCGACGGCGAAGACCATGCCGGCGGCATCGATTCCGCCCTGGCCGAGCTCCGACGGCAGGGGGTCGCGGTTCTTGCCGCTCTGGCCGGCACCCCGGCGGGTGGTTTGATGCCGTTGCCCGACGGGACCTTTATCAAGGGAAGGGATGGGGCGGTTGTGAAGAGCAGGGCGGACCTCGCATCGCTTAAGCTGATCGATCCGTCGGCAGCACCGGTCAACGCGGATGGAAGCGGGCTGAGCGAGCGGATGACGCAGCTTCGCGCTGCCTTGCGACAGACGGAGCAGAAGCAGCGCAGGCAGAGGCTGGCGGAGCGATATGCCGTGCCGCTGTCCGCCGCTCTGCTCATCTCCTGCCTGGGCATGCTCCTTCAGGGCCGAAGGTCGAAACCATGAAACGTTTCCTTACCGTCCTGCTCCTTGCCGCCCTGGGCGCGGCAGTCTTCTACGATGGCACGCAATGGCGCATGCGGCGGGCAGAGCGGTTCTTCACCGCAGGGGATTACCCGGCTGCCCTCTCGATCTGGTCTTCTCTCGCCAGGTCCCCTCTGACGGGCGATGAGGCGCTTTACAACAGCGGAGCAGCCGCCTACCGGATGGGCAACTATTCCGCGGCTGCGGGGTATTTCCGCGCCGTATACGCAACGGACGGCAGGGGTCTCAACTGGATGGCGCTCTACAATCTCGGTACAACCGATATCCGGCTCGCTGAACAGGGAACGGCTAACGGCGAGACAGAACGTCACCTCGAAGCTGCAGTGACGCATCTGGAGCGTGCCCAGTCGCTGCATCCCGGCGAGGGATCGGTGCTGGCCAATCTGCAGTCGGCCCGGATGCGCCTGGCCGCCATTCGGCGCGGCACGGGAGGGATGAAGGGAGACGCCTCTCGTGACGCCACTGCGCAGCAGCGTGCGCCAGAGGCTGACACTGGAAAGCGGACCGGGCAGAGGGAACCGGCCAAGGATGGCGCGCACCCCGGAAAGGCTACCGGCATGGACTCCGAGGGAGCAAGAAAACGGCCGGCTGCCATGGACAGAAACCAGGCGTTCCGGCTGCTCGACGAGGCGCGGGGACGGGAGTCGCTCCGCTCCGCAACCCCTGTGTCCGTTGACGGGAAGAGCCTGTCTCCCCCGGAAAAGGACTGGTGAGGCGATGCGGGCACTGAACATCATGAGGTCTTGCCTGTCGCGCATGTGGGAGATGTTGATACCGATGGCCCTTGTGCTGTCTGCCGTTCTGGCGGTTCCGCATACTTTTGCCGCCGGCATCCCGCAGGATGGGCGCGCACTCAGCCTCGATCTCGCCAGTGAGCGGGCCTATGCCGGCGAGGCAGTGCCGCTTAGGGTCAGGCTCCGGAATCCCGGCCGCACCATCCGCAATGTCGGATACCCGCGCATCGAGACGCACGGTCTCCCTGCCATTGCGACATTGGCTGCCGCACCCCGACAGGGGGAAGGGGAGAGCGCTCAGGTCTTCGTTTTTAGCGGGACGGTAACCCCGGACAAGGCCGGTACGTTCCTGATCGGGCCTGCGCGGCTGGAATGCGAAGTCATGGAGGCGGCGCAGGGGAGTTCCGCCTTTTTCGGCGGGGTTGAGCCGCGCACGGTTTCGCTGGCTTCCGAACCGGTTAGCCTGACCGTGCTCCCGCTTCCCGCAGCAGGCAGGCCGGACACCTTCAGCGGGGCTGTCGGCAGTTTTACCCTGAACATCGTCGCTCGGCCCGATTCTGCCGCAATTGGCGATCCTCTGACGATCACCGCCGTCATCGGCGGCATGGGCAATCTCACGTCCGCTGCCTGCCCCAGCCTGGCTGGAGCCGGTTTCAGGAGCTACCCCGTGCGGGCTTCACAAACCAACGGCCAGCTCCGTT
>JACRPV010000209.1 GCA_016223015.1 Geobacter sp. | reverse complement strand
TCGGAAGAGTTGACATTCGATCGGGTTACGGTTGGTAGCGAATGCTGGATAGGCGAAGGATCCATCATAATGGCCGATCTCGGTGAACGGTGTATCGTATCTTCAGGAAGCGTCGTTACCCGTGCCATGCCAGCTGGTAGGCTTATTGCGGGAAACCCTGCGCGGGTTCTGCCTGATGCAACTGCCGGGTTAGCAGTACAAGGTTGATGGTCATTTTCATTGATACCAAAGGATCTTTCAGGTGAAATTGCTGAAGTCGCCGGAGTCAGTGTGCGAGTGTTGGGGATCGAGAATAATGTGGAAGTTGAGTTACCATCGGTTTGGAAGTCGTGCTTCCGGAGAGATAAAATGAGTACTAAAGGGATTATCCCTCAGCAATTCAACACTAAAGAGATTTGTCTCTCTGAAACGATCGGAGTTTCGCGTAACTGCGAGTATGTGCGAGTATGTGTGCCGTTTGCCAAAGGCGAACTGTTTGATACTGAACCCCTTCAAATAGTTGCTCCGGCTGACAATACCCTGCCTGTTCAGCGAACCATTCTCAAAAAATGGCACGATGGCAGCGTAAAGTGGCTGTTGCTCGATTTTGCGGCGACTGTGCCGTTACATGAACGTGTTCTGTATCGCCTGGTTTTATCTAATGGCCTAGCTCTAACTGTTGCCAATCCAGTAAGCATAACCAAGAGTTCTGCTAATTGGAGAGTTTCGACCGGAGTTGCTGAATTTATCATTGACACCAAGGAATTCCGTCCATTTAGAAGCATTACGGTGAGTGATAAAGAACTTCTTGCCTCGGGAGGTGCCTCCTGTCTGCTCGGACTGGAGGGAAGTACTCTCACTCCGACTGTGGATATGATTGTAGCGGAGACTGAAGGCCCGATTCGTGCGCTTATCCGGCTGGAAGGACGATTTGGCCCTGACGAGTTAAACGCACCACGCTTTGTCTGCCGTATTCATTTTTTTGCCGGTAGCAGTCATGTGATGTTGGATTTTACGCTGCTGAACCCCCGGGCTGCAAGTCATCCCCGCGGCCTCTGGGATCTGGGTGACAGCGGCTCCCTGCTCTTTAAGGAGTTGGCGCTGCAATTCCCTCTCGTCTGTTCCGTAAACAGCCGAATCATTTGTTCGCCAGAACAAGGCATTTCTTCGCTTCAGTTTGTGGCTTCACCAGGCGGAATGAGGATCTACCAGGAGTCAAGTGGCGGCGAAAACTGGAACAGTCCTGTCCACCGCACCAGGGATGGCAATGTTCGTTTGCGTTCCAACGGGTATGAAATAACCAATGGAAGCGAAACAATTGCCGGTGGGAAACGAGCAACTCCCCTGGTCTGGTCTGGTGAAGGAGACACTGGAGTATCCGCAGTCATGCCCCATTTCTGGCAAGAGTTCCCTAAGGCGTTCTCATTTGATGCTGATGGCTTGAAGATTGAGTTGTTCCCTGGCTGCTCTCCCGATCTCCACGAATTGCAAGGGGGAGAACAGAAAACCACCACAATTTACCTCGATTTTGCCGCTACTCCCGAAGGGCTTGCTTGGGCACGTTCACCGCTAGTTGCGGCTCCTTCACCGGAAACTTGCCACCACTCGGCAGTTTTCAGTGACCTCCCACCGATGCAGGGTGGGATAATCGTCGCTGACCTTGTGGATCAATTTGTCTCACCGAAAGAGCTTATCGATAAACGGGAAATTGTTGACGAATTTGGATGGCGCAATTTCGGTGACTTCTACGCTGATCATGAAACGATCTATCATAACGGAAAGGAACCATTAGTATCCCACTATAATAATCAGTATGACGGGATAGGCGGACTTTACCGGAAATTCTTCGCAACTGGCGAACCGAAATGGGGTGAACTTGCTGTCGAACTGGCCCGACATGTTCAGGATATTGATATATACCACACCGACCAGGATCGGGGTGAGTATAATCGGGGTCTTTTCTGGCATACTGATCATTATCTGGATGCCGGTTTATCAACTCACCGTTCATGTTCAAAAGAGCATTTGACTGAAAAGGATCCTCGTATTTGCGGTGGGGGGCCTGGGGCAGAACATTGCTACACTTCAGGACTGATGTATCACTATTTTCAGACCGGGAACCCCGCTTTCCGAAATGCCGTAACTGACTTGGCCGAGTGGGAGCTCCGTGCGCTGACAGGGCCGCAGACCGTGTTTGCGGTTCTCAAGAAGTCCCTCAACTACATTAAGCTGTTGCGAAGCAAGGAAGACGCTGCAAAGGTTATTTTCCCTTGGTATCCATTGACAAGAGGCACAGGTAACGCTATTACCGCGTGTCTTGATGCGTTTGAAGTTTCTGATGACAATAGATTTCTTGCAGAAGCTGAGAGGCTAATTCAAGGGGCGTTGCATCCGGATGATGATATAGATGCACGAAATCTCCTAGATGCTGAAATAGCTTGGTCTTATACCGTTTTGCTGAATGCATTGACCAAATATTTACACAAGAAAAGGGAGTTGGAACAGTATGATGAAGGTTATAATTATGCCCTGGCCAGCTTCCTTGCATATGCCGAATGGATGCTTGCCCATGAGTACCCGTATCTTGAAAAGCCGGAAATACTCGAATACCCGAACGAAACTTGGGCAGCGCAGGATCTTAGAAAAAGTGTGATTTTCTATTATGCAGCCCATTACTGCTCTCCTGACAGAAGTCAGAAATTCCTCCAGAGAGCTCGCTTTTTCTTTGAAGCTGCCGCTAATGAGCTTGCCAAGCATAAAAGCAGCTGTTTCACAAGGCCGGTGATACTTATGCTCCAAAATGGATGGGTGGGTTCAAGACTCTCCGTTAATGCAATCTCCTCCTTGCACGACAAAGGTAGAGGGGAATCAACTCCTTTTTCAGGTCCGCCAACTCCATACCTGAACTTTGGCTCGGTGGTGTGCCGCATCGCTTCAGAACTGTTGGCCGCATTACGACAAACCAGCATCAATCGCGAGTTTGCATGGCTAAAGGCAAGAATAAACTGAGATTCCCACTGTTTTTTGAAAACAATAATTGATCCAAAGCATGACTGCATTCATGACAATATTTGCCCCACAGTTAAAACTACCTAAAATCCTCCACGTCGTCATATCCATGGGAGTGGGTGGTGCCGAACGGCTGGTATATGACGTGGTCAGGAACCCAGTCTTTGCGGAGCATCCGCCCGTAGTGTGTTGCATGGATTCTCTCGGAGAACTGGGCGGAAAACTTATCAATGAAGGGTATACAGTTCACTGCAAGGGGCGCAAACCCGGCCTAGATCTTTCCATGATCCTCTGGCTTCGTGATAAGATCAGGGAGCACAAGGCAGATGTGGTACATGCCCACCAGTATTCCCCTCTTTTCTACGCAGTTCCCGCTGCATGTCTGGCAGGAAGGGTGAAAGTCATTTATACGGAACACGGAAGGTTCTATCCCGAGCGAAAAAGCTGGAAACGAAGTGTCTTTAATCCCGTCCTTGCCTTGGGAGTAGATCATCTTGTTTCGATCAGCGTGGCGACGGCCCAAGCCATGGCCACCTATGACAACTTCCCAATGCGTCGAATCAAGGTCATACATAACGGGATAGACTGCTCCACAATGAACCCTCCCGTTAACCAAGCGGCAAAGCGTCAGGAATTAGGACTACCTCCATCAGGTCCTGTCATTGGCACGGCTGCACGTCTTAACAGCATTAAAAACATCCAGATGATGCTGAGGGTGCTAAAGTTGGTGCTCCCGCACGTTCCCCACTGTTTCCTTATAATTGCCGGGCAGGGGGAGGAAGAGCATGCGTTGAAGGCGCTTGCTGCTGATCTGTGCATTGAAGAGAACGTGCGGTTCATTGGGCTGCGCGATGACTTGGGTGAAATCTACCAGCTGTTTGACGTGTTCCTCCTCACTTCTTTTTCTGAGGGGATATCCGTTACGCTCCTTGAATCAATGGCCACTGGAGTCCCTTCTGTGGTGACCGACGTCGGAGGCAATCATGAAGTGGTTGTCGAAGGCAAAACGGGATATCTTACTGAAGTAAATGACAGTGTGATGATGGCAGCGAGAATAATGGAGTTGTTGGAGAAGCCGGAGCTTGCCGCACAAATCGGAGCAGCTGCAAAGCACCATGTCGAGGCCAACTTCTCGGTTCAAGCCATGCTAGGATCTTATCTGTCTTTGTACCTGCGATAGTTTTACTCATGCTTTGCTCACCGGATCGTCCCCTCGTCGCATTTTCTCTGCGTAGGTCGCGCCGGAATCCGTAAAACAACGGAACTGTCAACGAAGAATCATGGAGTCGGTGTCTTGGTTAGTTTGTTTTAAAATTAGATAGTGTCCGTCCGGAAACTCTAGTTTTGACGTGACGAGGGTACCAGCAGCCGGGGAACTGCCCCGCCGCCGACCATCCGGCAATATAATCTCAGTTCGTAGAGCCGTTCTTTCTCAATTCAGGGCACAGTGATCCCATCGT
>JACRPV010000038.1 GCA_016223015.1 Geobacter sp. | reverse complement strand
CGCCGTCGCCTTCCATGATGGTCAGGGGGCCTCTTTGATGCCATTCCCGCGATCGTTTCAATTCCTGGTGGAGAGCGTGAAGCCTGTTTTCAGCTTTAACGCCGGGCAGTGCGCTCTGGGAGAGAGATTTGGGATCGACCTCGCCCAACAGCATATGTTCGGCTGAGCCGTGGCGCTGGATCATTGAAGGCGCAGCATGGAACCGTTGCACGTCCTCGTCTTTGGCCGTCAAGACGGTGTGTCGCTGGAGCTGTCCTCCAGTTTGCTGGACGACGTGGGTCAACTCGTGAGCCAGCAACCGTTGCCCGTTGGCCGAGCGGGGGTCATACTTCCCCGTCCCCAGGTAAATGTCCTGTCCATGCGTGAAAGCCTCGGCGCTCAGCTCGCGGTTCAGCTGTCCGGCCTCGCCGTCGGTATGCAGCTGTACACGGCTGAAGTCGGCGCCAAAACGGGACTCCATATCCGTGCGGACCTGATCTGACAAGGGCTGGCCGCGGCCTCGCTGTCTGGAGATGCGATCTTCAATCTGGCTATCGGCCTCAAAGCCGCCATCATCTGCAATCCGCTGGATCTGCGGCTTTCTCTGCGCCACATCGTCTTCGTCATCGGCACGGGGTCGAACTGATGGAGACGGAGAGTGGGTTAGCGCCGGCTTGCGCATGACTTGATCGGCGATGTGGTCGGCTTCCTGCTCATACCTGTCCATCGCCGCGCCTACTTTTAGCTTGGCCTGAATCAAGCGCTGTACGGCCCGGTTGCCGTAGCGGCGCTGTAGTTTCAAGCTGTCAGCCAGCGAAGAGCTAGCCGGATTATCCGCAGCGCGGTGAAGGGCAAGCAGGCCAGCGCTGCCGGTCGCCGCCTCCACTTCGGCGGCGGTCAGCCGGGTGGGGTCTTGCTTGCGAGCGGCTTGATCGGTCTGCTTTGAAACAGAGGTTTGGCGTGCAGTCATTCAACCCTCCGTACTTGCTGTGTCGATTACCCTCTGGCACAGCTTGGTTTTGCCGACATCGGCACTGTTTGCAATGCCGCCGGGTGCTAGCCTTCGATCTGATCGATCAGTTCCGCCGGTGAGATTTCGGCGTAGACGATTGACATGATGCCGGGAAAATATTGATCCATCATCGAGACGTTGGCATATACGCACGATTTGAACAGCGCCGGGCCCAGCGGCAAGCCCTCG
>JACRPV010000037.1 GCA_016223015.1 Geobacter sp. | reverse complement strand
TCTGCACAGCTTACCAAAAGGGGTTTTCCGTTGTTGAAATCACCAGAATCATCGGTTCCAAGAAGGCTGATTACGCCCACGCTGTTCTCGTTAAACATCGGGTAATCAACCAGGGGAAACGGGGCCGACCGGCAAAGGATTCCGTACCTCCTGTTCTGGCTACCTACCTCTTCAGACGTTCGCTCTCCAAATGGTGCGCCGGCTGGGAGTTCGACATTTGGAACGCTGGACATGCTATCAGAGAACACGTCGATGGTCCGGTGCTCGAAGCCGTGCGGCGGGACTTTCCAGGCTGTTACGTGAAGATGCGCAAGCTCAAGGAATACCCTGATTATGTCCACCCGCCTCAATGCCCATCGAACAAGCTGGAAGCCAACGTCATCTGGGATGATGAAGAACTCTGCTACCGTGCCGAAAAGGTTGAGAACCGTACCGTGCGGGGATATGGGTTAAGCATGGAAGACGCGATCAGAAATCTAAAGGTGAGTCACAACTTTGGACTGATGCTGGTGCGGTTGGAGGCGGGGTGCAGGCTATAATGATTGGTCTGGGCTGTACTCTATAAAAACAACATACGATAGCCATGCGCTTAACGATAATTATGTTTGACATAACGGCCATAATGTGTAAATAATTATTACCGTTATGACCAAGAGAACCGTTACAATCTATCCAGCTTCGGCGAAGGAAATGGAGGCTCTGGGACAACGTCTCAAGGATGCGCGGCTTCGTCGCCGCTTTTCCATGGAAACGGTCTGTTCCAGGGCTGATATTTCGCGGCCGACGCTCTACAAGGTCGAAAACGGCGACCCCTCGGTTGCTATCGGGATCTACGTCCAGGTGCTACGTGTCCTGGGGCTGGTTGAGGACTTGTCTCTGATAGCCAAGGAGGATGTTCTCGGGCGCCGTCTGCAGGACGAATCACTTCCCCATCGGAAAAGGGCTCCGCGCAAGAAGCCGCCGACAGGAGACAGCGATGGCTAAAGCAAAGGGGGACCAGGTCTGGGTCTGGCTTGACGATCCAGGATTTGGTCCTCTTCAGCATATTGGTACGCTCTCCCGTGGGGAACGCGGCAGCGTACGTTTTGCCTACGAGCCATCCTGGCTCAAGCATGCCCATGCCTTCCCCCTGGACCCGGAACTGGATCTTTTTGCCGGTGAATTCTTCCCGGGGGATTCCAATTTCGGTGTGTTCATGGATTCATGCCCTGACCGCTGGGGCCAGATTCTGATGAAACGCCGGGAAGCGGTCGAGGCCAAAGAAGAAGGTCGTACTCCGAGAACCTTGGGACCGTGGGAATTCCTGCTGGGAGTTCAGGATTGTACGCGCATGGGCGCTTTGCGTTTCAGCCGCCCGGGTGAGCAGATTTTCCTGGCCAACGAAGCGTTATCCGCTCCCCCTGTCGCCAGGATTGCCGAGCTGCAGGCTGTTGCCTATGAGCTGACCAGAAAGAAGCAGAACGATCTCGACAAAATCAGGGAGTGGCTGAAGGTTCTGGTTGCTCCGGGGTCTTCGCTCGGCGGCGCCCGCCCCAAGGCCAACCTAGTCGATGAAGACGGCAGCCTCTGGATTGCCAAGTTCCCTTCCGCCGACGATGACTACGACGTTGCCGTCTGGGAAAAGTTGCTTCAAGATCTGGCGCAGGACTGCGGTATCGCCGTGCCCGAATCCCGGCTCATGCAGATAGACAGCGGATATCATACCTTTCTTGTGAAGAGATTTGATCGCATCGGCAGCCATCGGCGTTTTTTTGCTTCAGCCATGACAATGCTTGGCCACATTGACACTGAAGACGCCAGTTATCTGGAGATGGCGGAATTCCTGGCCACATACGGCGAGGCCGATCATATAGCCAGCTACCTGGAAGAGCTTTTCACTAGGGTTGCATTCAACGTCGCCACCGCTAACCGCGACGACCACTTGCGGAATCATGGCTTCATCCGGTCTCCCGAAGGGTGGCGCCTGGCCCCGGCTTTCGACATGAATCCATCTTTCAAGAAAGACGAGCACGTCCTCTCTCTGGATCTGTATAACCGTCAACCGGATCTGAATGTGGTGCTTGCAACTGCTGACTACTACAGACTGGAAACCAGCCGCGCCAGGAAGATCGTCAATGATGTGTGCAAGGTGGTTGGAGGATGGAAGGTCCGCGCCAGGAAGCTCGGCCTGACCTCGCAGGAATGTGCCGAGGCAGAACACCTGTTTCTGCACGAGCAGCACAAATGAAGTGAAATTTCACGGATAGTCCCACCTAAAAAAGGGCGAGCCCAAAGGCTCACCCCATCTACACAGATTCCTCATATTCTCCGGTGGTTAATCCCTTCTGCTCCCGAACTAATTGCAGTATGAAAAGGAACATGTTGACGAAGTCGAGGTAAAGCGCCAAATGCCGAAGGATGAGGCAGTTGACGATGACGGCAACGTCCCCGAAAAAGTCGTCGGGGCTCGTGACCCGCTCCGGTTCGATGAGTTCATGGCCTATCTTGAGCACATTGACCCGTGGTATCTGCCGGTGGCCGAACTCTGGATGCTGACCGGCCTGATTCCCTCGGAGATGGCGGGGATCACCCCCTTCCATGTCAAGGACGGCTATCTGTACATCCGTCGGTCGATCAGCCGCGGCGTCGAGAGGAAGCAAGGGAAGACGAAGTACCGTCGGCGGGAGATCAGGATCACGGCTGCCATCCAGAGG
>JACRPV010000036.1 GCA_016223015.1 Geobacter sp. | reverse complement strand
TTGTACGTTTTGTTTCTCAGTGCTTCTTCCAGCTCCCCGATGAATGCGGGTATCCCTTCGTTTTCCTCAATGGCCTCGAAGGTGACGCCGTCAATGCCGGCGCTCCCTTTGTTGGCGCGAACAAGGCGGTAGGCAAACTCAAGGATGTCTGCCCGGTAGACCTTGTCATACAAGGCGTGGAAACGGCAGGCCGGTTCCTGCTTGGCCTTGCGGTAGAGCTTCCTCTGTAGCGTCCTGACTGTTTCCGGGGTTGTTAGCATGGTTGCAATCCCCATTTCCTCCGCTCTTTGGTTGCGTGAACAAAGCAGGGTTCCTTCCCTCGGGCGGGGTTATGTTGTCCCGTGCCCTCAAGCGGTACTATGAACCCCTCCGACTCCCGTTACAGCCCAGCGCGATTTCGTTACCTTATACGCGCCGGTTGATGTTCCTTAGGCATCACCATAACGGGTCTCCAGCACTGGGTTGAATATCTTCCGCAACATGCCGTCCCTGCTACCCCGGAAGATCACACCGGCTGTTTCCGTTATCAGAGCCGGTGGCAACGGCCTTCCCCGTGTGTCCACCGGGTCGGCATCTTCAAATGAGTTTAACGAGGCTACGTACAGGTTCACTTGCGTTACGGCCTGCTGCTTTGCCAATTGGGAACTTACGACCCTCTGTTGCCAGAACGCCGCTCCCTTGAACTACCGGGGCGAACGGATAACTCCCCGAACGGGACTTAAACCCGTTAGATATCCAACTGTTACTGCGTACGGACACTCTCCACATTTCCTTAATAAACCGGGGAGTGTCCCTGGTTTGCCCTGGTTTGCCTATAAGACCTGCCCTAAAACCCGGCAGGCCGATGGCTGCCCCATTAAGCACTTTACCACAAAGGCAAAATAACCCTTGCTCCCGAAATGGGAGCAAGGTATAATTCCCTTCATGCGCATAATATCCCGTAAAATACTCAGAGAATTCTGGGACTTACATCCGGACGCACGGCAACCATTACAGGCATGGTATGATGATGCCAAGCATGCCGAATGGCGTGCTCCTACGGATATTAAGAATGCATACCGGAATGCCAGCTTTCTGGCAAACAACAGGGTCGCATTCAACATCAAGGGAAACAATTACCGGCTTATCGTGGTTGTCCAGTACACTCACGGCATACTGTACATCCGCTTCGTAGGCACCCATCGGGAGTATGACCGAATTGACGCGACAACAATCTGATTGGAGAAATCACATGGAAATCAAACCAATAAAAAATGAAGTAGATTATCAAGAAGCCCTCCATGAGATTGAGCTTCTGTTCGACGCCGCTCCAGATACACCGGAAGGAGACCGGCTGGAGGTGTTGGCAACCCTTGTCGAAGCCTATGAAGAAAAGCACTACATCATCCCCATGCCCGACCCGGTTGAGGCGATCTTATACCATATAGAAAGCCGGGGACTGACGCGCCGTGATCTCGAACCGTATATCGGTAGCCGCGCCCGAGTGTCTGAGGTGCTTAACCGCAAACGCCCGCTAACTATGGAAATGATCAGAAATATTCATAAAGGGCTCGGTATACCTGCAGAAGTCCTCATACAGCCTTATGATACATTCAAAGCTGCTGCATAACCAGGTAAGGTGGAGCTTTTCTCTACCCCTCCCCACGGCATGCAGGTCAGCATCGGGCGGGTCGCTGAAGTTACCGAGCGTTTCCGGATGGGTCAATAGAGCTCGTACTTTAGCAACCGGCACTCCAGCGGGCCGTTCCAGAGCGGTATCCGGCGGGTCGCCTTCAACCCCACGTGCGTGGCCAACTCCGTGCTGCCGGTGAAGATCCAGGCAGTGTTCCCGGTGCAGCGCTGCTTGAACAGATCGCCCAGCTGCCGGTAGAAGGGCTTCAGGGCCTCCACCTCCCCCATCCGCTCACCGTACGGCGGGTTGCAGACAATCACCCCGTTGCCCGGCGGTGGCGTGAAATCCTGCATGTCGTGCCGCGTAAGCCCGATCAACCCGCGCACTCCGGCCCGCTCGGCATTGCGCCTGGCCGTGGCGATGGTCCGGCCGTCGCTGTCGCTCCCCTGGATCGGCGCAGGGAGTCGGTCCAGCACCTGGCCGCTTGCCTCTGCGCGCAGGGCCTGCCAGGCCGCCTGATCGAAGCCGGGCCAGCGCTCGAAACCGAAACGCCGCTCTCCGCCGGGCGGACGGCGGCTCGCCAGGAGCGCCGCCTCGATGAGTAGCGTCCCTGAGCCGCAGAGCGGATCGGAGAGCGGCACAGAACCGTCCCAGCCGGTGGAGAGGACGATGGCCGCAGCCAGGGTCTCGCGCAGAGGCGCCTCGTTCTTTTCCAGCCGGTAACCGCGCCGGTCCAGCGGCGCGCCGGAGGTGTCGAGGCTTACGGTGCAGCGGTTCTTCAGCAGGTGGACATTGACCCGCAGGTCGGGATCGCGGGTGTCGACGCTGGGGCGGGTGCCGAAGCGGTCCCGCAGGCAGTCCACCACGGCATCCTTTGTCTTGAGCGCCACGTAACCGGAGTGGGTGAGCGCAGAGTCGCGTAGCGAGCAGTCAACGGCCATGGTCATGGCCGAGGTCAGGTAATCCTGCCACGGGATGGTGCGCACACCGGCATAGAGTTCCTCCGGAGTGGTGCAGGAAAAGGTGGCAAGCGGCAGCAGCACCCGGTTGGCCGTCCTCAGCCAGAGATTGGCCCGCCAGCACGCCTCCATATCCCCGCTGAAGCGGACCCCGCCCCGTTCCTGGGCAATCCCGGCCATTCCCAGCCGCTGCAGTTCGCCGGCCAGGACCTCTTCCATGCCGCGGCCCGTGGTTGCAAAGAATTCCATACACTCCCCCTATAGCAAAACGGCCGGGAACCCCCGGCCGCTTCTGACTGCTTGTGTATATTCGGACCTACGCCTGCTGGATCGCCGAGAGCCGCCAGGGGTTGTTCCCCACCGGCCGGGTAAAGGTCCAGTATTCCTCGAACTTCACCGGATCGGTCTTGCTGCCGGAAAGGACCTGGCCTGCCTCGTCGGTGGTGTAGTCCAGCAGGTTGGCATAGATCAGGGCCGTGATGTAGTCCTGGCCGCTCTCCTGCCATGCCTCGGATATCTCCACGCTGCGCACCGCGATGTTCTCCAGCCGGTTGATCTGTTGGTCGCGGATCAGCCGTTCCACATCTTCCTGGATGATCCCCCGCATCTCGTCGGTGAGGATGGCCGCCACCGGGGAGAGCTCCCGGTTCATCCAGGCGCCCTGGACCTTGAAGAACAGGTCCATCACCGCATCCTTGAAGCGGTTTTCGTCGAACGAGCCGTCCATCTGGCGGATATATCCCAGTCCAGCGGCCGCATCGGCAGCGGGCTGGCCGAAGGCCGCTGCTCCGGGGGCATACGCCTGCTGCGATTGCTCGTAATCCGGCTGTGCAGAGCCGCCAAAGGGTGAGGAGGGAGTCTGCGCCAGGCGCCGCCCCCTGACCATCCGGTAGATCAGGTAGCCGATCCCTGCCAGCAGGATGATATCGAACAACCCCGGTCCGCCGTAGCCGCCGGCCATGCCGCCGCCGAAACCGAGGCTCCTGAAGAGCATGCCGCCGAGGATGCCGCCGGCGATCCCCCCCATCATGCCGCGGAAAAACCCGCCGCCGGAGAATGCCGGCTGCTGAAACGGCGACGGTGCCGCCGGAGAGGTTGGGGTCCGGGAAGGGGTCGTCTGGGTATAGGGGCTGGCCGGCCGCGAATAGGTGCGTGTGCCGCGACTCCCGATGGAACGGCTGCCGCCGATGCGCGCCGAAGCCTCTTGTTCCAGAAATGTCACCGACACCACCAGAAGTCCCAAAAACAGTGCACATATTTGTCCTGCGTATCGTTTCATCTGATCCTTACCTCCATTGCCTCTTGGCATCGCAGCATTGTACCATTATTTTACGCGAGTGCAGCAAAAATCGATGGCGTCAGCTGAGACGATCCGCCAGAAACGCCCACACGGTCTGCAGGGCCCGTTCCACCTCTGCGCCGGCGGGCAGGGAGGCGGCGAGACGGGCGAGGTGCCCCTGCTGCCGGGCAAGCCGGAACGACTCGGGACAGTTGAGGTCAAAAACCCAGGAGAGCTGCAGCAGCTTGAAGTCGTTCAGGGTTTCGAGCAGGGTCAGGTTCACCATCTCCCGCCGCTCCAGACAGGCAAGCACCGCAGGGGTACATGACGGCTCATCGGCAAAGCCGAGCCCGGCTGCCGAGGCACGTTCCCCCTCGGGGAGATCGAAATACTCCATAAAGACCCGCCAGATGTCCAGCTTGTCCGCATCGCGGATCAGGTCTAGGTAGCGGCGCTCTTCCCCCTGGATGGACGGGGGGACCATGAAGACGTTATGGAAGCGGACCGCCTGGATCACGGTCTCGGCCTCCTGATCCGGCAGCCCGGCCAGGAGATCGTGCCGGCGGATCACCTCCACCCCCAGGGCGGCATGGTTCACCGATTCCCGGTCGAGAAAGGTGCGATAGCGGCGGTATTGCTCGAATCGCCCCACGTCGTGGAGAAGGCCGATCGCCTCGGCCGTGGCCAGTTCGCTGCCGGCCATCCCCACCGATTCGGCGAGCAGCCGGATATTTTCCCGCACCTTCGCAGTATGCTGCTCCTTCAGGTCGTAGTTCCTGCGCGCCTCATCGTCGTCGCCGGCAAACGACCGGCAATAGGCGCCAAACCACGCCTCGATCTCACCCAGTCTCGTCTCGTCCATCCGCCCCTCGTGCACCATTTTTTCGCGGCGGCAGTATAGCAGACCCTGCGGCCTGCGCACCAGCGAATACGCAAACGCCCCGCTTCCACAAAGGAAACGAGGCGTTTATCGAGCGTCACGAATCGTTCAAAACCCAACAGGTCACCAGCGGCACAGCAAAAGGCTCCGGATGCAAGGCGCACCGGAGGAAGGGGCGCGAGGCGTACCGGGAGGTACGTTGAGCGTTCGTTCCGAGGAGCAACGCCGCTGCCGGACCTTTGGCGAAGCCGCTAACTCATGACAATGACCAGGTCCTCTTTTTCCACCTTCTCCCCCTCCTTGAAGTTAACCGCGGCAACGACCCCCTCTTCCTTGGCCTTGATGTTGGTCTCCATCTTCATCGCCTCGGTGACCATCAGGACATCGCCTGCCTTCACCGTGTCACCCGCCTTCACGTTCAGCTTGAGGACCTTGCCCGGCATGGGGGCGCCGATATGCTTGGGATTTCCCTTGTCGGCCTTTTCCCGCTCCACCTCGTCCGACTGGGCCGACTGGTCGCGGACCACGACCTGGCGCTGCTGGCCGTTCAGCTCGAAGAAGATATGCCGGGTGCCGTCGGGATGTACCTTGCCAATGGCGTTGAGCTTGATGATCAGGGTCTTGCCCGGTTCGATGTCGATGGAGGTCTCCTGCCCCGGCTCCAGACCGTAGAAGAAGGTGGGGGTCGGGATGACCGAGGTGTCGGAATACTCCTGACGGTGCTTGTCGAACTCCGGGTAGACATGGGGATAGAGGAGGTACGACATCAGGTCGTGGTCGCTGAGGCGATGGCCGACCTTGGCCGCTGCCTTGTCCCGCTCGGCCTCGAAATTCACCGGCTCCAGAAGCTCGCCCGGCCGGCAGGTGATCGGCTCTTCGCCCCGGAGGATGATCTTCTGCAGCTCAACGGGCCACCCCTGGTAGGGCTGGCCCAGCATCCCCTTGAACATCCCGCTCGGGGAAGGTCAGGTCGTCCGACTTGGTGAAGACGTCATCCACGTCCAAGTTGTTCTTGACCAGGAACATGGCCATGTCGCCAACCACCTTGGACGACGGCGTGACCTTGACGATGTCGCCGAACAGCTTGTTGACCTTGTAGTACATCTCCTTGCACTCTTCCCAGCGGTCGAGCAGGCCAAGTCCGGCAACCTGGGGCTTGTAGTTGGAGTATTGCCCGCCGGGGATCTCGTGATGGTAGACCTCGGCAGTGCCGCTCTTCAAGCCGGACTCGAAGGGTGAATAGTATTCGCGGACCGTCTCCCAGTAGTTGGCCAGCTTCTGCAGGCCGGCGTAATCCAGGTCCGGGTCCCACTCGGTCCCCTTCAGGGCCGCCAGCAGGGCGTTCAGGTTGGGCTGGGCAGTAAGGCCCGAGATGGAGGAGAGCGAGGCGTCGGCGATGTCCACCCCGGCCTGGCAGGCCATCAGCAGGGTCGAGTTGCCGTTCGAGGAAGTGTCGTGAGTATGGAGGTGGACCGGGATGCCGATGTTCTGTTTGAGCGCCGTGACCAGCTTATAGGCCGCCATCGGCTTGAGGAGCCCGGCCATGTCCTTGATGGCCAGGATGTGGGCGCCCATCTGCTCCAACTCCTTGGCCATGGCCACGTAGTATTCGAGCGGATACTTGTCCCGCTTCGGGTCGGTGATGTCGCCGGTGTAGCAGATGGCCGCCTCGCAGATCTTGCCGGTCTTGCGGACCGCCTCCATGGCCACGGCCATCCCCTTGGTCCAGTTGAGCGAATCGAAGACCCGGAAGATATCGACCCCGCTGGCCGCCGCCTCCTCGACAAAGCGGATGACCACGTTGTCGGGATAGTTGGTATAGCCGACAGCGGTGGAACCGCGCAGCAGCATCTGGAACAGGACATTGGGAATGGCCTCGGAGAGCTTGTGCAACCGCTGCCAGGGGCATTCCTTGAGGAAACGCATGGAGACGTCGAAGGTCGCTCCCCCCCAGCACTCCAGGGAGAAGATCCCCGACCCCAGATACGAGGTCGGCTAGGCGATCTTCAGGATGTCGTAACTCCGCACCCTGGTGGCCAGGAGCGACTGGTGGGCATCGCGCATGGTGGTGTCGGTGATGAGGAGCTTCTTCTGCTCCAGTATCCACTTGGAGAGCCCGTCGGCGCCGAGCTTCATGAACAGGTCGCGGGAACCGGCGGGACGCGGCTTGGTATAATCGATCTCGGGGATGATGGCCTCGACCAGTTCGGCCGACTTGAGCGGCTTGATGACACCGGGCGAGCCATTGACGATGACGTCGCCCAAAAAGCTCAGGATCTGCACTTCCCTTTGAGAAAGACCGGGTGGGTCACCACGTTCTCCAGGAACGGGATGTTGGTCTTGACGCCGCGAACCCGGAACTCCTGGAGGGAGCGGTTCATGACATGGGCAGCATTTTCAAAGGTCAGGCCCCAGGCGGTCACCTTGACCAGCAGCGAATCGTAATGGGGAGTGATCTTGGAGCCGGTGAAGGCGTTCCCGGCGTCGAGCCGCACCCCGAAGCCGGCAGCCGAACGGTAGGTCGTCAGGGTACCGAAATCGGGCGCGAAGTTGTTCATCGGGTCTTCGGTGGTGATCCGGCACTGGATCGCATACCCACGCATGTCGATGGCCGCCTGGTTCGAGATGTTGATCTCCGGATCGGAGAGCTTCTTTCCTTCGGAAACCAGGATCTGGGCCTGCACCAGGTTGCGGCCGGTGATCATCTCGGTGACCGTGTGCTCCACCTGGATGCGCGGATTCATCTCGATGAAAAACCAGTTGCCATCGCCGTCGAGGAGGAACTCCACCGTGCCGGCGTTTTCGTACCGAACCTGGCCGGCGATCTTCAGGGCCGCGGTGCAGAGCTCTTCGCGCTGGTTGCGGGTCAGGCAGAGAGAAGGGGCGAATTCCACCACCTTCTGGTGCCGCCGCTGGATGGAACAGTCTCTGTCGTAGAAATGGACCAGGTTGCCGTGCTGGTCGCCCATGACCTGCACCTCGATATGCTTGGGGTTCTCGATGTAGCGCTCCAGGAAGACCGCTGCATTGCCGAAGGCGGCCTTGGCCTCGCTCCGGGCAGCCACGAGCCCTTCGAGCAGCTCCTTCTTGTTGCGGGCAACCCGCATGCCCCGCCCGCCGCCGCCGGCAGCCGCCTTGATGATGATCGGATAGCCGTTCTCCTTGGCAAACTTGAGCGCCGCCTCTTCGGTCTCGATCGGGTCCTCGGTGCCGGGCACCACGGGCACGCCGGCTGCCACGGCAACCTTGCGGGCGCTCACCTTGTCCCCGAGGGCGCGCTGCATCTCGGCCTTCGGCCCGATAAAGGCGATCCCGGCCCGCTCGCAGGCCTCGGCAAAGTCGGCATTCTCCGAGAGGAAGCCGTAACCGGGGTGGATGGCGTCCACATCGGCCTTCTTGGCAATGCTGATGATTTCTTCATATCCGAGATAAGCATCGATGGGGCTCTTCCCCTGCCCGACCAGGTAGGCCTCGTCGGCCTTGTAGCGATGCAGGGAGAGCTTGTCCTCGTCCGAATAGATCGCCACCGTGCTGATCCCCAGCTCCGTACAGGCGCGGAAGATCCGGATTGCAATCTCGCCGCGGTTTGCTGCCATTATCTTGCGGAATTTACGTGCTCCCATGCTGTTGCCTCCACCGAGTATAGTTTTATCCAAAATAAAACAAATTAAAGCGCTAGTAAAACTTTAATAATACTAAACATAATTTAGCAATTTTATATAGTTACCATGCATTTACCGATATGACGCACTAAACCAGAATATGACTTTATTGTCAAGATTATACTCCTGTTATGCTTAATAAAACATATTGGTCTATCTATGTTTCACTTTGACTGCCGGGATATTCATGCTAATATTCGTCAAAATTCGTATCATCCCAAAGGAGAAGAACGATGAACCGAGTACAGAAGGTCGTGGTCACGGCTCTCTGCGCCGCACTTATCCTGGCGGTTCAGCAGACTACACCGGCAGTGAGTGCCGAGACACAACCGACCGACCAGAAGTCTGCGCCTTCACAGCAGGCAGCCGATCCCGTCGCCAAGGTGGGAAATGCGGTCATCACCCGCGGCGAAATGGCGCGGGCCGAGACGATCCTTCTCAAGCAGAATCAGCCGAAGCAGCCGCTTACCGCCGAGCAGACCAAGCAGGTCGAGGATTACGTGGTGGAACAGCTCATTGCCGCCGAACTGCTCTATCAGGCCGGGTTGAAGGTGGAACCGAAGGATCTGGACAAACAGGTAGCAGAGAAGGTCGCCCAGGGCAGGAGCCGTTTTGCCACGAAAGAAGAGTACGAAAATGCGCTCAAGACCCAGGACATCGACGAGAAGCAACTGACCGACTATACCCGCAAGGAGATCATCGTCAACAACCTGATCGATAAAGAGATCGCACCCAAGGCACAGGTCAGCGACGAAGAGATCAAGAAATTCTACGACGACAACCGTGAGCGTTACTTCAGCAAGCCCGAACAGGTCCGCGCCAGCCACATCCTGATCGGCGTCGACCAGAAGGCCGATGCCGAAACCAAGAAAAAGGCGAAGGAAAAGGCCGAGGCACTGCTCAAAGAGGTCAAGGAAGGGAAGAAGGACTTTGCCGAACTCGCCAAGGCCAATTCGACCTGCCCCAGCAGCGCCCAGGGCGGCGATCTCGGCTTCTTCGGCAAGGGGCAGATGGTCGCCCCCTTCGAGCAGGCAGCCTTTGCCCTCAAGCAGGGCGATGTGAGCGGCGTGGTCGAGACCCAGTTCGGCTACCACATCATCAAACTGACGGACAAGAAACCGGCCGAAAACGTCTCTCTCGAAGAGGCCAAGCCGAAGATTGCCGAATTCCTCAAGAACCAGAAGGTCCAGGCCCTGGTTACCGACTACATCAACGAGCTGCGGAGCAAAAGCAAGGTGGAAAAGCTCCTCAAATAGCAAAATCCGCATGCAGCAACGAGAAAAGCCCGGCATTGACCGGGCTTTTTTTGTTGCAGGAAACGGGTTATCTCAGCGCAGGTGCGCCACGATCCTCTGGTAGAGGTCCTCCCCCTCTTCGGCGGTAACGAGCAGCCCATCCACCAGGGCAAACGGCTCCCTCTTGCAGACACCGCACTTCTTCATGCAGTCCTTCCGCTTGATGTCCAGCTCGGGGAATTCTTCCTTGAGCCGCGCGCCGATCTTCTTGACCCCTTTGTTGTTGCCGCAGAAACGGACCTTCATGCACGCCACCACTCAGGCAGGCGCGGCAGCGGGAGGGGTGAAAACCCGGGTGCCGAGTTCGGCGTCCAGCATGAGCAGGCCGTAGCCGTTGTCGCCGATCAGCCTCAGCTTGCCGATCAGGTCCCGGTCGTTCTCTTCCTCCTCGATCTGCTCGGTGATGAACCACTGCAGGAAGATCTGGGAGGCATGATCCTTCTCCTTCACCGCCAGATCGGTCAGTTCGTTGATGCAGCCGGTGATGAACTGCTCGTGCTTCAGGGTCATCTCGAACATCTGCAGAAGCGACGCAAAGGTGCTGTCCGGGGCGGCCATCTGGCCGATCCGCACCTGTTCACCCTGGCTGTTGAGATAGGTGTAGAATTTCATGAAATG
>JACRPV010000035.1 GCA_016223015.1 Geobacter sp. | reverse complement strand
CGCACGGCGCCTGATGCCACGGTGCAGGCAGCCGGGAAAACCCCTGATGCCGGGACGGTGCAATCTGCAACCAGTCAGCCGACGGATCGCATGAGTGCATCAGCACTGGAGAACATCTATTTCTCGTTTGATTCGCCGAGCATTTCCTCTGCTGCGCGCACCATTCTGGCGCAGAATGCGGAACTCCTCACTGCAAAGTCGGGGGGAACGGTCACCATCGCAGGGAATTGCGACGAACGGGGCTCTGCCGAGTACAATCTTGCGCTCGGAGAAAAACGTGCGCTGGCAGCCCGAAACTACCTGATAAGCCTGGGTATACCGGCTAAGCGGCTGGCTACGATCAGTTATGGTGAAGAAAAACCCGCAGATCCCGGTCATGACGAAACTGCGTGGGCCAAAAACCGGCGAGATGAATTCAGCATCAACGGCAACTAACCGCAGGGCAACCATCTATGCAGAGCCGGGTCGCAGGGGGAGAGCGCAATCTCTTCCTGCGGCCCGGCAGACTATGAGGGAGCAGGGATGAATAGTCGCTAGAGTGTTGCAGTCCGAAGGGCATCGGGAGCTGGCGGTTCTCTACGACAAACAGCGGCTGCTCGACAAGGCAGTCGGCCAATATCATGAAGTCCTCCGCCTCAAGCAGGATGAAATGGAAGCAAGGCTTGCGCTTATCTCGCTGTATGTGAAAATGAAAGACTATCAGGGTTCGGAAAAAGCGCACTATATGAAGAAATACACGAATAGTCGCAGGGAAAAGGTAAAGACGAAACGTAAATAACCGGAAAATGGGGGCGATATGGGGACCAACATTTCATTCGTGGTATTGGGGGCGGCAGCCGGCATACTGAGCGGCTTGGTGGGGATTGGCGGGGGAGTTATCATCGTTCCTGCTCTGGTGCTGATCTTTGGCCTCTCGCAGTTGAAGGCGCAAGGTACCACCACTGCCCTGATGGTCCCTCCCATCGGGATACTCGCCGCCTGGACCTATTACCGGCAGGGCTACGTCGACCTGAAGATCGCTACGCTCGTCTGTGCCGGCTTTCTGCTCGGCGGCCTGCTCGGGGCCAAGATAGCCACTAGCCTGTCGAGCGTTGTGCTGGAAAAGGTATTCGGTGCCGTGCTACTGATCATTGCGATCAAGATGCTGTTTGCATGACATCAGGCACTGCCCTGAGATAAACCCACGGAGCGCCGTATGTTAAAAGATCATTCCCCGGGCTCGATTGAAATAGACATCACCATACATGTATTTTCCGTCTCCGCCACCCTGGTCGGTGTCTGTCTGACGGTCATCAGCCTTTTCATTATCAATCGCCGAGCGCCAGCATCGCCTGGAACGGCTCGCGGAGGAACTCTTCTTTGTCGCGCTGACATTCATGGCGCTAATCTGCATCTTCATCGTTTATGAACTTATCTAGTTCCCGTCCGGAAAGGGTTCTTTTCCGCCCTGGCGGTGTCAATCCGCAGAATTGCTTGTGCGGCGTACCGATGTACGCCTCCGCACAATCCCTTGATTTCCTTGCCAGGACGAAAAATCCCTCCTTTCCGATCCGGGAACCGATAGTTTCTCGTCCGGAGTTTCCGGATGGAAACTATCTAGCCCAAAGATGCCGGTTCCTTGTCGTATGCCTCCTGGAAGGTATCCGTAGCACAATTGATTATGTACCGCACAGGTAAAGAATTTACTTGACGGCCGCGAAAACGATAGGTAAGATGAAAATCACTTTCAATAAGGATAGCTGAGTGAAACAGGCAAAAAAGAAGGCATTCCGCGATTTCATCACCCAGAAGGGGCTCAAGTCTACCCGCCAGCGTGACGTCATTCTCGATTGTTTCCTTGCCTCTGCCCGACACATCAGTATCGAGGAGCTCTACCTCAAGCTCCGTGCAAAAAACCCCAATATAGGCTATGCCACCGTCTATCGGACCCTGAAACTCTTTGCCGAGTCGGGGATCGCCCGCGAGATCCAGTTCGGCGACGGGCAGACCCGCTACGAACACGCCACCGAAGGGGAGCACCACGACCATCTGGTCTGCACCCGTTGCGGCAAGATCATCGAGTTCGAAAACGAGACCATCGAAAAGCTCCAGGAGGAGGTGGCAAAGAGTCATGGGTTCCTCATCGAGAACCACAAACTGGAGCTCTACGGTGTCTGTTCCCTCTGCAAGAAGTAGTTTTTTTATGCGCAATAAATGAAAGTGATTTTCAAAAGCAACACGCCGGGAGGAAGTGATTAGGATGTCCCTGTTTAAACGGAAGCCAAGCAGTCACGCAGCAGCAGATTCCAGCCTGCGGAAGAAGAAGGTCGCCCTGGTGGGGAACCCCAATGTGGGGAAGAGTGCCCTGTTCAACGCCCTGACCGGTGCCTATGTCACGGTCTCCAATTATCCCGGCACTTCGGTGGAGGTCTCGCGCGGTTCGGCTCTGATCGAGGGCGAACCGTGCGAAGTCATCGACACGCCGGGCATGTACGCGCTGCTCCCGATCACCGAGGAGGAACGGGTGGCCCGGGAGATCCTCCTCACCGAGCGTCCTGACGTGGTGCTGCACGTGGTGGACGGCCGCAACCTGGAACGGATGCTGCCGATGACCCTGCAGCTCATCGATGCCGCGCTGCCGGTGATCCTGGTGGTCAACATCATGGACGAGGCTGAGCGGCTCGGGTTGACGTTCGATTTCCCGCTTTTGAGCGAAAAGCTCGGGGTGCCGGTCATTGCTGCTGCAACCGCCAAGAAGAGGGGGGTCGACGATATCCGCAGGGCCATTCGCGGCTACCGGCCGGGAAGTCACGCCGTTTTCGGTTACAGCCGCCGGCTGGAAGGGGATATCGAACAGATAGCCCGCATGCTCCAGGTGGGATACCCCCTGTCGCGCCGCTCCCTTGCCCTGCTCCTCCTGCAGCGTGACGAGGAGGTGGCGGCCCTGGTGAGAAGGATCGAAGGGGATACCTACCCGGCTATCGAGGAGCTGGTGAGGGAGGTCACCTTTTCCCGGCGCGAGACCTTCCACCTGGACCTTTCCATGGAGCGCAAGGCGATCGTCACGGCCCTGTTGCAGGGTGTCCTGCAATTGCCCGATAAGCGGCGGGTCACCATGGGGGAGCGGATCTCCAACCTGGCGGTGCGGCCGCTTACCGGGGTGCCGCTGCTCCTCATTGTCCTCTACTTCGGGCTCTACCGGTTCGTTGGCGATTTCGGCGCCGGCACCCTGGTCGATTTCCTGGAGGGGACCCTGTTCGAGGGGATCTTCAACCCCTGGATCAGCGGCATCGTCAAGGACTTCATCCCCTGGTGGGCGATCCAGGAGCTCCTGGTGGGAGAGTACGGGGTGATCACCCTGGGGCTGCGTTATGCGGTGGGGATCATCCTCCCGATTGTCGCCACCTTTTTCCTCTTCTGCTCCCTGCTTGAGGACAGCGGTTATTTCCCGCGGCTCGCCCTCCTGGTGGACAGGCTCTTCAAGAAGATCGGCCTGACCGGTCGGGCGGTCATCCCCATGGTGCTCGTCTTTGGTTGCGATACCATGGCGACCATGGTGACCCGCACCCTGGAGACGGTCCGCGAGCGGATCATCGCCACCCTGCTCTTGGCGTTGGCCATACCCTGTTCGGCCCAGCTGGGGGTGATCCTTGCCCTGCTCTCCAAGACGCCGGGGACGCTTCTGGTCTGGGGAGGCTGTCTCCTGCTGATCTTCCTGGTG
>JACRPV010000189.1 GCA_016223015.1 Geobacter sp. | reverse complement strand
GGCTGCCGACGGCACCAGCGGCATTCATCTTGCCGACATATGCCAGCCAAGCGCGGTAATACTCGACGTTATGCTGCCCGGCATGGACGGCTGGGGCGTGATGCGCAGTCTCAAGGACAATCCGGCCACCCGGCATATCCCCGTTCATTTCATCACATGTCTCGACGAACGCCAGAAGGGAATGGCGATGGGCGCGGTGGGTTATTTTACAAAACCGGTCACGCCGAAGCAGCTTGAAGAGGTATTCGGCAGCATAGAGCAGAGTGTTGCCAGAACAATGAGAAGACTGCTTATCATCGAGGACAACAAGAGCGAGGCTGACGGCATGACCTGCCTGCTTCAGGATCGCAACCTCGAAATCAGCGTTGCCGCTACCGGCGGAGAAGCGATTGCCGTTCTTGGCCGCGAACAGATCGATTGCATCGTCCTTGATCTCGGCCTGACGGACATGTCGGGCTTCGATCTCCTTGAACATATCCACAAGGATGAAACGCTCCGCCGCATTCCGGTCATCATACACACAGGCCGCGACCTCTCGCATGAAGAAGAGCTGAAGCTGCAACATTATGCAAAGAGCATCATCATCAAGGGGGCCAAGGGCCCGGAACGCCTCCTGAATGAGGTGACGCTTTTTCTCCATATGGTCGAAAACGACCTGCCCCGCGACAAGCAGCGGATGATACGCGCCGCGCTCGACAAGGAAGCCATGCTCGACGGCAAAAAAGTGCTGCTGGTGGATGACGACATGCGCAATGTCTTCTCCCTCTCAAGCATCCTCTCCGGCAAAAACATGGTAGTGCTGGAGGCTGAAAACGGCAGGGAGGCGTTGGAGAGGATCGCAGAGCATCCGGACGTGAACATTGTGCTCATGGACATCATGATGCCGGAGATGGACGGCTACGCGGCTATTCGCAAGATACGCCTCGATCCCCGTTTCAGGAACCTTCCGGTCATTGCCATGACCGCCAAGGCAATGGCCGGCGATCAGGAGAAATGCATTCAGGCAGGGGCGGATGACTATATCTCCAAGCCGCTCGACATGGAAAAGTTGCTTTCGCTTCTGCGGGTATGGCTCTACCGGCAGGGGTGAAAACAAGCTTTCTACGGGGGCTGAGCATGCCGGGCAGTAAAATACCGGAAAGGTTCTACTACACCGGCGTGATTTCCGCGGTGGTTCTGGGGCTTTACCTCAGCAGCCTCTACAGCTATCTTCTGTTCCACAGCCTCATCGAGATCGTAACCATTGCCGTTGCCTTTACGCTTTTCATCCTCACCTGGAACACGCGCAAGTATCTGGCAAGCAACTATCTCCGGAT
>JACRPV010000188.1 GCA_016223015.1 Geobacter sp. | reverse complement strand
GCCACCCGCTGGTTGAACCTGGGTTTCATCAGCATCCAGCCGTCGGAACCGATGAAGATGATGATGGAAAACGCCACCAAGAGCACGATAATGGCGGTCCCCAGGTCGGGCTGTTTCATGATCAGGATCGCCGGGATGCCGACGATGGCAAGGGGAATGCCGATCTGACGGAACCCGAGCCCGCCCAGGACCGGATAGCGGCTGAAGAAGCGGGCAAAGATCATGATGATGACGATCTTCATCGGTTCCGACGGCTGGATGCTGATGAAACCCAGGTTCAACCAGCGGGTGGCGCCCATGGAGGTCTTGCCGACCGCCATTACCAGGAGCAGGAGGAGCAGTACCCCTCCGTATGACCAGTATGCCAGGTCTTCAAGCACGTGATAGTCGATGCTGCAGGCCAGCACCATGATAATCAGGCCGCCGGCCAGCCAGGAGAGCTGCTTGAGATAGAACGGAACTGTGGCGATGCGGTAGGATGCCGACGCACTGTAGATGTTCGCAACGCCAATGGCGGCCAGAAGCAGTATCAGCCCGAACAGCATCCAGTCGAAATTGGTAAAGAGCCGGCGATCGATCATTGATGGGTTCCTTCTCCCCGGTCGGCACCCGTCGGTGCTTCCTCTTCCGTTTCATCCACCGTTTGCGGCACCGGCCGCTTGATGACCCCTTTTTGCTCGAAATATGCCCGCAGAATGGCGCCGGCAACCGGTGCGGCGGCTGCGCCCCCGTGCTCGCCATGCTCGATCACCACGGAAACCGCCACCGCCGGCTTGTCATAGGGGGCAAAGGCGACGAACAGGGCATGATCACGGTACTGATAGGCAACCTCCCGATTGGGACCGCGCTGCTTGACGACCTGGGAGCTCCCTGTCTTCCCGGCAACCCTGACCTCGCAGAGACGAGCGGCGCCACCGGTCCCCCGCGGCTCGTTGACAACGGCCAGGAGCCCTTCCTTGACCAATCGGAAGCTGTTCGGCCTGACCTGGGGGCGATACAGCACTTCGGGCTTGGTTTCCTTGATCACTTTACCGTCCGGATCGATAACCCGTTTTACCAGGTAGGGGCGGTAGACCGTCCCTTCGTTGGCCACGGCAGCCGTCATGGTGGCAAGCTGGATCGGCGTCAGCAGGGTATAGCCCTGACCGATCGAGACCGGCATGGTCTCGCCGCGATACCACTTCTTCTTGAATTTCTCCTGCTTCCAGGCCATGGTGGGGATCAGCCCCCCTTTTTCGTTTTCGAGACCGATTCCCATCGGCGCCCCCAGCCCGAACCTCCGGGCCATTTCGGCAATCCGGTCAACGCCGAGCCGTTCGCCGAGCTGATAGAAATAGACGTCGCACGACTCCCTGATGGCGCGCTTCAGATCGACCCTGCCATGCCCTTTCTTGTCCCAGCATTTGAAGACATCGGTGCCGACCTCATAGGCCCCGGTGCAGTTCACCGTTGTCCGTTCGTCGATGAGCCCGCTCTCCAGGCCGGCCAGGGCCGTGATGATCTTGAAGGTGGAGCCGGGGGGGTATTGCCCTTTCAGCGCCTTGTTCTCCAGCGGATGGCGCTTGTCCTCCAGATAGGCCGTCCAGATATCGGGCGGCATCCGGCCGGAAAACAGGGCCGGATCGAACGAGGGGCTGCTGGCAAAGGCCAGGATCTCGCCGGTGTTGACATCCACCACCACCGCTGCCCCGGCCCGGTCGCCAAAGGCCTTTTCGGCTGCCTGCTGCAGGACCAGGTCGATGGTCAGCACCAGGCTGTTGCCCACGGCAGGCTTTGTCTCGCTGAGGGTGCGCAGATAGCGGCCACGGGCATCCACCTCGATCTGGCGGCCGCCGTCCGTCCCGTGCAGCATCTCCTCCCAACTCCGCTCCAGCCCGCTCTTCCCCACATAGTCGCCGGGATTGTAGCTGCGGAAATGATTGGCCTCCAGCTCCTGCTCGTTGATCTCGCCCAGGTAACCGAGCAGAATGATGGGGTAGTACTTGGCCCGCCCCTTCCCTTTCTCCCAGCGTTCCTGGAGTTCGGATGGGTCAAGCTGAAGGTAGCGCGCCAGGGAGGCGAACAGCGCATCCTTCTCCTTCACCTCCTGGGGTATCACCGCCACACTGAACGAAGGGGTATTACTGACCAGGACCTTGCCGTTGCGGTCCAGGATGGTGCCGCGCGATGCAGCCACGGGAACGAAGCGGAGCCGGTTGCTCTCCGACTGCACCCGGAGAGAGTCCCCCTGGAGAATCTGCAGATACCAGAGCCGGGTGATGAGGACGAAGAAGATGACAACGGCGAAGATGGCACCCCAGATGACCCGTCGCCCCTTTTCACGGGTGTCGCGGACGTAACGCTGCTGGTTCACGCGACCTCCTCCGTTTGGGCGGCATCGACAATGCCGAACACCACGGACGCAACCAGGGCATTGACCGCACCCTGGGGGATGAGGGAGACCAGCAGGGAGGCATAGATCCCCTCTGCTGCCGAAAAGAGCGCCAGAAGCACCAGATGCGCGAGACCGCACGCAATGGTGGCGATAAAGACGGCCAGGGTCATGAGGTAGCGGTTGTCGGCATAGAGGCGGTGCGCGATGTTCTGCAGGACCAGGAAGGTCATCAGAAAGGAAAAGCCGTTAAGACCGAGGTAGAGGCCGCTGCAGCTGTCCTGCGCCAGTCCGAGCAGATAGGCGAGCAGCGCGCCCCTGACCGGCGTCGCCCGCAGTCCCAGCCAGACCACGACGATGAGCAGCAGGTTGGGCTTGAAGGGATCGGCGATATAGGCGGGAAGAAGCGTCACCTGGAGAATCAACGCGGAAAGAATCGCTATGCCGGGCTTGAGCAGTTTACTCATTCCGTTGCTTCAACAGGACCAACACTTCTTCGATGCGTGAAATGGAAACCATCGGCCTGACCTCGATGGTCTGGAAGATGCCGTACTCACCCTTTTTCACCATGGTTATCTCGCCAAGGGGCAGCCCCTTGGGAAAGACCCCGCCGATCCCGGAGGTCACCAGCTGATCGCCTACCTTGACATCGTCCTCCCGGATGGCGAACTCCAGGGAAAGCCGCCTGCTGCCGGTTCCGCGCAGCACGCCCCGGGCGCGCGACCGCTGGACCACCGCGGCAATTGCGCTGGCATGGTCGGTCAGCAGAAGCACGCGGGAACTGTTGGCAGCCACCTTGACCACCTGACCCACCACCCCTGCCGAGGTAACCACCGGCATCCCCTCCTGCAGCCCGTCTTTTCCCCCCCGGTCGATGACCAGGGTCTTGAACCAGGGGGCGCCGTCTTCACCGATGACAGACGCAGCCAGCGACGGGGCCGGCATCTGCTCTTTCAGCTCCAGGAGCTTTTTGAGACGCTCATTGGCGAGCAGAGCCTCCTGTTCCCCCACGAGACGGCTGTTCAGGGTACGGAGGTGCTCCAGAAGTTCCCGGTTCTGGCGGCGGACATCCACGAGGGCGATATAGTCGTTCCAGACGGTCTCGGCCCCGCCGCTCACCACGGCGCCCACGCTGAAGAGCGGCGACAGAACCGTCAGAACCCCGCGTTCGAAAAAGTTGGCGCTCTCCCGGTGCTTCAGGTTGCTGCCGTAGACGAGAAAGGCAACCAGCACAACCGCACCGGTGACAAAGGGCACGCGATATTTTTTGATCAGATCCCACATAGATGCAACCGGCCATGGTTAACTAAGTTGTTGAAAACGAAGTTTCAGCGCAGCTAAAAACAGCCATCTCGCCGCCGTCCTCGAAAAGCCACCTTGTGCGGCGTAGCGTGGCTCAAGCCCCCGCGGGGCTTTCTGCGGGTGCAACGATCTGACTGCTTTTGAACAACCTAAGTTTTTCAACAGGTTGTAAGAGGTTTCGTCCACTGCGGCAAACGGCAAAGGGGAGACATGAGCCCCCCCTCCGCATCCCGCATATCCCTTGCCGAGCAGCCCGACCATCCCTTCAGAGCAGGGGAACAGGTACCCCTGGGAACCGCTAGTCCAGCAGATAAGCCGACCCCCGTGCTTCTTCATGTCTGATCTCGTCAACGGGCGAGCACTTGCCGTGACCGGCATACAGGCGGTTCGGCCCGTTGAAGACAATGCCGTTTTCGTTGCCGATGTTCCTGTAGGCATGCACCACGCCGGGAGGGACGATGACCATGAAGGGGCTGTCCGCGCCGGCGTAGATGACCTGCCTGGTACCGAAGGTGGGAGAGCCCGCACGGGCATCCCAGAGATAGATCTTGAAATTGGATGGGCCGATGAAGCAGAAATAGTCGGTCTGGTCCGTATGTTCGTGGGGACCGCGTGCCACGCCGGGCTGGGTCATGGAGATGTAGGCCATGACCGGCATCACCTCTGCCGCAACCTCGTCGGAGCGGTAGAGCTCAGCCAGCCACCCCCGCTCGTCCAGGAACTTGGAGAGCGGCCGCGCCGTAACGTCGTGGATCTTCCCCTTCACGTACAACGGCTGCTCAGACATGCCCTGCCTCCCTGCCGCATAGTTCAATCTCGTTGTAGACCCGCACCAGGTACTCGCGATACCCCGAATTGGGGGTATTGGCGATGGCCGCGGCCATCCCCTTGCAGTCGATGAAACCCATGCGCAGGGCGATCTCTTCGAGGCAGGCGATCTTCAGCCCCTGCCTCGCCTCCAGGGTGCCGATGAAGTGGCTCGCCTCCAGGAGGCTCTGGTGAGTGCCGGTATCGAGCCAGGCGATCCCCCGCCCCAGCTTCTCCACGCTCAGCTCGCCGCGCCGCAGGTATTCCAGGTTGAGATCGGTAATCTCCAGTTCACCGCGGGGCGAAGGCTTGAGCGCCTTGGCAAGAGCGGTCACATTACCGTCATACAGGTACAGCCCCGGAACGGCATAGTTGGTCTTGGGGTGCTCCGGCTTCTCCTCGATGCCGATAACCCGGCCCGTAGCATCGAACTCCACCACCCCGTAGCGCTCGGGATCGTTGACATAGTAGCCGAAGATCCGCGCCCCGCCGTCGAACTCCGTAACGATCCGGTCAAGCCGCATCTTGCCGTAAAAGATGTTGTCGCCCAGGATCAGGCAGACCGGCTCGCCGGCGACAAACTCCTCTCCCACCAGGAATGCCTGGGCAATCCCCTTGGGCTCGGGCTGCACCACATAGCTGAGCTTGATCCCCCAGCGGCTGCCGTCGCCCAAAAGGCTCTGAAAGCGCGGGGTGTCGTGCGGCGTGGAGATGATGAGAATATCCCTGATCCCCGCCATCATAAGGGTAGCGAGGGGGTAGTAGATCATCGGCTTGTCGTAGACCGGCTGGAGCTGCTTGCTGGCAACGAGGGTGAGCGGATAGAGCCTGCTGCCGGCCCCTCCGGCAAGGACTATCCCTTTGGTGATGGGCATTTCGTATCTCCCTGATGCTGGTGAAACCGTAGTTATTTACCACAGGGGAAAAACAGCGTCAAATGATTAATCCGACACGGCTTCACCCCCAAACCAGCTTCAATCCTGCGCGGTTATGGCACGGGCAGCGCTCAGGACATCATCGTAAATGGCGACCCCCGGAGGAAGCGCTTCCTGCTCCTTCGCACCATAGCCGGTCAGGACCAGCGCCGTCATGCAGCCCGCCCGTTGCCCGGCTTCCACATCCACCAGCTTGTCGCCGACCATCCAGGACCGGGTGAGATCGATCTTCAGGTCGGCCGCCGCCTGATGCAGCATCCCCGGCAACGGCTTGCGGCAGGTACACTCCATGAGGTAGATGCCGTTGCCGGCAGTGGGATGATGGGGGCAGTAATAGTAGGCGTCGACAGCGGCGCCAGTCATGGCAAGTTCGCTGTCCATGTGCCGGTGCAGCTCCTCAACCGCTGCTTCGTCGTAATAGCCCCGCCCGATGCCGGACTGGTTGGTGACAACCACCACCAGGAAGCCCGCCTCCCGAAAGAGCCGGATCGCCTCGGGAGCGCCGGCAACGAAATGAAAATCCTCCGGCCGGTGCAGGTATTCGCGCTCAACGTTGATGGTGCCGTCGCGGTCGAGAAAGACCGCTCGCTTCTCTGTCGGCCCGGTACCGGTCACAGGGCAAACAGACCTTTTTCTACGAGATCGCAGATGATATGGATCATGGTGATGTGTCCTTCCTGGATGCGGGGGGTATCGTGGCTCGGCATGATCAGCGGCAGATCGACGATCCCGGCGATGCTGCCGCCGTCGCGTCCCAAGAGGGCCACGGTCCTGCAACCTGCCGCCCGGGCAGCCTCCAGGGCGATCTGCACGTTGGGAGAGTTGCCGCTGGTGGAGATGCCGACCACCACGTCACCTGCCTGGGCCAGCGCCTCGACCTGCCGGGAAAAAATCCGGTCGAAACCGTAATCGTTGCCGATGGCGCTGAGAATCGAGGTATCGGTGGTCAGGGCGATGGCAGGCAAGGCCCGGCGCTCCATCTTGAAACGGCCGACAATCTCGGCGGCAAAGTGCTGGGCATCCGCTGCCGACCCTCCGTTGCCCATGACCAACAGTTTTCCGCCCCCCTGCAGCACCGAAACCAGAAGCTCTGCAACTGCGGCAATCCGTGGTGCAAGGAGTTCCTCGACCTTTGCCATGACCTGGCAATGTTCCTTCAGTTGCTGCCGGATCTCCTCCTGCATGCAATCCTCCCTTTCAGGCATTCCGCCCGGAATCTCCGGGTCCGGCTGGTCAGACAGGCGGCAGCGCGCTCTCCAGCCGACGGCCATAGACATCTCTCTCCGTGGCGCTGACCATCTGCACGAACTCGGCAAAATCCATGGTTGCGGTAAAGCCGGGGCACGGCGTCCCCTTCTGTACATCAATAAGGGGCGGCGGCTCCGCAAACCTCTCCAGTACCTGCCGCACCGTCCGGGCCGGCATAAGACCGGGCAGCACCACAATCTCGACGTGTCGGTGGCGCTGATGCAGCCCTTGGCGCAGCAGCTCGCGCGCTACCCGTGCATGCGCCAGTATCGTTATCCTGTGACCCTGCCGGGCCGCAGCGATGATCATGGGGAATGTCGCCATGAAGGCGGCGAAGTCGCTCTCCTTGGGAAGATGGAGGCAGAAGCGGCGTTCTGCGCCCCACTGCTCGACAAATTGACCGCTGATCGACTTCTCATGCTCTGCACGTCGGGTCAACGAACCGAGCTGCACATCCTCAGAGCGATAGACCTGCCCCTCGGGCACGGCACAAGTCGTGAACCCGGCACGGTAAGCCCTGCGGGAGAACTCCTTGAGGCACCACTCCCCGCCATCCAGCTCTTCGTTGAAACCGCCGATCCGTTCCAGGAGACTGCGTCGCATCATGAGGGCGGCAAAATCTGCGGCTTGCAACTCCATACCGCGGGCAAGCGGGCTTTCACCGTTGCCGCGACGGCGGGCGCCGGCATCGACAAACCGGGGCACCACGATACCGGCGGACGGTTCATCGCCGGCAAATGCCAGAAGCGGTTCGAGCCAGCTTTGGGTAACCCGCGAGTTATGGCGAACCACGGCAACCAATGGCGTTTCAGATCTCGACACCCCTCTGTTGACGGCCTTTACGAACCCTTCGTTGACTTTGGTCTTCAACAGGAGCACGCGCACGTCAAGGGCTTCGGCAAACTCCTCCAGCATCCGCTCGGTCTCGCGGTCACTGCAGTTGTCGACCAGTATCAGACGGCTGGTTGGGGTGTATTCGACCAGGCTCACCAGGCAGTTCCTGGTTTCCACCGGCCGGTTCCAAATCGGAACCACTATGTCTATCCGATTATCATGCATGTATGGATACTGGAGATGCATCGAGCGACGCTAACCGCACAAGCATCGAACGGTGTGTGGCGGGAAGGTGCATCCACCGGCCGCGGCGGCCGAAAATGCGGGACAGCTCCCGCAGTCTCCGTCGTGGTCTCAGACCACGGCCGGCGACACCTATGAAGAAATGGCAACGCTTCTCAGCAGATTCAGTTCGTCGAGGACCTTGCCCGAGCCGAGAACAACGCAGGAAAGGGGGTCTTCGGCAGTAACCACCGGCAGACCGGTCTCTTCGCGGAGCAGGAGATCGAGGTTGCGCAACAGGGCACCGCCACCGGCGAGCACAATCCCCTTGTCGACGATGTCGGCGGCCAGTTCGGGAGGGGTCCGTTCGAGACAGATCTTGACCGCCTCGACAATGGCGTTGACCGGTTCGGAGAGGGCATCGCGGATCTCAACAGAGTTGATGACTATGGTCTTGGGGATGCCGGAAACCAGGTCGCGCCCCTTGACCTCCATGGTATGGACCTCGGGGTCGGGGTATGCCTCGCCGATCTCGATCTTGATCAGCTCGGCGGTCCGGTCGCCGATGAGGAGGTTGTACTTCCGCTTGATGTACTGGACGATCGCCTCATCCATCTTGTCGCCGCCAACCCGCACCGATTTGGTGTAGACGATGCCGGCCAGGGAGATCACCGCCACTTCGGTGGTGCCGCCGCCGATATCGACGATCATGTTGCCCGAGGCTTCGGTAATGGGGAGACCGGCACCGATGGCAGCAGCCATCGGCTCCTCGATGAGATAGACCTCGCGGGCGCCTGCCGATTCGGCAGACTCCTTGACGGCACGCTTCTCCACCTGGGTGATCCCCGACGGGACGCAGATGACGATCCGCGGCCGTACCAGGGTCTTGCGGTTATGAACCCGGTGGATGAAATAGCGGAGCATCTCTTCGGTGATGTCGAAGTCGGCGATGACGCCGTCCTTCATGGGGCGGATGGCAGTGATGCTGCCCGGGGTCCGGCCGAGCATCTTCTTGGCCTCCATGCCGACCGCCAGAACCTTCTGCTGGCCGTTGTTCAACTTCTGCACCGCCACCACCGACGGCTCGCGGATGACGATCCCCTTCCCCTTCAGATAGACCAGGGTATTTGCGGTGCCGAGGTCGATGGCCAGATCATTGGAAAAAATGCCAAACAGATAATCAAAAATCTTTAGCATTGTCAGTGTACTCCTTGGAACAACCTGCTGATTGCCGTCAATTGGAAAGGGGGAAATGTAGCAGAAACACCCCTGGCATGCAAGAATGAATTTGCCCGACCGGATGGAACGTACATATTTGTGCTTGACAGCGGCGGGAAGCAGGTGTTATACGAAAGATTCTTTACGACGAAACCCGATCAATTAACCATAGCATGGAGCGGAGGTGTAGGTTGGCTCATCACAAATCAGCACTCAAGAGAATCAAGCAGAACGAAAAACGTCGGCTGCGCAACAAGCACAACAAGTCCACCCTGCGGACTTTTATCAAGCGCGTTCGTGAAGCTGTTGAAGGCAAGGACGCCACTGCTGCCCGCGAGGCCCTCGCCGCAGCCATTCCCGTCATCGACAAGGCTGCCACCAAAGGGGTGATTCACACCTCGAATGCCTCGCGCAGCGTGTCTCGCCTGACAAAGCTGGTCAACACCCTCGGCCAGTAGTCTTCCTGCCGTCATATCCAATGAGAAGGGCGTGTCATGCACGCCCTTTTCTTATTTACCCTTTTCGCTGGCAGATCGCCAGCACCAGGTCCTCCAGTATGGACGGCGGTCTGCCGCCGCTCTTCATGGCGAGATCGGCGGCAAAGAACCGCTCGAAAAGCTGGCGGCACTCCTCTGGCCTGAAGTTCCCGGCCTGCTTCACGACCCCCTTGAGAAAATAGGGATTGATCCCTGACTGGCGGCTGATCTCCTGCTCGGGCACCCGTTTGTCCAACAGTACCCGCACCTGCCAGAGCTGCCGGAAGTGCCGGGTGATCATCGCCAGCACCATGAGCGGGGCCTCGCCGTCGCGCAGGATCGTCTTCAGCCGCCTGAGCGCCATGGCCAGATCCTTCGTACCCAGCGCATTGGCCAGCTCGAAGACGCTGTCCACCTTGGTATCGGACACCACCGCCTTGACGTCATCGATGGTGATGGTCTCCCGCTGCCCGGCAAAGAGGGCGACCTTTTCGATCTGCGTGGCCAGTTCCTGGAGGTTGTTCCCGGCAAGATAGATGAGGAGTTCGGCCGCAGCCGGGGCCAGTTTCTTGCCATGGCCCGTTGCCTCGCTCCGGAGAAACGGCGCCAGCTGGTTCTCGTAGGGGCGCTTGCACTCGACCAGCTTTCCCCGCTTCTTGAATTCGGTAAAGAATTTCTTGCGCTGATCGATCTTTTCACCCTGGATGATCAGGCAGGTGGTGGGAGAGGGATCGAGCAGGTACGGGAACATGAGGTCCAGCGCTGCCTGGGAAAGCGACTGGCCCCGCTTCACCAGGACCACCCGCCAGTCGGCGAACATCGGCATGGTCTGGGCGGTATCGAGGATATCCTCCCCCTTGCACTCGGTCCCGTAGTAGACGCTCAGGTTGAAATCGCGGCTGGACGGGTCCACCAGCCGCTCCAGGAGCAGCCGGGTTGAGCGGTCGATCAGATACGGCTCATCCCCGTACAGGTAGTAGAGGGGACCGATCTCCCCCTTGGCTATTGCCGCTTCGAGTTCATCGGGTTTCACACAAGCTCCCTTATTTTTTCGGCATCCTGGCAGGTTGTTGAAAACGAAGTTTCAGCGTAAAAAAAACTCAGGTTGTTCAAAAGCAGTCAGATCGTCGCACCCGCAGAAAGCCCCGCGGAGGCGTGGTACCCACAGGGCATAAACAGCGCCACGCCGCACAAGGCGGCTTTCGAGGACGGCGGCGAGATGGCTGGTTTTCAACAACCGTTTAGAACGCCCCGGCGCTGGCCCGCATGATCTCCTCCGCCAGCTTCCGGCAGAGTTCGCGCTGCGCCGCCTCTTC
>JACRPV010000187.1 GCA_016223015.1 Geobacter sp. | reverse complement strand
TTCAGGACAAAATCGAACATCTGCCTCTCCTTCAGGATGCCCGCAAGGCATCGACAATCTTCATGTTCGCCGCCCGGAACGCCGGCAGCACGCCCCCCACCAGCCCCATGATGAGGGAGAAGAGCAGCCCCTTGCCGATGATGGAGGGGGTGAGGGTAAAGGAAAAAGCCAGTTCGGCAAATGACTGCCAGTTCATGGTGGAGATGGTAATCAGCTGCATGAACGACGCGCAGACCATGCCGACAACCCCTCCCAGGAGGCCGAGGAAGAGGGCCTCGCAGACAAAGGCGATCAGGATGCTCGTCCGTGTGAACCCGAGCGCCCGCAGGGTGCCGATCTCGGTGATCCGGTTGGCAACGGCCGCGTACATGGTGATCATCGCGCCGATCACGGCCCCCAGGGAAAAGATGATCGTCAGCGCCAGCCCCATGATCCGGAGAAACGTAGCCATGGCCTCGGACTGGTCCTCGTAGTAGCGGGTCTCCCGCTTGGCCTCCAGCGTCAGCCGCGGATCGCTCTCGATCCGCTCCTTGAGCGCCCGGAACTGCCCGGTATCGCGCAGCTTGAAGACCACCGACGAATAGACCGGCCGGCGAAAGGCCTGCATCAGCTGGTCCACGTCTCCCCAGATCTCTGAGGAGAAGCCGGTGGCGCCGGCATCGAAGATACCCACCACCGTCCAGGTCCGCATGCCGAAACGGAGCGTCTCCCCCAACCCGCCCCCTTTGAACCGCTTGGCAATGTTCATCCCGGCCACCACCTCTGCCGAGCCGGGACGGGGCATCCGCCCCTCAACCAGCCGCACCTGCGGACGCAGGAGCAGCGACTCCTCGCCGACGCCCCGGATCACCACGTTGGATGGCTTGTTGCTGTCGCGCTTGGGCAGGTTGATCAGGACCACCAACTCCTTGGCGAGCAGTTGCCTACCGTTGCTGCCGATGGCGATCTCGGGCTGGCTCTCCACGATGGACGCCTGGTTCCGCTCCACGCCGCTCTGAACCTCGGAGACCGACCCTTTCCGGATCACCACCACATTGTCGGGCGACCCGGTGGCGATCAGGGTTTTCTGCAGCCCTTCGGCCAGCATCAGGGTCGCGGCAAAGACGAAGACCACCATGGCCATCCCCGAAGCGGTGAGGACCGTGGTAAGACGCCGCGTCCAGAGGTTGCGGAAGCTGTAGGAAAGGGGGATCACCATCAGCCGATCCTCCGCAGCCCGTCAGCAACGCGGATGGTTACCCCCCGCCAGGTGGGAAAGATGGCGGCCACGCTACCGACCACCGTTGCCGCTGCCAGGTCCAGGAGCACGGTAACGGTGGTGACGTGAAACACCGGGAAAAACTGCGAGAGTTCCGTCTCGATCCAGCCGGCCGCCGGGAAGGTCAGGGCGATGCCGAGAGCGCCGCCGGCCAGCGAGATGGCCAGCGACTCGCCGAGGATCACCCCGCCGATGTGGAACGGCCCGAATCCGAGAGCCTTCAGGGTGGCATACTCGGCGATCCGCTCCCTGGCGGTCATGGCCATGGTATTGGCGGCCACGACCATGATGATGACGATCACCACATAGGAGACGATCTGGATGGCAATGACAATCGCCTCG
>JACRPV010000207.1 GCA_016223015.1 Geobacter sp. | reverse complement strand
CCGTCGATCCGGTTATTTTAAAGCAAACCCTTGAAGAACAAGGGTTTTTTGTTTTTTCTGTAAAAAAGAAACCTTTACAGTTTCTCTTGGATTCTGGGATCTATCGCCGGAAGGTGGATACCAAGGAACTTCTTTCCTTCAACCAAGAGTTCCTGGTTCTCATGAAGGCTGGATTGCCGATTATACAAGCACTTGACACGATTCTTGAGCGTGAAGGGAAAGGCAAACTGGTAGATATTCTTACCGGAGTGCGGGAAGACATCAAGGGAGGAGCATCGCTCTCTGATGCACTTGCTAAGCACCCCGGAGCATTTTCCCACCTGTATGTTGCTTCGGTTCGTGCCGGCGAGCGCACCGGAGATTTATCCCTGACGATCCGTCGTTTTACTGCTTTTGTCAAAAAGAATGAAGCGATCAAGAAAAAGGTCGTAGCGGCTCTGTATTATCCGGCAATTCTCATCACGGTGGCTTTTGCGGCGATTACCCTGCTGCTTGTCTACGTAGTCCCCACGTTCAGCCAGATATATGCCGATGCCGGTTCTCAGCTTCCGGTACCAACACAGATCTTGATGGCATTTACCGGCTGGTTGAAGCGATATTTCATTGTGATGGTTGTGCTTACCGTCGGGGGAGTGGCTCTGTTCAGGCGGTGGAGTACTACAAGCAGCGGGCGTTATGTCGTGGATAGTTGGCTGCTCAGGATTCCGGTTGTGAAGGACCTTCATGTCAAATATGCACTGACCGGATTCACCAGAACACTTGCCACGGTAATCGGCAGCGGCATACCCATTGTAGAGTCGCTACGGATGTCGGTTGGCACATTGAATAACCGCGTACTTGAGCGACGGATGCTGGATGCGGTTGCCAAAATCGAGGAAGGTGTTAGTCTTTCAACAGCTTTTGAGGGTACCAGGATCATGCCGTCACTTGCCCTGCGGATGATTGCGGTGGGGGAAACCACGGGGGCGCTGGAAGAAATGCTTTCGGATATCTCCGAATATTTCGAGGATGAAATTGAGCAACGACTCCATGTCCTGACTACGGCGATCGAGCCGGCGATCATGATCGTCATGGGGGTCGTAATCGGAGTAATCATCTTGACCATGTATTTGCCAATCTTCAAGATTGCAGGAGCGGTAAGCGGATAATGGCACAATACTTCACCAGGAAAAAACTCGGCGATCTGATGCTGGAGAGCGGTGATCTCACCGTCGACCAGTATAATTACGTTGTCGACAAATTGAAAAGCACAGGGCAGCGGTTCGGCGAGATATGTCTCAATGATGGCCTCATTACTGAAGAAGTGCTGGCAAGAACGCTTGCGGCCCAGTTTGCCCTGGATTACATAGACCTCCAAGGTTTCAGGATTGATGAAACCCTGCTGAACTCCTTTCCTCCCGATACGATGTATCGTTTTCACTTTGTCCCTCTGGAGCAGGAAGGGGATTCACTGGTCGTTGCTATTTCCGACCCCACGGACGTGGTAAAGCTCGACGAGCTTGAAATCCTTCTCGATCGCCCTCTGATCATCAAACTTGCCGCAGACTCTCAAATCTCACAGGTATTGAAACGGGGGGAAGGGACGAGCAGGGTCCTTAAAGAGGTTTCTGAGGATTTCATGCTGCAATTGGTGACGGAGACGGAGAGAGGGGAAGAGATTCTCTCCGTGGAGAAGATCTCCGCCGATACCAGCCCAATCATCAAGTTGGTCAATTCCACGATTCTTGATGCCTTGAACCGCCGGGCCAGCGACATACATATAGAAACCGCTCTGAATGGCGTCATAATCAAGTATCGCATAGACGGGGTTCTGTATAAGGCGACCGACCCCATTGATCTGCATTTCCAGGGACCAATCATCTCGCGGCTCAAAGTCATGAGCGAGCTCGATATCTCTGAACGACGTATCCCGCAAGATGGGCGATTCAAGGTCAAAATCAATGATAAATCCATCGATTTCCGTGTCTCCATCATGCCGAGCGCCTTTGGCGAGGATGCGGTCATCAGGATTCTCGACAAGGAGAGCATTGCCCAGGACTTGAAGGGGCTTACCCTTGACACCCTCGGTATGGATATCCGGGAGATCAGGCGTTTCCGCAAGATGATCCGTGAGCCCTACGGCATGGTACTGGTTACCGGCCCTACCGGTTCTGGGAAAACTACGACGCTCTATGCGGCTCTGTCGGAGATCCACACGGGAGAAGAGAAGATCATCACCATCGAGGACCCGGTCGAATACCAGCTCAAGGGGATCGTACAGATCCCGGTAAACGAGAAAAAGGGTCTTACTTTTGCGCGCGGCCTTCGTTCAATACTCCGTCATGACCCGGACAAGATCATGGTTGGTGAGATCCGAGATCCGGAAACGGCGCAGATAGCTGTTCAGTCAGCCCTTACCGGGCATTTGGTTTTTACGACAGTTCACGCCAACAATGTCTTTGACGTGCTTGGTCGTTTTATCCACATGGGTATAGACCCCTATAATTTCGTCTCCTGCCTGAACTGTGTCATGGCCCAGAGATTGGTGCGAAAACTCTGCGTAAAATGCAAATATCCGATAACACTCACCGATGAGGTGCTGGTGGAATCAGGGATTGATCCGGAGACGTGCCGGGTTGCAACCTTCTATGATGCACGTGGATGTGAAGAATGCAATCATACCGGCTATCGGGGGCGCTCAGCAATCGTTGAACTGCTGGATCTCAATGACGAACTCAGGGAGTTGATCGTCAATAAAAGTTCAGCAATACTGCTCAAGAAGGCTGCGCGGGAAGCCGGGACCAGTTTTTTGAGAGAATCTGCTGTCGAGAAGGTCATCGCCGGAGAAACCACCTTGCGGGAAATCAACCGCGTAACCTTTGTGGAGTAGTCATGTTTGCCCGAAAGTCTCTAGGCCTTGAAATAAACCCTGACGGGATCCGGTTGGCACTGATTGCCGGTTCGCGGACAAAGCCAGTGGTCGAGGCCTTTGACACAGCGCCTTTGCATGCCGATACCATTCACATTTCTCTCAGAGAGGCCAATATCCTTGATCCGGGGAAGTTCGTTGCAACCGTACGAGACACGCACCTTAGGCTCCTGACAAAAACGGTCAGGACGTCTGTCTCCCTGCCTGATGCCGCAGGCAGGGTAATTCTGCTCGACCTCGATACCCGTTTCAAGAGTCGTGACGAGGCGGGAGATATTATCCGGTGGAAATTGAAGAAGAATTTCCCCTTTGATATCAACGATGCCCATTTTGACTTTCAGCAGGTACAGGAACGTGAAACCGGAGAGATCGTCGTGCTGGTTTCCCTCATCTGCAGACAAGTTCTTGTGCAGTACGAAGAGTTACTTGCTCAGGCAGGACTTGAACCAAATCATATTGATTTCACGACATTCGGCATATATGAGCTCTTTGCCGACCGATTTTCCCTGGACAATGACTATGGCTTCATCTGCTATTTCAATGGGGTCGTCAGTGTCCTCCTTTTCCGTGAGGGTGCGCTGGAGTTTTATCGCACCAAGGAACTGAGCGCTACGACCTTTACCCCTAACCGGGTTTATCGGGAGATCAGCAGCTCCCTCCTTGTCCATCAGGACAAACATACAGGCATCTCTCTGGGGAAGGTATACTGTCTAACTTCATATGATCAGGCTGAGGAATTCAAAGGTTTGGTAGCTGAAGCAACGTCTCAGGAACCGGTGCTGTTGGATGTGGAACGCGTCCTTTCCCGTTCAGCTACCTGCAGTACGGCCGACAGGAATGCACTCTACGCCCTGTCAGCAGCCTGCGGTGCAGCCTTGAGGAACCTCTGATGCGCCTTACGATCAATCTTTCCACCAGGACATATATCAACCACGGCCAGTTGAATCTTGCCTTGTCCCTGGTTTTTCTGGTCCTGCTTGGAATCCTGGCGCTTAATGTCTGGGGGATTTCGAGTAGAGCTGGCGAAGCCAGCCGTATTTCTGGCGAACTGACTGCCATGCAGAAAAAGACTGCTGGCAGCAGTAGTCCTGCTTTCACCGAGCCGGACTACCAACGTTTGATGTCGCATATTCACTTTGCCAATGCGGTTATTTCCCGCAAGACTTTCAACTGGGTCACACTGCTTGACTATCTGGAATCGGTTGTGCCTGATGGAGTTGCAGTGACAAAGATAGAGCCTGATCCCAAGACCAAGGTTTTGAAGCTGTCTGGGGCTACGCTTTCATTCATGCGTTTGCGGCAATTGCTGGAGAATATGGAACAGTCGCAGCAGTTTTCAGAAATATTCCTTCTTTCCCAGACTGATGCCAAGGTAGGGGATGCTCAAAAGGGCATATCTTTCAATATTACCTGTCAGGTCAGGATGCAATGAAACGAGCATATTCCGCCATAAAGGAAATCATTCGTACCCGGCCGAAAGTCTTGATCTTCATCCTTGTCCTGGTATGTGCCGATGCGGGGCTCTTTCTCTATTCTTCCCTGTATCAGATTCCGCAACTGACAGAGCTGCAGAACCAGTGGTTTTCCCGGCGCAGAAACGTTGGGAGCTCACCGGCTGATAAAGTAACCATCTATCAGCAGGGCAAGGCGGATTTGGATGCCTGGCGTTCACGAGTTGCCAATAAAAAAGATCTGGCGCGTATTGTCGGGCAGCTCTACGAACTGGCTGCGACCAATTCAGTTTCCATTGCCGGGATTACCTACAAACCTGAGATCGTGAAAGATGAAAACCTCATTGCCTACGGGACCGGGTTCAATGTGACGGGCAAGTATGCTGCAATCAAGAGTTTTATCGCCGATCTGGGGCATCTTCGCGAAATGGTGATTGTCGACGCCATAGCTCTCAACAATCCCAAGATGACCGAGGAGCGGGTTGACCTGAGGGTCGGACTAACGATTTATCTGCGGCAGGAGGGGCAATGAACCGAAAAAAGGCTCTCCTCGCCATTTTGTTACTGCTTTTTGTTGTCGCTGCTGTCTCCAGCTATTTCCGGATGCCTCGGCAGAAAACCGTATCGAGCCTCACCTATACTCCCGGTAAGCCGGCTGCACCACGGAAGTCTGCGCCCAATCTGCAAGGCGCTGCAAGTGACGATAACCGTTTGCGTCTGGATCTCCTTGACCAGGAGTCTGCTCGTTTTGCAGGATACAAACGCAACCTGTTCAGGCCGGTGTTCCACGAAGAGCAGAAGATAATACCGTTGCCGCCGCCCCCTCCACCCGTGAAGCCGATCGTACCTGTCGTGAAACCGCTACCTCAACCACCGCCACAACTGGCGGAACCGACACCGGTGCAACGGGATATGGCAAATTTTACCTTTCTCGGTTTTTTGAAAAAGGGGAACACCAAGACGATTTTTCTTTCCAGTAATAAAGAGATATTCCTGGCTCACAAGGGCGATCGTCTGATGGGTAAGTATGAAGTTACCAGTATCACCGATGAGGCTATGGTCATAACCTCGCTTACGGGTGGTGAGATGGTCATCCCGTTAGTGGAGAACAAGCCGCTGAGTGCCCCATCACAGATGAAACCACCGTTTCCTGGCTTTCCGGGCAAACAGTAGTCTTTCTCTGGAAGTGGCAATACAAGAGTCGCACCTGCTTTGTGCATGTCAGGTTTTCATGTAAGGAGAACTACTCGATGCAACTTTTGCGTACAACGTACATACATCTGGTACTCATTGCGCTCATCGTTACCATTTCCGGTTGCGCCGGGGCAGGTCGAACCGCCTTCAGCAAAGGTGAAGCGTTTGAGGCTGAAGGAAAGCTCGATGAGGCTGTTGTCCAGTTCGCATCGGCTACATCAGAAAACCCTGAGGTTGGCGAGTACCGGATGCGGTTTCTCAAGGCCGGGGAGAAGGCAGCCCAGGTTCATCTTAAAAAGGGGGATGCATTCCTGGCCGCAGAGCGGTACGATGCGGCTTTGAGTGAGTTTCAGACAGCTGTTGCCCTGGATTCCTCTCTGGACCGCGCCAAACAGCAGAGTGAAGTGGTGCTCAAACTCAGGAATTCGCTGGTTTACCTGAAGGAAGGTGAAGAGCTTGAGAAGAGCCGCAAGCCACGTGAGGCGTTGAACTCCTATCAGCAGGCACTTCAGTTCAACCCGGATAACGAAAAGGCAAAGGAAGCCATTGAGCGACTGCTGAAAAGCCGTAAATCCAAACTTGACGGTTCGGAATTGAAGCTGAAATCTACCAAGCCGATCACCCTCAAGTTCAAGGATGCCAAACTCAAAGACGTTTTCAACATTATTACCCAGCTGTCAGGGATCAACTTTGTTTTTGACGATGGCATCAAGGACAGCAACGTCAGTATTTATCTGGAAAACGCATCGTTTCAACAGGTACTTGATGTCATCACCGGTATGCAAAAGCTGAGCAAGAAGATCTTGAACGAAACGACGATCATTCTCTATCCGAGGACACCGGAAAAGCAGAAACAGTATGAAGACCTCATGGTTCAGACCTTTTACCTGAACAAGCTCGATGCCAAGAAGGCCGTGAACCTGATCCGGACCATGCTGCAGGTGAAAAAGATTTACGTGAACGAAGAGATGAATGCCTTGGTTATCCGCGATGTTCCCGAGGTGATCGAGGTTGCGAGAAAGATTATCGAGGCCAACGATGTTCCCGATGCCGAGGTCCTTCTTGAGGTAGAAGTCATCGAGGTATCAAAGAAGAATGCAGAGAGTCTCGGCCTGGTGCTGAGCAAATACGCCCTCTCCATGAATACCTTTACTCCAGCAGGAGACTTTTTTTCTGATGTACTGACAAATACGACTACCAGTACCGACACTACGACTACAACAACGAATACGGTAGGTGTTTCCAACCTCCTGCAGGTCTTTAACTGGCGTAAGTTCCAGGGGTACGTCACGGTACCGAATGCGACGTTCAATTTCGGCAAAACCCTTTCCAATGCGGAAACTCTGGCATCACCCAAGATCAGGGTCAAGAACAGAGAGAAAGCGAAATTCAACGTCGGGACGAGGGTGCCGATTACAACGACCTCTTCGCCCACTGGTGGCGGGGTCAGTGTCAACGTCCAGTACGTGGATGTCGGGGTCAAGGTCAATGCTGAACCGACTATCCAGCTCAACAACGACGTCAATATGAAATTGAGCCTCGAAGTGAGTTCAATCCTCTCAAGGGAAAAGATTGGCGACTCTACCTCATTGACCACCGTGGTCACCATCGGTACCCGTAACCTTGACACGGTTCTCAGTCTGAAAGACGGTGAAACGAGCGTTATCGGAGGCCTGATCCAGGATGCCAAGACGAACTCGAAGCAGAAGGTTTCTGTCCTGGGTGATATCCCTCTTATCGGGGCGCTCTTTTCGGGCAAGGACGATTCCAACGACAAGTCTGAACTGATCCTGGCCATCACACCACGGATCGTTCGTTCGCTGACCGTGCCTGAAGGAGATGCTGCGATCTTCTGGTCGGGCCGTGAAGATGAACCCATGGTACATCGGCCATATTCTTCCTTTGAGCAAGAGCCCGAGTTCGCTGCACCTGCCGCTACACCGGCATTTGCTCCTCAACCTGCAGCAGCACCTGCGTCTGTCCCTGCCGCTATACCGCAGCCTTCCGTTGCGCCGCTGGCGTCGCCTGCACCCGTCACTGCAGCTTCTCCTTCGCCTACGCCTCTTGCACCGGCTCCTTCTGCGGCAACGTCGCCCGGTGCTACCCCGGTCACAGCTGCTACACCGGCAGTTGTTGCCAGTCCGGCCGCTCAACCGGCTGTTGTTGCCCCGATTATCCCGGTTGTCCCGTCGCAGTCGACGGCCACGCCACCCCAGGCAGCAGCCAAGACTGCCGAGGCGCCATTGCCGCAAACGAAACCGTCGCGGCTGTCCGTTACAATTGGTGCGCCGTCGACTGTAAAGGTAAAAGATCAATTTATCGTTGAAATCAAGGCAAGCGATGTGGTCGGTCTGCAGAATGCCCCGTTCATTCTTGCCTATGACCCGATATTTGTGGAATATGTCGGGGCGGCAGAGGGGAACCTGCTCAGGCAGGACGGCAAGCCGGTGACATTCCGGGTCACCGATGACAAGAACACAGGCCAGGTAACCTTTGCCCTGAACCGTCCGGCAGATTCCGGAGGTGTCAACGGCAGTGGAACTCTGGCAACGGTCACATTCCGGGCCAGGAACCAGGGACCGGCCAGTTTCGGTCTCATGGCGGTCAATTTTACCGGCCAGGGTGGGAAGCAATTCGATGTTCTCCCCTACAATTCCGTAGTTGAAGTGAAATAATGTGACCAGAGGCATGACGGGATCAGGGAACATTCTGCGCGGAGTCCGTGGGGTAAGTCTTATTGAGTTGATAGTGACTCTGGCTATCCTCGGGATACTTTCCGCCCTTATCATTCCATCCATCCAGATGACCGGCAAACGGCTCAGGGAGATAGAGCTGCGGCGCAATCTGAGGACGATACGGCTCGCCATCGATGACTACAAGAAGGCATATGACAAGGCTTTAACCGATCATAAGATCCAGGATGTGGTAAATAAATCAGGATATCCCAAGGATCTGAAGCTTTTGGTAGAAGGAGAGGATTTCGGTGTGCCGGGTGGCATGAAGAAGAAATTTCTGCGCAGGATACCGATAGACCCGTTCAACCCTCCAAAACCCGGAGAAGAGCCAATATGGGGGATTCGCGCCTACAAGGACGAACCGGACAGTAAATCCTCGTCAACCGAAGCTGAGGATGTCTACGATGTTTATTCATTGAGTGAGGAAACAGCCATTGACGGGACCAAATACAAGGACTGGTAAGCAGGAATGAGAGTAGCGAGGCTGTTGAAACATGCCAGGGGGTTTACCCTGATCGAGCTGATGATCGT
>JACRPV010000206.1 GCA_016223015.1 Geobacter sp. | reverse complement strand
CAGCAGGCTCATTCACGAGAACTGCGAGCGAAGGCCGCACTTCGATGCCGGCCGCTTTGCCACCCAGTTCGGTGACGATCTGCATCGCAAGGGCGCCTGTCTCTATAAACTCGGCTGCAAGGGTCCGGAGACCCACGCCAACTGCCCGTCGATCCTGTTCGGCGATGCCGGCGCCGGCGCCTGGCCGGTCGGGACCGGGCACCCCTGCTTCGGCTGTGCCGAGAAAGGGGTCGGCTTTTCCTCGCCGCTACATACCCTGGCCACCATCAAGGATTTCGCCCCACCCACCTTCTTCAGCGAGGCATTCCCGGACAAACACACACTGCCCGCGGGCATCAAGTCGTTTGCCGCCGGCACTGCCGGCATCGCGGTCGGTGCATCGGGCGCGGCACTACTGACCAATCTCGGCAGGAAGAAGGACGGTGGCGCTGACCCTTCCGCGGCAAAAGGGGCTGACCGGCAGAAGGAGGAGTGACATGACGATCAGCAGACGGGATTTTCTGAAAGGGGTCGCAGGGAGCGGCGTGGTGATGGCTGCGGCTGTACCGGATGTTGATGCCAAAATGTCCAAGGAACTGCCGCCGAAAGCCGTGGGCATCCTCTACGATGCAACCCTCTGTATCGGCTGCAAATCGTGCATGGTCAACTGCAAGATCCACAACAGCGTGCCCGGCGGTGCGCTTCACAAGGAAGGCATGGTGAGCGGCGTCTGCGATGCCCTGCTCTGCAGGTCTCCCGAGGGGGAAGAGAAAGCCACTGACCCACCCTACGAGACCGGTGGGATCAAGGGGAATGAAGGGATCTGGGATGCCTCCCAGGACCTTACCGGCAAGACCCTCAGTATCATCAAGGTCTACCGCAACGGAACCGGCGAGCAGAAGGACTCTCCCGTGAACGGTCATGCCTTCTTCAAGCAGCAGTGCCTGCACTGTATCACCCCTGCCTGCGCCTCTGTCTGCCCGGCCGGCGCCTTCAAGAAGGACCCGGTCAATGGGGCCGTGTACTACGAGGCCTACCGGTGCATCGGCTGCCGCTACTGCCAGATTGCCTGCCCCTTCAACGTCCCCCGTTACGAATGGGACTCTGCCTGGCCCGAGGTGCGAAAGTGCCAGCTCTGCCGGCACCGTTTCGCAGAGGGGAAATATTCGGCGTGCGCCGAGTTCTGCCCGACCGGCGCCACGATCTTCGGGCGGGTGGAGGATCTGCGCCAGGAGGCCAAGAAGCGGTTCTCCATGAAGCCGGGCACCGAGTACGAATACCCGATCAAGACCCTCGACTCCAGGGAGACTTCGCTCAGGAAGGTTTCCCGCTATGCTGACCGGGTCTATGGATTGAGCGAGGCGGGAGGGACGCAGAACATCATGCTTTCCGGGGTTTCCTTCGAGCTTCTCGGTTTCGACAGGGATATTCCCCATTCGGCCCTGCCCGATCTGACATGGGCCTATGTTGCCAAAATCCCGTGGGTCTTTGCCGGGGTCTTCCTGGGGGGGACCACGATCCATGCGATTACGAGCCGTATGGCAAAGCATGGCAAGGACAAGGAGGAGAAGCATGATTGACTTGACCAGGTACCTCGGCCCGAAACTGGGGAGTGTCGCGAACAGGCTCCTGGACGACAGGCACAGCGAACATCTCGGCATCAGGATGGATACGCCGTTCACCAGGATTCTCGTTGCCCTGATCCTCGCCGCGGCTGCTGTCGCGGCCTATCGGCTGCTGCTGGGGATGGGGGCCTCGACCAATCTGAACGACTACTGGCCCTGGGGGCTCTGGATCTCCTTCGACGTCCTGGGCGGGGTGGCAATGGCCGCAGGTGGCTTCATCGTCGCTGCCATGGTCTATATCCTCAACTGGAAAAAGTACAAATGCATCGTCCGGGCGTCGATCCTGAACGCCTTCTTCGGCTACCTGCTTGCAGCCATGTCCATCTGCCTGGATATAGGCCGCTCTTTTGTCATCTGGCATCCGATGGTGATGTGGCAGGTCAACTCCATCATGTTCATCGTGGCCGTCCACGTGGTGCTCTACACCTCCACGCTGGCCACCGAGTCGAGCCCCATGGTCTTTGAAAAGCTCGGCTGGACAGGGGTCCTGAGGTGGGTGAACCGGTGCATGGTCGGGATCGTCCTGTTCGGGGTGCTCTTGTCGCTCCTGCATCAATCCTCTCTCGGCGCGGTCTACCTGATAGCGCCGAGCAAGCTGTCGCCCCTCTGGTACAGCAAGTTCATCCCCTACATGTTCCTGGTCTCGGCAATCATGATGGGGCTTTCCATGGTCAGCTTCGAGACGATCCTTACCGGCAAGGTCTTCAACCACGTCCCTTCCCTTGATGTGCTGCAGGGGCTGGCCAGAGGGGTCCTGGTCATCGGCTCCTTCTATGCGGCGATGAAGATCGGCCACCTGCTGACCGGTCCCGGTGTCGGCGCCCTGGTCTCGGAAGGCTTCCTCGGCATCATGTGGCTGCTGGAGATGGCCATTGGCGTTCTGCTTCCCCTGCTGCTGCTGGCAGGGAAAAAGAACCGGTCGAACCCCGAGGTGCTGTTCGCGGCGAACATCCTCGTCATCGTCGGGGTGCTGATGAATCGTCTGAACGTGGGGGTTTTCGCGGTTTCCGAATACGCAAACAGGGCAGGGAGCGACTATTTCCCCTCCCTGATGGAACTGGTGCTTACCACCGGTATGATCGCCTTCGCCATTCTCGGCTTCAAGGTCTGCGCGAAATACCTGAATCTCTTCCCTGAAACAGACCACTGACCGGAGCCGGAGGCGAGGCGACAGACCCCATCAACCGGGGATTCCAACGGAGGGATGTATGGCAAAGCGAATTACCATTGATCCGGTCACGAGAATAGAGGGGCATCTGCGGGTGGATTGCGAGCTGGACAATGGCCATGTCAGCAAGGCATGGGCTTCGGGGCAGATGTGGCGCGGCATCGAGCTCATCCTGAAGGGGCGGGACCCCCGCGATGCATGGCTCTTTACCCAGAGGATCTGCGGGGTCTGCACCACGGTGCACGCCATCGCATCGGTCCGTTCCGTTGAGAGCGCCCTGAAGATGGAGATCCCCCTGAATGCCCAGTACATCAGGAACATCATGATCGCTGCCCATGCGATCCAGGATCATATCGTCCACTTCTACCACCTGTCGGCCCTGGACTGGGTCGATGTCACCTCCGCGCTCAAGGCTGAACCCCGGAAGGTCGCCTCCCTTGCCCAGGGGATGTCCAGCTGGAGCCTCAACAGCTCCCAGGAGTTCGCCAGGGTCCAGGAGAAGCTCAAGGGGTTTGTCGGCAGCGGCCAGTTGGGGATATTCGCCAACGGCTATTGGGGGCATCCTGCCATGAAGCTCTCCCCGGAAGTCAATCTGCTCGCCTGCACCCATTACCTGCAGGCCCTGGAGGTGCAGCGCAAGGCGAACATCATCATCTCCATCCTGGGGGCCAAGACTCCGCACATCCAGAATCTGGCAGTGGGGGGGGTGGCCAATCCGATCAACACCGACAGCCCGTCGACCCTGTCGCTGGAGCGGCTCTATTACGTCAAGACCCTGATAGACGAGCTGGGCGATTTCGTGAACAATGTCTACTTCACCGATGTCTGCGCCATTGGCGCCAGTTACCGGGACTGGACCGCATACGGCGCCGGCGTGACCAACTACTTATGCGTCCCCGAATTCCCGCTCGACACCAAGGGGACGGTCTTCGAGCTGCCGGGTGGGTATATCCCCGAAGGAAACGTGGGCCGGTTCTCGCCCATCAGGAACTTCGAGGACGAGAGCTTCGTCAAGGGGGTCAAGGAAAGCGTCAAGCACTCCTGGTACAAGGGGGACTGGAACCGTCATCCCTGGGAGGAGGAGACCGAGCCGGGCTACACCGATTTCCTCGAAGACGAGAAATACTCCTGGGTAAAGGCCCCCACCTTCAGGGACGCCCCTGCCCAGGTGGGGCCGTTGGCCAACGTGCTCTGTCTCTATGCCGCGGGGCATGAAGCGACCAGGAAATATACCGATAAGGCGCTCGCCACCATCGGCAAGCTGTCCGGCGCCCCGGTTCCCCTCGAAGCGCTCCATTCGACCATCGGCCGCCATGCTGCCAGGGGGGTGCGGGCGGCGGTGCTGTATGAGACACTACAGAAGCAGTGGCAGCTCCTCATGGACAACATCGGCAAGGGTGATACCCGGACCTTCAATCAGCCGGAGTTCCCGAAGGGGGAGGTGCGCGGCGTCGGTTTCCACGAGGCTCCCCGTGGCGTGCTTTCCCACTGGATCGTCATTGCCGACAAGAAGATCAAAAACTACCAGGCCGTTGTCCCGTCGACCTGGAATTCGAGCCCCAGGAACGCAAAAGATGCTCCGGGCCCCTACGAGGCATCCCTGGTCGGCACCCCTGTGGCAGTGCCGGAAAAGCCGCTGGAGGTGCTCAGAACGGTCCATTCTTTCGACCCCTGCCTTGCCTGCGCCATCCACATGGTGGACACGAAGAACGCAGAGATCGTCTCGGTCAGGGCCTTATAGGCACGGGCATGAATGTTCTGGTCATGGGGGTCGGCAACCTGCTGCTGCAGGATGAAGGGGCAGGCGGCAAGGCTGTCGAGGAATTCGCGCGCAAGTACCGGGTTCCGCCGGAGGTGGAGATCCTGGATGGCGGCACCAGCGGCATCGAGCTGTTACAGTACATCCAGGGGCGGGACCTTCTGATCCTGGTAGATGTGGTCAGAAGCGGCAACCCCTGCGGAACCCTGACCCGGTTCGAGGGGCAACATGTTCCGGCCCTGTTCCGGGACAAGATATCGCCCCACCAGCTGGGGATTTCCGATCTGCTCGCGGTCTGCCAGATGACCGATGCCATGCCGGAAAAGGTCGTGCTGTTCGGCATCGAACCGAAATCGCTGGATACCGGTCTGACGCTGTCGGACGAGGTAGCCGCCAACATCGGCAGGCTGGCTGACCTGGTGGCTGAAGAGCTGCGCCTGTTCGGCGTGAAGGTCGAACCCTGTTCCTGAGACCCGGTTGGGGCAATCCTGCACAAAATCAGCTCGGGTTTGTTGCGATGAGATGGCCTGTCTGCATATGCGGCAGGCCTTTTGTCTGCCAGGGCACCTCCCCGGGAAGGCTGCTGCGGCTGTGGCTGTCCCGTGCGAGCATAGGTACGTGAAGAGCCGGGTGGCGAAACTGATAAAAGAGGTTGCTTATTCTCCTGATTTGTGATTAGTAATCACACATGATTTCCCCTGAATGTCCGTTCTTCCTGGAGTTGAAGGGGAGTGGGGCAGGATGCGTCCGGCGGACCATTGCATTTTTTTCCGGGCAGGACTGCATCAATGGTTGACAGGATGCCACCTTAGGCATTATTTATTAAGCCTGTGTATACACTTGGACTCGCGGGTCCGGTGTTCACAGTCAGCACCAAAGTGGCTAACTGACTGTTTTATTTATGGGATGAATGGTACGCGCCTGGCTCAGCCATGGAGCGTTACATTATTTTCTGAGAGGAGGAAGGGTTTGATGAGAGGAACAAAAAGACAGATCATTGCGGCGATTATGGTGGCCCTCTGCGTTATTGCCGGATCGGCATTCGCTGCCCAGGGGACCGGCAAGCTGAAGGTGCAGATTCCGGTAGCGCCCGAGATGTATGCCTCTACGCCGCAGCCACTTACTGCCAGCCAGTGCGGCCAGTGCCACCCGAGCCTGTACGCGAATCTCAAGGACAATGGCGGCAAGCACCGCTTCGACTGCCAGAAGTGCCACACCGCATTCCACGTCTACAACCCCAAAAAGGGGAACTACGACGCGATCATGCCCAAGTGCGCCAACTGCCACACCGACCCGCACGGCCCGAAGGTGACGGATTGCGCCGGCTGCCACAGTAACCCCCACGCACCGAAGAAGATCGCCATCACCACCAAGCTGACCGGTGCCTGCGTCCAGTGCCACCCCGGTCCGCAGGAGCAGCTCACCAAGTTCCAGAGCAAGCATACCAAGGTTGCCTGCACCAGGTGCCACACCTCTCACGGCTATATCCCCTCCTGCTTCAACTGCCACAAGCCGCATCACGAGGGGCAGAAGGTCGATACCTGCACCAAGTGTCACCCGGTGCACCGGCCGCTGCAGATCACCTATGAGAAGGATACCCCTGCCGTTACCTGCGGTTCGTGCCGCAAGAAGGCCTTCGGCGACTGGAAGAAGACCCCCAGCAAGCACGGCAAGGTCAACTGTGCCGTCTGCCACCATGGCAAGCACAAGTATGTGCCCAAGTGCACCGAGTGCCACCCGGCACCGCACGCCAAGGGTATTCTGGCCCGTTACCCGAACTGTCTGACCTGCCATATCAATGTCCACGACCTGCCGGTAGGAGCGAAGAAGTAGCAACAAGCCGTCTGCAGGCTGACGCAGGAGCAATCAAGGACCCCCGGAATTCGGGGGTCCTTTTTTTGTACGCCGGCGCCGGTGCTCAGGTTGCCGGATGCCGTCGGGGTCGGCTGTAACACCCTTTTCGGTTGAGCAAAAATATGCTTTGTGGTAGCGTGCACTGTTGCATTCATTACCTCTTTACAGGAGAACCGTCGATGTTTGGTGCACTCATAAAGAAGTTCGTCGGGAGCAAGAACGAGCGTGAGCTGAAGCGGATGTGGCCCGTGGTGGAAAAGATCAATGCCATGGAACCGGCCATCTCCAAGCTTTCCGACGAGCAGTTACGCAACAAGACCGGTGAGTTCAAGGAGCGGTACGCCCGTGGCGAGCATGTCGACGCGCTTCTCCCGGAGGCCTTTGCGGTCTGCCGCGAGGCAGGGAAGAGGGTGCTGGGGATGCGCCACTTCGACGTCCAGCTCATTGGCGGCATGGTGCTGCACCAGGGGAAGATCGCCGAGATGAAGACCGGCGAAGGCAAGACCCTGGTTGCGACCCTGCCGGCCTACCTGAACGGGCTGACCGGTCGCGGCGTCCACGTGGTGACGGTCAACGACTATCTGGCCAGGCGCGATGCCGAGTGGATGGGGCAGATCTACACCTTTCTCGGGCTCTCCGTCGGGATCATCGTCCATGGCCTGGACGACGACCAGCGCCGCGCATCCTATGCCGCGGACATCACCTACGGTACCAACAACGAGTTCGGTTTCGACTACCTGCGGGACAACATGAAATTCGCCCTGGAGGAGTACGTCCAGCGGCCGTTCCATTTTGCCATCGTCGATGAGGTCGACTCCATCCTGATCGACGAGGCGCGGACCCCGCTGATCATCTCCGGTCCCACCGAGGAGTCCACGGACAAATACTACATCATCGACCGGATCATTCCCAAGCTGGTGAAGGGCGAGGTGAAGGAGGTCGAGGCCAATACCCTCTCCGGCAAGCGCAAGGCCTATACCGGCGACTTTACCGTCGACGAGAAGGCCAAGTCCGCCACTCTTACCGAGGATGGGGTCCTGAAGGTCGAGAAGCTCCTGAAGATCGACAACCTCTACGATCCGCGCAACATCGAGATCCTCCACCACGTCAACCAGGCGTTGCGTGCCCATGCCATGTTCAAGCGGGACGTGGATTACGTGGTGAAAGATGGCGAGGTGATGATCGTCGACGAGTTCACCGGGCGGCTCATGCCGGGCCGGCGCTGGTCCGACGGCCTCCACCAGGCCATCGAGGCCAAGGAAGGGGTGAAGATCGAGAACGAGAACCAGACCCTGGCCACCATCACCTTCCAGAACTACTTCCGCATGTACGAGAAGCTTTCCGGCATGACCGGTACCGCCGATACCGAGGCCGAGGAGTTCCACAAGATCTACAAGCTGGACGTGACGGTCATCCCCACCAACCGGCCGCTGCTCCGTCCCGACTTTCCGGATGTGGTCTACAAGACCGAAAAGGAGAAGTTCGAGGCGGTTATCGAAGAGATCAAGGAGCTCCATGCCAAGGGGCAGCCGGTGCTGGTAGGCACCATCTCCATCGAGAAGTCCGAGGTGCTTGCCGAACTGCTGAAGAGGCAGGGGATTCCCCACAACGTCCTCAATGCCAAGCAGCACGAGCGTGAAGCGGAGATCGTCGCCCAGGCGGGCCGCAAGGGGATGGTGACCATTGCCACCAACATGGCGGGCCGCGGTACCGACATCGTGCTCGGCGGCAACCCTGAAGGGCTGGCCAAGAACTGGCTCAGGGCAAACCCGGACGCTCCCGACGAACAGTATCAGGCGATGCTTGCCACGTTCCGCGAAGGGTGGGCCAAGGAGCACGAAGAGGTGGTCAGCCTGGGCGGTCTGCATATCTTAGGGACCGAGCGGCACGAGTCGCGCCGGATCGACAACCAGCTCCGCGGCCGTTCCGGCCGGCAGGGGGACCCCGGTTCATCCCGTTTCTACCTGTCGCTGGAGGACGACCTGCTCAGGATCTTCGGCTCCGAGCGGGTTTCCAAGATCATGGACCTGTTGAAGATCGAGGAGGGGGAGGCGATCACCCATGGCATGATCAGCCGGGCCATCGAGAATGCCCAGAAGAAGGTGGAGGCGCACAACTTCGAGATCCGCAAGCATCTTATCGATTATGACGATGTCATGAACAAGCAGCGCGAGGTGATCTACACCCAGCGCAAGGAGATCCTGGCCGGCGAGGATATCCGCAACATCTTCATGGACATGCTGGAAGAGTCCATCGGCGACGTGGTGAACGAATTCGCCATCGACAAGGTGCCGGCTCACGAGTGGGACTGGCCGGGGCTGACCGAGACCGTCTACAAGACCTTCAACCTGCAGCTCGACCTGCCGGAAGAGACCATTGCCCGCCTGACCCCGGACAACTTCAGGACCCTGCTCAAGGAAGAGGTGCTGAACCGCTTCAACGAGAAGCTGGGCAACTTCGGCGACGAGCTGATGGACCACCTGATCAAGTGGGTCATGCTCCAGACCATCGACCAGCTCTGGAAGGACCACCTCCTCTCCATCGACCATCTGAAGGAGGGGATCGGGCTGCGCGGCTACGGCCAGAAAGACCCGAAAAACGAATACAAGAGAGAGGCCTTCAATCTCTTCATGGAGATGATCATCCGTATCAGGGCCGAGGCAGTGGAGAAGATCTTCTGGATCCAGCTCGCCAAGGAGGATGACCTGGAAGAGGAAGTGGAGCGGCTGGAAGAGGAGCACCAGAAGCGGCAGAAGATGGTCTACAACCTGGCGAACACGGAGCCGGCCCAGCAGCAGCCGGTCAAGAGCCAGAAGACCGCCGGCCGCAACGATCCCTGCCCCTGCGGCAGCGGCAAGAAATTCAAGCGCTGCTGCGGACAGTAAGAGCGATCCGTTTCACCTGATATTTGCAAACAGAAGGCCTCATGGGATGATGTCCCAGGGGGCCTTTTCATTATGAGCCCCCGAAGCCTCTTTTCTTGACTCGCAGTTGGAAATATGCGAGAAGTAACGCAGTTTTTACATCGGGCGCCGGTAGTGCGCTCTACAAGCGAATGTGCCGTTGGGAGGATTGATGGACGACCAGCAGACGACCCTTGACGGATTCTCTGAGCCTGTCGTACCGGCCAAACGTGCCAGAAAGCCGAAAGCCGCCATACCCAAGGACGTCGCTGGCGGCAACGCCCAGATCATCTCCTACCGTCATCCCGACCGCCGTAAAAACAACCCCGAAGTCGGCGTGGTCACTCCGGCCACGGACCCTGCCCAGCCCCGGACCGTCTGGTCCTACGATCCCCATCTCGATCCTGCCCTGCAGTTCGACAGAAGCCGTTCAACTATTGAAAATCTGATCGACGATGCCCTCGCTTCCGGCAACAGCGATACTATGCGCCTGGCGCTGGAGGAGTTGAAGCGGCTGCAGTCTCCCTATCTGAACTGGACCGGCAAGGCAGAGCGGACCAGCTTCGAGGTGGATACGGTCTCGCTGCATGTCCATGAGCGGATCGACCCGATGAGCATTCTGGCTGCGGTACGCAGACAGCTCAAGGACGGCAAGAAGGTGCAACTGGTGCAGCCCGGCCTGTTCGAGGCCCCCTTCGAGAGCCTGCCGCTGCGGGACGCCATTGACTTCTACCACCACGACCGGGGCTGGGCCAACCGGCTGGTGGCGGGCGACTCGCTGCTGGTGATGAACTCGCTCCTGCAGAAGGAGGGGATGGCCGGGCAGGTGCAGATGATCTACCTCGACCCTCCCTACGGCATCAAGTACGGCTCCAATTTCCAGCCGTTCGTCGGCAAGCGGGATGTGAAGGATCGCAAGGATGAGGACCTGACCCAGGAACCGGAGATGATCAAGGCGTTCCGGGATACCTGGGAGCTGGGGATTCATTCTTACCTGACCTACCTGCGGGACCGGCTGCTGCTGGCCAAGGAGCTGCTGAGCGAGACTGGCAGCGTCTTTGTGCAGATTTCGGATGAGAACCTGCATCATGTGCGGGAGATCATGGACGAGATTTTTGGGGCGGAGAATTTTGTCTCGTTGCTTCTTTACAAAAAAACTACTTCAGCCTCTTCTGAAGGCATTGCAAGCGTTTGTGATTATTTGGTTTGGTATGGAAGGAAGCGCGAGAAGCTGAAGTACAGGCAACTTTATTTTGAAAAAACTTTGGGTGGATTAGGAGCGACTCAATACACTTGGGTAAGAGGTCCAAACGGTTATCGCTACGATGCAGGCGCTAAAGTGGAAGAAGCCATAACAGCAGGGTCACAGGCATTTTCACACGACAACATTACAAGTCAGCGCCCTGCTCAAGGCGACGACGTAACGGATTTTCAATATCTCGGAAAGAGCTTTTCGCCTGGGAAAGGAACTTTCAAGACTGACCTTACTGGGTTGCGTCGCCTTGCTTTAGCTGGAAGGTTGTTAGGCCTTGGCAATACCTTGCGTTATACACGCTATCTTGAAGATTTTCCTGTTACGCCAATTACTCAACTCTGGGACGATACAGTCACCTCTGGGTTTTCTGATAAAAAGGTCTACGTAGTGCAAACAAGTCCGGTTGCTTTGGAACGCTGCCTCCTCATGACCACCGACCCCGGCGACCTGGTGCTGGACCCCACCTGCGGCTCAGGCACCACCGCCTATGTGGCCGAGAAATGGGGCCGCCGCTGGATCACCTGCGATACCTCCCGCGTGGCCGTGACCCTGGCCAAGCAGCGGCTGACGACCGCCAGTTACGACTATTTCGAGCTCCGCTACCCCCATGAGGGGTTGAAGGGGGGGTTCATCTACAAAACCGTCCCCCACGTGACCCTCAAATCCATTGCCAACAACCCCGAGATCGACGAGATCTACGAGCGGATGCACCCGGCCATCGAAAAGGTTCTGGGGGAGTTGAACAAGGTTCTCGTAGGGGCGCCGCTTGCTGCGCCCTTGAAAGAGTGGGAAGTCCCTTTCGATTTCCCCACCGACTGGCCCGCTGCAGCCCGCGCTCCTTTCGACGCCTTCCACAAGGCGCGCATTTCCATGCAGAAACAGATGGACTTCTCCATCGCCAGCCATGCCGAGTCGGAAACCCTCTACGACCAGCCCCAGCCGGACAAGAAGAAGCTTCGCATCACCGGACCGTTCACGGTGGAGGCGGTGCCGTTCCCCACGGTGCTATCTCTGGACGAAAGTGAGCACCAGCAGGAAGCGGACGTGACCATTGCCCGCTCCGGCGAGTCGTCCCGCCAGCATCAGTGGCGCGACGAACTGTTGAAGACCGGCATTCGGGGCAAGGGTGGCCAGATGCTGAAATTCGCCGAACTGGAGACGCTCCCCGGCACCCGCTACCTGCACGCCAGCGGTCACCTGGACAGCGGCGAACGGGTGGTGGTTTCCTTCGGGCCTGAACACGCCGCCCTGGAACAGCGCCAGGTGGAGCTGGCCCTGCGGGAGGCGGGCGAGCTGTTCCCGCTGCCGAAGATGATCGTCTTTTGCGCCTTTACCTTCGATCCAGAGGCGGCCAAGGACATCGACCAGCTCAAGGGGATCACCGCCCTGAAAGCCCAGATGAACACCGACCTCTTGACCGAAGACCTGAAAAAGGCCCGCTCCAGCAACCAGAGTTTCTGGCTCATGGGGCAGCCGGACGTGGAAGTACGCAAGGCAAAAGACGGCCGTTATCAGGTAGAGGTCCACGGCTTCGACTACTTCGACACCACCAAGGGCGAACTGGTTTCCGGCGGCAAGGGAAAGATAGCCATGTGGCTCCTGGACACCGACTACGACGAGCGTTCCCTCTTCCCCCGCCAGGTTTTCTTCCCCATGGCCGGCAAGGGGGAGGGGTGGCAGAAGCTGAAAAAGGACATCCGGGCCGAATTGAACGAAGAGTTGTTGAGCCAGTTTCACGGTACCGTCTCGCTCCCATTTGAGGCGGGCGACAACTGCAAGGTGGCCGTGAAGATAGTTGATGATAGGGGTATTGAGAGTTTGAAGATTGTTTCATTGGAGGGCTAGACGATGTTGATTACGCGACTGAAACTGAAGAACTGGCGCAATTTTAAAAAAGTAGATGTTGCATTGCGGGAGCGGGTGTACGTTATCGGGCCAAATGCCTCCGGCAAGTCGAACCTGCTTGATGTGTTACGCTTTTTACGTGATGTTGCCAAACCTGAAGGTGGTGGTCTGCAAAAAGCTGTTAAAGACCGGGGAGGGATTACCAAGCTGCGCTGTCTGCTGGCTCGCAAGGATCCGGAAGTTTCCATCGAAGTTGAACTTTCCGAACGAGTTGATACTCCTCCATTGTGGCGATATACCCTTAGTTTTCGTAGTGAAGGCACTGGTCGGCAGCGGGTGGTGGTCAGCAAGGAGCAGGTTGTAGATATTACAAGCGGAAAGGATCTGCTTGATCGTCCTGACGAGGATGATAAGCGCGATATTGACAGGCTTACGCAAACACACCTGGAGCAGATCAATACCAACAAGGATTTCCGAGTAATTTCTGAATTTTTCTCCAATGTGACGTACCTGCATTTAGTTCCGCAATTGCTCAAACATGCTGACCAGTTGGGTGGCTATAGGATAGAGGATGATCCTTTTGGCCAGGCATTTCTTGAACGAATAGCAAAAATTCCTGACAAAACTCAGACTGCGCGACTGGCAAAGATTGAAGAGGTCTTGCGGGTGTGTGTGCCGAATATGCGCAATCTCAGGTTTAAACGTGATGAAGTTACCGGCACTCCTCACCTTGAGGCGATGTATGAACACTGGCGTCCTGATGCCGGTTGGCAGCGGGAAGATCAGTTTTCTGATGGAACCCTGCGTTTGCTCGGCATCATGTGGAGTCTTCTGGAGGGTGATTCATTACTGCTACTGGAAGAGCCGGAATTATCGCTTAACGAAGACATCGTTCGCCAAATCCACCAACTTCTCTGGCGTATGCAGCGACAGGCCAAGTATCGTCGCCAGGTTTTCATTACGACACACAGCGAGGCTCTTTTACAGGACAAAAGCATTAATGCCCGTGAAGTGATCCGACTTGAACCGAGCAAAGATGGCACAAACGCTCAAGAAACCTCCAGTGAAGATGAGGCTCTTGTCACCGCTGGTTACACGGTTGCAGAAGTGCTTTTGCCCAAGACAAAACCTTCCCAGGTAAACCAGCTTTCCCAGTTCAAACCATGAGTTATGCTGATTCCCTGAATATCGTTGTTGAGGACGTACTTAGCGAGGCGGTTATGAACCGTCTGCTTGCCCACATCGGGTACGCTGGTGAAACCACCTATAGGATCACTCGCGGCAACGACCAGATCAAAAAGAACGTTCCCAAGTACAAAGGAGCAAGCCGCATTGCTCCGCACATTGTGTTGACCGACCTGGACAGGTATCCTTGTCCACCGGCGCTTCTTGACGATTGGGACGTGGGCAAATTGCCGTCGAGCATGCTGTTAAGGATTGCCATTCGCGAAGTCGAAGCGTGGCTGATGTCAGATCGAAATGGCATTGCCGCCTTTTTGCACGCTGCTGTTGATAAGATTCCTTTTTGCCCGGAAGCAGAAGACGACCCAAAGCAAACTCTTTTCAGCGTGATTCGAAAAAGCCGTAAACGTCGACTGGTGGGTGAAATGGTGCCACAACCAGGTGCTCATATTGGGCCGCTTTATAATGAACGGATGTGTGATTTTGCATTGAATCATTGGCAGATCGAGGCTGCAATTGAAAATGCACCCAGCTTAGCAAGAAGCATCGCTCGCATTTCCGACTTACTCCGAGGTTAGGTTTCCTATGTCGGCAACAAAATCCCTCATCATCAACTCCCCTTACGAAGCCCCGCACCAGCACTGGCAGCAGGATGCCCGCGACGGCTCGCTCGCCTTGGTGGAAGAGCGCCGTTCCGCAGGGTACGAGATTTTCGACGTCCGCTACAATACCAAGCGGACCGAGCCGCTGGAACTGGTAAACCAGAGCCGGCAGCGGGTCGACGAGTGGCGGGCGGCCGGCTATCCGGGCGTGACGAGCGTTACCCGTCGGCTGCTGGAGCACTGGCACGACCGGGATGCACGGCAGTTTCCCTTCTATTTTTGCCAACTGGAGGCGATGGAGACGCTGATCTGGTGGGCCGAGGGGGCAGCGGAGCACCGGCAGGGAATTCATCTTCCCGGCGACGGCGGGCCGTGGCAGCGGCTCTGCAGCAAGATGGCCACCGGAACCGGTAAGACGACGGTGATGGCAATGATCATCACATGGCAGGTGCTGAACGCTCTGACCTATCCCAAACGCGCCAAGGACTTCTCCCGCGCAGTCTTTATCGTGGCGCCCGGGATTACTGTAAAAGAGCGGCTACGGGTGCTTTATCCCGGTGAGCCGGACAACTTCTACGATGCGTTCGGGCTCTGTCCGTCCGAGGCGCTACGTCAGAAGCTGAACCAGGCGGAAATCCTCATCGAGAACTGGCATACCCTGATGCCGCTCAAACAGACTGATCGCTCGGTGGTGAAGAAAGGGGCTGAGAGCGACGAGGCATTCACCCGCCGGGTGCTGGGAAAACTGGCTACGTACCGCGATATCGTCGTTATCAATGACGAGGCGCACCACGCCTACCGCATCCCGGCAGAACTTAAGATCAGTAAGAAGCAGGCGGCGGAGCAGGGAATCGACTTGGACGAGGCGACCCGCTGGATCGAGGGGCTTGACCGCATCCATAAGACCAGCCGCATTCGCTGCTGCTTCGATCTCTCCGCTACGCCGTTTGCCCCCACGGGCAAGGCGAGCAGCGAGGCGGGTCTGTTCGGCTGGATTGTCTCCGATTTCGGCCTGAATGACGCCATCGAGGCTGGACTGGTCAAGACGCCGCGGGTGGTCATCCGCGACGATGCGCTCCCCGACACCAAGACCTATCGATCCAAGCTCTACCACATCTACCGTGACCCGGAAGTGGCCGACGACCTGAACCGCAAGGCGGAAAGCCACGAGCCGCTACCCAAGTTGATTCAGGACGCCTACACCCTGTTGGGGGCGGATTGGCGGGAAACGCTGCACCAATGGCAGGAAGTGGGGCATCCCTCTCCACCGGTGATGCTGACGGTCTGCAACCGGACAGAGACCGCCGCCCGGATCGAGCATTATTTTCGTAGCGGCGATGCCCATTGGCCGGAGCTGCACGAGCCTACCAGAACCCTCCGGGTAGACTCAAAGGTGCTGGAGAAGGCCGAAATTGGGGAGACTGCGGGGGCCGATAAGAATTATGAAGAGACGCTGAAGGCCATCGTTGCCGCCGCGAACATTCCAGAGACCCGCAAGGAACGGCTGCGGGGGCTGAAAAAGGAAGATTTGCTGCGGGAGATTGTCGATAATGTCGGCAAGCGTGGCGCTGCCGGCCAGGATTTGCAGAAGGTTATTTCGGTTGCCATGCTTTCAGAGGGGTGGGACGCCAAGAACGTCACCCATATCATGGGGTTGCGAGCCTTTACCAGCCAGCTCCTCTGCGAGCAGGTCATCGGTCGGGGCTTGCGGCGGGTTTCCTACGAAACGGACGAGTGATGGTCGATTGGTCGTTGGTTGAGCCGCTGACTCTCGACCCTGCCCAGACCCCCATCAGTGCTGAACTGGCCCCTGCGCTTGGCGGCGCAGCGGATTTGAGCAAGGTTCACTCAATCGATCTGGAACGGTTACCTGAAGGGTTTCGCCTTCAGCGGCTGGTGTTTCAGGCGGCCCGCAAGTCATTCGAGGCATTGCATGGGAAGTTTCAGGGAGGAAGAGACTATCTGGTTTTTCAGCTCATCCGGTTGGTGGAGCAGTTTTTTGATTCCGACAGGCTGCACATCCCGTCGCTGTACCACCAAGACCCGCTGCGCGAGCGGATTCTCTTTGCTCTCAATATTGATCTGATCGTGCAGCATCTCCTGCGCTATGTGACTGAGCAGAACCGGGATCGGCTGGAGTCGGTCTTCGACGAAGAGTCTCCCATCGGTTCCACTGCGTATATGCGGACTTGGTACACCACCAAGATCTGCCATCCGACCCGGCGCTCCCAGATCAGCCATATGGTGGCCGACAGCAGCTGGGAGCAATACGCGGCCAACCTGTTCGACCAGAGCAAGATAGTGACCGCCTATGCGAAGAACGATCACCTCGGCTTTCAGGTCTGGTATCTCTGGAATGGTGTCCGACGACGCTTTATCCCTGATTTCCTGATTCGGCTGACTAATGGCAAGACCTTGGTACTGGAGATCAAAGGAGAGGATTCGGAGCAGAACAGGGCAAAACGGGCCGCACTTGATGTCTGGGTGCGGGCGGTCAATGAACGGGGTGGGTTCGGTGTTTGGTGCTGGGACGTGGCTTTTGTTCCGGCGCAAATGCAGGATATTCTCTGCCAGCACTGAGGCTGTCAGAGGTTGCTACAACTCATAATAGCTTTGAGTGTAGAAGTGTGGTAAAAAACAACAGCTCATGAATATGACACGAAACGTTGTCAACTATGTCTCAATCAGGTGAAATACATATGGAACTTAAAGGATTCGCATTCTCTGTCGTGGAAGCAGCCATCAAGAAACCGGGACGGAAGGATCTTGCGCTGATCTTTTCCCGGGTTCCCGCGGCCTGTGCGGCAGTATTTACCAATAACAAGGTCAAGGCGGCTCCGGTGCTGCTCGGGATGGAGCGGGCGGCTGTCGGCAGCTGCCGGGCAGTGGTGGTCAACAGCGGCAATGCCAACGCCTGCACCGGCCAGCCCGGCATGGAGAGCGCCCTGGAGACGGCCCGTCTGGTTGCCGAAGGGCTCGGCATCGACGAGGCGGCCGTCATCCCGTCGTCCACAGGGGTTATCGGGGTGCAGATGCCCATGGACCGGGTGAGGAATGCCGTACCCCCACTGCTGGAAGGGCTCGGCCACAGCTCGCTGGAAGACGTTGCCAAGGCCATCATGACCACCGATACCTTTGCCAAGCTTGCCGTGCGCAAGGGAATGGCCGGTGGCGTTCCCTATACCATCGCCGGTGTTGCCAAGGGGGCCGGGATGATCCGGCCCGACATGGCAACCATGCTCTCCTTCCTGGTTACCGACGCTGCCGTGGAGCAGTCCTGGTTGCAGGAGGCATTTCGCGCAGCGGTCGATGTCTCGTTCAACTGCATCACCGTGGACGGGGATACCTCCACCAACGACACTGCTCTGATCATGGCAAACGGCCTGGCAGGCAATCCCCCTTTGTCCGGAGCGGATGCCGATGCTGCAGCGTTCCGTCGCCTGCTCGACGAGGTCACCCTGGAACTGGCCAAGGCGATCGTCAAGGATGGCGAAGGGGCAACGAAACTGGTAACCATTGACGTGCGTGGCGCTGCGAATCACAAGGATGCACGCCTGGCCGGCATGGCGGTTGCCAACTCACCGCTGGTCAAGACGGCGTTTTTCGGACAGGATGCCAACTGGGGCAGGATTCTGGCTGCTGTCGGGTATTCCGGCGCGGAAGTGGACCAGTCGCGGGTTGCGCTCTCGTTCGATGACGTCCGGATGGTCAGCGGCGGCCTCTTTGTCGGCGGCGATGCCGAGACACGCGGTTCGGCAGTGTTGCATAAGCCCGAATTCCGCGTTACTATTGATCTTGGTCTGGGAGAAGGGCGCGCTACGGTCTACACCAGCGATTTTTCCTATGACTATGTGAAGATCAACGCAGATTATAGAACCTAGGTGGCGCTCGTCACAAAAACGAATTCGGCAATATGGTACGGGGGGGGCATGAAGCGTTTCTCCGTGGTAACCGTTTTAAGCATATTTCTTGTTATCGCCTTTGGCGCGGCAATGGGGCATGCGGAAAGCGGCAATGTGAAGATAACCGAGATGGCGGTCACCACCAAGATCGTCCGCGGCAATCCCATCGATTCGGTACACCGGATCTCGTCGGCGTCGGTGAAGCAGCTGTTCTGCTTTACGCGAACGACTGCCGAGGAAGATGGCGAGACCACCATCAAGCATGTCTGGTACCGCGACAACCAGAAGGTTGCGGAGTATGAGCTGCCGATCAAGGGAAAACGCTGGCGCACATACAGCCGCAAGGCAATAGAAAAAGGATGGTCCGGAGAGTGGCGAGTGGAGGCCCTCGATGCCGAAGGCAAGCTGCTGAAGGCAGTAACATTCAGGATGAATTGACAGGGGGCATGAGCCCCCTTTTTCGCACCGCAAACCATGAAAAAATATCTGACTCACATATGCTGTCTGGTGCTGCTGATCCTGCTCGTGCCGGGGGCCTGCAGTGGCAATGCCCTGGATATTCAGGCATTCAGATCCGAACAGGTCGACCGCCTCGTAGAGGAGGGGATCTCCAAGGGGCTGATAGCCGGTGGCGTAGTGCTGGTGGGGACTCGCAGGGGCGTACTGTTCGAAAAGGCCTATGGGCGGCTTTCGACGGAGCAGAGCGCCGGCCCGATGGCCGTGGAGAGTCTCTTCGACATTGCGTCGCTGACCAAGGTGGTGGCCACTACGCCGTCGATCCTCAAGCTGGCCGAAGAAGGACGTCTCTCGCTGGTCGATCAGGTGGGGAAATGGCTCCCCGAGTTTTCCGGCCGGAAGGATCTCCTGATCTGGAACCTGTTGACCCATACCTCTGGCCTGGATGATTTTTCCCTGAGCTCTGCCGCGCCGATGCAGAGCGCCATAGCAGGCGCTGCCGGCCAGAAGCCGAAAGGGGTAGTGGGGAGTCGGTTCCGCTATGCCGACATCAACTTCATCCTTCTGGGGGAGATTGTCCGGCGGGTAAGCGGGATTCCTCTCGACCAGTATGCCGCACAGCATTTCTATGCTCCCCTGGGGATGCGGGATACCCTGTTCAATCCCGATCAGGAGCGGGTGCTTCGCTGTTCTTCCACCCTGACCGGGGAACGGACCATGATGACGGGGCAGGTGCAGGATTATCTGTCCCGCCAGCTGGGAGGGGTGGCCGGCCATGCCGGACTGTTCAGCAGTGCGGGCGATCTTGCACGGTTTTGCATGATGATCCTGAACCAGGGCGACCTGGAGGGGAAACAGGTGCTTTCCCCCAGGGCAGTGGAGCAGATGACCGCCCCCTATTTCGCTCGTGGCGGCGATGTGGTGCGCGGCCTTGGCTGGGACATCGCATCACCCTACTCGGCGCCGCGGGGCACCGGATTTTCCGAGACCTCCTTCGGGCATACCGGCTATTCGGGTTCGTCGCTCTGGCTCGATCCCAATGCCGACGTTTTCGTGGTGCTCCTTACCGCGCGGATCGACTACCGGCATCCCCGTGAACTGAGCCGTTTGCGGAGTGATCTGTCGACCATTGTCGCGGCACAGCTCGCCCCCCAGCGAGCGCTTGCAGAGCTGCTCCAGTCGGTGACTGCCGGGCGTTGAAAAACGCTAATAAACTTGACACTTGGCCGCTTGCATGGTAACGTTTCACGCGATTATCCAGCCATAAAAGCGCTTTCCGGGCCGCCGCCCCGTCGGCGTTACCGCCCGTGGAGGAAGAAATGGGCATCAGACTGCTCCTCGCCGATGACAGCATCACCATCCAAAAGGTGGTCGGAATCATCTTCGCCAATGAGGATTACGATCTCACGGTGGTGGATAACGGCGTGGCTGCCCTGGAAAAAGCCCGGGAGATTGTGCCCGATGTCATGCTCGTCGATGCCCTGATGCCGGGCAAAAGCGGCTATGAGGTCTGCCAGGAGATACGCGCCGAAAGCCGGCTGCAGCATGTGCCCCTGTTGCTGATGACCGGGGCCTTCGAACCATTTGACGAAACCAGGGCGCAGCAGTGCGGCGCTGACGATTTCATCTCCAAGCCTTTTGAATCCCAGCAACTGGTGGAGAAGGTTACAAAGCTGGTTGAACTCGGCCGGCAACGGGCAAAGGCCCAGGTACCCCCACCCGCCGAACCGGCAGCCCCGATCGCCGAACCGGCACCGATTTTTGTCCCGCCGGTTGCCGAGCCCTGGGAATTTGCTGCTCCTGAGCCGCCTCTTTCGTTCGAACCCATCCCGGAGATGTTCGACGACACACTCCTTGCGTCTGAAACGGAGATCATGCCGGCGTTTCAGGCAGCTCCTGCCCTGCCTGAGGATTTTGCCGTCGAAGTGGTGGAAGCTGCACCTGAAGACGATCCGTGGGGGGTTTTCGATCTGACTGATCTCGATGAGGAGCCGGCTGTACCGCCTGTCGCGGAAGCGGGCATCGCTCCGGCGCCCGTGGAAGAGCCGGAAGACTTCGCCTTTGCCGACGAGGAACCGGAGCCAGTGGGCTTTCCTCCTGCCGGGGAAGCACCCGAGCCCGAGCAGCCGGCCGCGGAACCGGCCGTGGAACCTGCATTTGCCGGCCTCGGTTTCGCCGCCAAATGGGAGCCGGTTGAAGAGGAGATGTATCAGTTCCAGGACGAGGAGCCGACGCCGGCGGGTGAAACCTTTACCGTTGGAATGGGTGAGCCGCTCGCCAACCTGGCGGAAGAGCCGGCCCGATTTGCCGAGCCTGACGTCTTCATGGAGCCGGTTCCGGAAGAGCCGGTACCGGTAGCAGCTTCCTGCATTGAGCAAACTGAAGGAGCGGGTGGGGCAGTAAGGGGCTGAACCGGCGCTGTACAACGCGTAACACAGGGGATGCAAAGCCCCTTTTTTATTCGATATCGATCATTGAGGTTTGATTATGGCGGAGAGGGAACTGGCCAAGGTTTATGAACCGAAGGCGGTAGAAGAGACGTGGTACCGGGAATGGGAAAGTAAAGGGTATTTTCACGCCGAGGCGGCTTCAGGCGGGCAGCCGTACAGCATCGTCATCCCGCCGCCCAATGTTACCGGCGCCCTGCATATGGGGCATGCCCTCAATAACACCTTGCAGGATATCCTCTGCCGCTGGAAGCGGATGAGCGGCTGTAACGTCCTCTGGATGCCGGGCACCGACCATGCGGGGATCGCCACCCAGAACGTGGTGGAGCGCCAGCTTGCCGCACAGGGGACCGACCGGCACAACCTGGGGCGCGAGGCGTTCATCGAGCGGGTCTGGCAGTGGAAGGCCGAGTCGGGCGGGCAGATCATCGGCCAGCTGAAGCGGCTCGGCGCATCCTGCGACTGGGAACGTGAACGGTTCACCATGGACGAGGGGCTGTCCCGCGCGGTCCGCGAGGTGTTCGTCTCTCTCTACGAGCAGGGGCTGATCTATCGCGACAACCGGCTGATCAACTGGTGCCCCCGCTGCCATACTGCCCTGTCGGACATCGAGGTCGAGCATGAGGAGAAGGCGGGCCATCTCTGGCATCTCCGCTATCCGGTCATCGGCACCGACCGGCACCTGGTGGTGGCCACCACCCGCCCCGAGACCATGCTCGGCGATACCGCGGTCGCGGTTCATCCCGAGGACGAGCGCTATGCCGACCTGGTGGGGAAAATGGTCCTGCTGCCGCTGGTCAACCGCGAGATCCCCATCATTGCCGACGAATACGTGGACCGGGAGTTCGGTACCGGCGTCGTCAAGATCACCCCGGCCCACGATTTCAACGACTTCGAGGTCGGCCGTCGTCATGGCCTCGAACTGGTAAATGTCTTCGACGAGTCCGGTTTCATCAACGAAAACGGCGGCCCGTACCGCGGCACGGAACGCTTTGCCGCCCGGAAGCGGATCGTCGAGGATCTGGACGCCCAGGGACTTTTGGCAAAGATCGACGATCACAACCTTGCACTCGGCGGCTGCTACCGCTGCAAAACTGTTGTGGAGCCCTATCTGTCGCTGCAGTGGTACGTCAAGGTCGGCCCGCTGGCTGATCAGGCACTCGCTGCAGTGAAGGACGGCCGGACCCGGATCGTCCCCCAGCAGTGGGAAAACACCTATTTCGACTGGCTGGAGAACATCAAGGACTGGTGCATCTCACGCCAGATCTGGTGGGGCCACCGGATTCCCGCCTGGTATTGCGCCGACTGCGAAGGGATCACGGTGAGCCGGGCCGATGCCGCGGCATGTTCGCACTGCGGTTCGGCCAACATCAGCCAGGAGACCGACGTCCTCGACACCTGGTTCTCGTCGGCGCTCTGGCCTTTTTCTACCATGGGGTGGCCGGACCGGACCCCCGAGCTCAAGACCTTCTACCCCACGGCCTGCCTGGTCACCGGCTTCGACATCCTCTTCTTCTGGGTGGCGCGGATGATGATGATGGGGCTGCATTTCATGGGGGATGTGCCGTTCCGCGAGGTTTACATCCATGCTCTGGTGCGGGACGCTCAGGGGCAGAAGATGAGCAAGTCCAAGGGGAACGTCATCGATCCCCTGACGGTGATCGACGCCTACGGCACCGATGCCTTCCGTTTCACCCTGGCCGCCTTTGCCGCCCAGGGGCGCGACATCAAGCTGGCCGAAGAACGGATCGCGGGGTACCGGAATTTTGCCAACAAGCTCTGGAATGCCGCCCGCTTTGCCCTGATGAACCTGGAAGGGTTCGATCCCGCTACGGTCGATGCCGGCGGTCTGGTTTACAGCAATGCCGACCGCTGGATTCTCTATCGCCTCAACGAGGCAGCGCGCGAGGTGAATGCTTCCCTGGCCGAGTACCTCTACAACGATGCGGCCAGTACGCTCTACCGCTTCACCTGGAGCGAATTCTGCGACTGGTACATCGAGCTGGTCAAGGACGATCTCTACCGGGGTGAGCCGGAGCGCCGCCTGACTGCCCGCTATATCCTCTGGCAGGTCCTGGAGGAGCTGTTGCGGATGCTGCACCCCTTCATGCCGTTCATAACCGAGGAGATCTGGCAGGCTCTGCCGGGCGAAAAGGAGTGCCCCAGCATCATGCAGGCCCCCTATCCGCAGCCGAGCAGCGAGCGCGATGCATTCCGCGCCGGGGCGAACGAGATGGAGCTGGTCATGGAGGTGATCCGGGGGATCCGCAATATTCGCGGCGAGATGGAGGTGGCTCCTTCGCGCGAAATCGCCGCCATCCTCGACTGCGGGTCTGCTGAGAGTCTGAACCTGCTCAAGCAGAACGAGGTCTACATCATGAGCCTCGCCCGCCTGTCCGATCTGGCCATCGGCCAGGGTGTCGACCGTCCGAACGATGCATCCCTGCAGGTGGCCCGTGACGTGGAGATCATCGTCCCGCTCAAAGGGTTGGTGGATGTGGAGGAGGAGGAAAAGCGCCTGCTCAAGGAGATCGCCAAGATAGAGAAGGAGATTGAACTCTTCTCCAAAAAGCTTGAAAACCCGAGCTTTGTCGATCGTGCCCCTGCCGAGATCGTTGTCAAGGAACGGGAGAAGCTGGCTGAAGTCACCTCAAAGAAAAGGGTGCTGGAGGAAAGCCTGGAAAAGATCAGGCGTCTCAAGTAGCTATAGCTGAGGGTGGCAAAACGGAAAGGGACAGGAGTCTGGGAACTCTGTCCCTTTTATTCTTCCATGAATCGTATGGGAAGTAAGCGTGCTGTCGTGCTTGAGCCGTACCTGCTGCAGCTTTTTATATTGAACTGGCTGTTGATCATCGTCGATGCGGCAGTCGGTTATCTGGTTTCGCCGCTGCTGGCCCGATTTGGTGCGGTGGATACCGAGCCGTCTCCCAGAACGGTGCAGATGATCCGCAGGCTGCTCACCCTGATGGTGACGCTCTACATGTTTTTCAACTGCCTGGCCTTTTTCCGCGGGAACAATATTCTGCTGGTGATCATTACCGGGGTAGTGCTACTGGACATCGTCACACAACTGGTGTTGCGGTACAGGATGAACCGACGCCGGTGAGCGCGGTCGGGGCGGCTTCCTGCACAGGGATGTCGCTACCTTCAGAATCCCACTGCGTTGTTGAGGAATGGCGATCTTGTCAGAGCGCTGGTGCGGGACTTCGGCGCACTCAGATCCACGGGTGCCATCATGAACCCGACACTCTCAAAGTAGAAAAGGGCGTCCTGCAGGACCTTCTGGAATTCATCTTCGTCACTGGGCTGCTGAAGCGGGGTATAGATCAGTGCCTGGTTGCTTTCCAGCATCTGCCAGACGAGGTAGACCTCGGCCTTGCCGTTGCGCCTGATGGCGTAGATGAACCCGCCGCTTTTCTGGATGCTGAACCCGTCCGGTACGGTCTGGATCTTGTTGGCAGATTCGTACAAGGCGATTATGGCTTCCGGTGCCGGACAGGGTACGGCGGAGAGAGATCTGTCGGGGCGGAACTCGGTGGCGGACTGGCCGTCGCTGCCGTAAAATTCGGAACCGGCAGAGGCACCCATTTCCGGGAAGATGACATTGCCGAGTTCCGGGAACAGTTCGCTGCCAACTTCCGGAATCGGTTCGAAGATTGCTGCCGAATCTTCTTCAGTGGGGGCGACGGTGATCGATTCGCACGTATCCTGCACCACGGAATAGCTGATTTCTTCTGAGGGATCGGCAACCTCTCCGGGCGACGCTTCCTCTTCCTGCGGTACGGAGTATGTCTCGACCAGGGGGCATCCCGCTCCTGTTGCGCGTTCTTCGACGAGGCGCCGCAGCTCGGCCCGCATTCCGGCAAACTCCCGTATGGTAACCTCTTCTCTGACCAGCATTTCGTGCCGAAGCCGTGCAGTTTCTGCAAGGGCCTGCTCTTCCCGGATACCTGCGGCGGTAATTTCCGACTCTATTTCTTCCTTGAGCCGGCTGTTTTCCTGCTCCAGCTCTTCGATCATTGTCATAAGCTCTTTTCGCTCGGCGCGGGCCGAGTTGAGAGCTGCGGCTGCTACCCGTTCCACCTGTTCTTTGTCGATTCTCGCCTGTTCGCGTTCTTTTTCCGCATCGATCCGCATCTGGCGGACAGCATCCATGGTCTGTTCCAATTCCAAGGATGAGCGCTCGGCAACTTCCCGCTCCTGGGATGCCACCTCTTCGAGTTCGGCAACTTTTTCTTGCAACAGGGTCAGTTCTTCCGTCATGATGGCAATTTCTTCGGCATGTGACACCTGGAAAAGCTGGTATTCCTCCTGTGTTGCATCGAGGGTTCGCTGGACCTGTTCCCGCATCTTCTCGGCGCCGATGGTTTCCGCTGCCTTTGCGGCAAGTTGATCTCGCAGTTCGGCGAGCTCGTCGGTCAACGCCTCGATCCTTTGCCCCAATCCCGTTGATTCGCTGGAGAGTTTCTCTTCGTGCTGGCGGCTTATCGAGTCGATTCGTTCCGTGCTGAGCTGCAGTTCAGACTGCAGCAGGCTCTTCTCTTCGTCCCGTGCTTTCAGGTCTGCGTCGAATTGATCCTGCAGGGCCTTGATCCGTTCGTTGAGGTCCGCGACTATTGATCGGCTGTCGGCCAACTCGGTTTCGAGAATGGTGATCCGTTGCTGCAGGGGGGCGACTTGCACATCCGGGAGTTGAGGCTTGTCACGAACGGCTTCCTGCTTTTCTGCCGCAGGAGCAGTGGCCGCATCCAAAGCTGTATCGGTGCTTCCGGACGGGGCCTTTGCCGGGGCCGGGAGATCGATGACCTTTGACACGCTGGCTGCTGCCGGGGGAGTGGAAGAAACCTGTTGGGCGGTCTGCGCCTCAGAAGAGGGTGAAGAAGGTTTCACTGCAGGCTTGACGACTTCGAGTGCCGGGCGATGCGGCGCAGGGGCCGCAGAACTCTTGGCTCCCTCTTTCGGGGCCTTGAAAACCTTGATGGTGCCCCAGATAACCTGACGCATGGCAGTGCTGTAATCGAGTTTTATCTGTTCGAGGGTAAATCCCTGGCTGGCGACAAAATGCTGCGCCTGCTCGAAGCATTTCTGGTATTCGGCCATGCTGCAGGGTTGCTTCCCTGGTATGAATACATGGCTTATCTTCTTGGACACTTCCCAGAAGGCGATGTAGAGCATCTGCTTCCCATTTTCCTTGGAGGAGCAGATGTAAGCTTCGCATTCATTGGGACTGATCCCTTTGTCCAGAGGCATGCCAGACTTTACCGAGCGGTATGCTTCGTAGAGAGAGGGCTCATCGATTGCAACATGGGAAAGGGATGGGTCAGGTCTGAAGTTCACGGGTGCCTCCAATAAGCTGCATTCGGGAAATGCCCTCAAGTGATTCTCACAACGCGTGAGCACAACAAAAAGCCGGGCGCGAACATATCAGCATCTGATAGTTCGGCACCCGGCTGTCTGCGTGAGACCCTTGGGCTATCCGTCCCGCCATTGCTGGCGGTTTAGTCTTATCGTTTATCAGAGGAAAGACTCAGTTGAATTGTAGTGAAAGTATCGTTCAGAAAGCGGGATGGGGAGGTGATGAATGTCACCTTATTCTCATATGAGAGCGAGAAGCGGGGCTGTTTGGGAAGCCATTATACTCGCGCTTGTCAATATTCGGAATTTGGAGTATTTTCTGAACGATGAGAACTTTGCGGCAGAAGGGTTCACATAACTGGCAGAATCTGGTGATCATTGCCGTGATCGCCTCATGCCTTGCCTTTTTAGGGATGAGGCCCCCCAGTCTCTCACCTCCCCAGGTACCAAAACCTACCCACCGTGCAGTGGTGGAATTCTCCGCAAAAAGCGTTAACCCGTCGGTTTGCAAGGATCTTGT
>JACRPV010000205.1 GCA_016223015.1 Geobacter sp. | reverse complement strand
TTGCCGACCCACTTCGATCCCCTGGTTCTGCAGGCATTCCGGGATACGGCCGATGATTTTGCCCGGATTTATGGGGACGACCACGATTGAGTTATGCAGGCGGGAGTTCAAAAGCCGGGACATGATATGCCCCGGCTTTTTTTATGGACGAGTGTGCATGAAGATCAGATGCGGAAGCGTTCGACATCCGTATCGGTGAAGTCATTCGTGGCAGAGAGCCGCTCTTCGCCGCTGTCGCGCACGACCTTCATGCTGCAGGACTGGCCGGGCGCGGCCTTGGTGTAGCGGAGGATGATCCGCGCCGCGATATCGAGGGATTCCGGGGTCACCGGCCCCATCACGACACCGATGGGGCTCCCCCCTTCGAGCCAACGGATGCTCGCTTCTCCCGGCTGGACATGCGCGGTCAGTGTGGCGTTTTCCGCTTCGTTCCTCCCCACCAGGAATTTGGTCCGCGGTCCGATGCGGAAATGGCGGCCAAGCTTGAGGAGCCGGAAATCCCGCATCTGCAGCTCGTCGCTATGGTCGAAGATATCCCTGACCTTGGGAGCGAAGGAGACCTCGGTCAGCATGCAGCCACCGGCCGGGCAGGGGTAATTCGTCACATCCAGTTCCTCGGCCAGCTGCATCTGCTCCTTGCGGGAACGTCCCTGAATTGCCAGGAGTTTCTCCCGGTCGACCCACCCTTCCAGTTCCGGGACAGTCGGGGAAAAATGCTTTGCCGACAACGGCCGCAGCAGCAGGCCTTCCAGGCCGCTCTCCCGCTCGATCACGCGCAGCGTGTCGCGGCGCTGGCTCATGGGGCGCTGCCCGAGAACCTCGCCGGTGATGACGAAGTCGGCGCCCGATTCGGCCAGGTATTCCTTTGCCTTTTTCAGCAGGAAGATCCGGCAGTCGATGCAGGGGTTGATCGCCTTGCCGTAGCCGTGCCGGGGGTTCCTGACGACTTCCAGATATTCGATCCCCTTGTTCATGACCTTGATGGGGATGCCGAACTCCTCGGCGACCCGGACCGCCTCGGATTTGCAGCCGGCGTTCTTGCCGGTACAGGTGCAGAAGGGGGAGATGAAGTTGAGGGCCTCGACCTCGATCCCCTGATCAAGCATCACCTTGACCGCAAGGGTAGAGTCGAGCCCCCCGGAGAGGAGGGCGAGCGCTTTTCTTTTCATGGTGTCTCCTGCGGTTCCATCCCCGGGCTCCGGTGGGGAGAAGGCCCGGTACGGGACCAGTCGATTGGTTACGGCGAGAGCGTGTCCCGCCAGGAATTTGCCAGCCTAACACATTGAAGTTCAAAAAGTAAAGGTTTGTGATGACTCGGTTATATTGACTTTGACCGTTCCCATTCTATACTTTTGTCTCAGCCGTCAATATCCCTGCCAGGTCTGTCGAGCCGTCCAATGAGTATCGTCAACGCCTCTATCCCTTTCCACAAGAATGAACCGATCACCCTGCTCCTCCTGGGAGGCGGCATCCGTTATCCGGCACTGGTGGGGGCATTGCGGGCCGTTGAGGAAAAGGGGCTCCGGATCGGGAAGATCGTCGGCTCCTCGGCAGGCAGTATCATCGGCGCCCTGTTCGCCTCCGGCATGTCCCCGGAGGATCTCCGGCGAGAGGCCATGGCGCTTGATACTGCACGGTTCAAGGACGTAAGCCTGAAGAGCATGCTTTCGGGCTACGGCCTCTGCAGCGGCGATGCCCTTGAGGCCTGGGTCGACGGGAAACTGGGGGGTCGATCGTTCTCCGGCGACTTTCGTATCCCGATCCAGGTCATTGCCACCGATATCCTCAATTACCGGGCCGTGGTCTTTTCCGCAGCCAGCCATCCCGAACTCAAGGTTGCCACGGCAGCCCGTTTTTCCAACGGTATCCCCTGGATCTATGCCTGTCGCCGCCACCGGCATAACGGCAAAGACCACGTCTTTGTCGACGGTTCTCTGATGGCGGGGTCGGTGGAGGAATCCTTCGGTCGCCACGAGCGGGTGCTGATCCTCAAGGTGGTCTCCAAGCGGACCCTCAGGCATCATGATGGGAAGCTGTCGCTGGTTCGGTATTTCCGCGAGACGCTCAACTTCTCGCTCCATGCCATGGAGAAGGAGTTCATCAAGGGGGGGCGCTGGAAGGATACCATCCTGCTCTATTGTGC
>JACRPV010000194.1 GCA_016223015.1 Geobacter sp. | reverse complement strand
CCTTGAATCACAAATAGCCGGAGATCATGAAAGCGCTAGCTTGCCGAACCCGCATTTAGAAAGAACCAAACAGCTCAACGTGGTTGCCGGAGCATTATTCTTTACTGGCCTTATACTCACGATTCTTTTCACAACTTTCAACGTCAAGAGGTACTCGGAGATGAACAACAAAATCGGATCGACAAATGGAAATCGCGGATATGCACCGGCTCAACTACCATCTACCCCAAAGCCTGGTGCTGGATATGCACCAGCCAGCTTGCCATCACCTTCAACCGGCCAGGGACCGTCTACATCCCCGCCACCGAAAAAATAGATACCGCCAATCACGCGTTTTTTGCCCGCTCTTCGCGGTCAAGGAGCCGTTGCGCCCATTCGCGTGCCCGCTGATATCGTTCCAGTTGGCTGGCGCTTGGCAGCTGGCCGCTGGTCATGACACTGGATGCCTCCAGCAACTCCTGGAGCGCTGCCAGCAGATCTTCATTACTCATTTCAGAAACCTCCATGCGTAGTTTATCCTTCAGTTTGAATCCGGCCAGCAACATCGTGAAAGAAGTCGTGCGACCAGAGAGTAAGCATCTGCTGATCATTGACGAACGGCGCCACGTCTTTTCTCGCCTGATTTACATCGAGTCGGGTGATGGTATCGAACAGCAGATCACGAAACGCCGCAGAAGATAATGGCGCTTCACCGTTCCAATGGCCGGTCTGCCGCATCCGCTGTTCAAGATGAGCAAGGTTCAGCTGCGGATGATTAGCTGCATACCAGACAAAATCGTACCAGTCGCGGCCTTTCACCCGGTTTTTCCATTTGCGGTACAAAATAGCATGCATCTTGCCGGCAAAGAGATCCGGGAGTGTATAGCTCCTGACGGCAAACGGGATTGGTTGCAGCAGGTAGCGGGTCGAGGTGTTAAAACCGGGCGGTGGGTCCGTGTCCACCTCGATCTTCACCTTCAGCACCTGGCCGGCTGCAACCTGACCGGCAAGTTCCTCACCGGCCTCAATGACCAGGAGTTCATTACGGGTGTTCGCCTTAAGGAAGGCAGACTGCACCGCCGATTCCACCGCCTTGTCGACCATCTCCACCCGGACATTGAAACCGAATGCCTGCAGTTCCTCCTCAAGTGATGCCGTGTACCGCGCCAGATTAAAATCGGGGGAAGGCGTCAGAAGCGAGAAATCCAGATCCTCGGAAAACCGGTCGAGTCCGTACAGGATGCGCAGAGCCGTACCGCCGTAGAATGCGGCGTGCTCAAAAAACTTGGCCCGCCAGAGTCCGAGCAGCGCCACTTCCTGAATAATCTCCCGTAGTGCTCTGACTGAATCGTCAACGCTCTTCGGTTCATATTTGGCAAGCATGCGGGTCACCGCCTCATGCATTATCGTGCTCCTTTACTCAGACGGGTAATCAGATCGGCCAGCAGCTTCACTCTGCGAGATCTGTAGTGCCTGGCGATTTCCGCAAGTCGGGCCGGATCGAGTCCGCGGAGATTTGCAGGGTCGATGCGTAGATCAGCCAGCAGATATTCATGCAACTCCTTCTGCGTTGAAATTCCGGCGCCCCGGTCGGCAACGATCCGGTCTGCCAGAGCCTTTTCCGGAATGGCGATCAGAAAAGAACGGCCATCATCCAGTTCAACCTGGTCCATACCGGTACGGAATGCTTCCATCGGGATCATTCGGAAACATAGGACGGACCATAGATGAGATTGGCAAGCAGTTCGCGACAAAACGGCCTCCGGCGCAATGACTCACCTAGGATATAGAGCCCCTTCTTGACGCGGACTATATCCCCTTTGGCCAGCATGCCGGAAATCTTCATCCGTGGCTGTGTATATCCGTGGACAGAATCCAACAGAGTCTGATAGTCAAACTCCTCGTAGGGAATGCTCTTGAGCAGAAGGCTGTTAGTCATGATCACCATCTCCTGAGTGATAGCGACAATTTATCAGTTAACAACATAGTATGTCTACACATATTAGACATACTATGTTGTTGTATAGCATATATCAGAATATATTCCCTGTTCACTATAAGCATCCATTCCAATTTTCAGCTAGAATATTTCCACCTTCACAGTTGCCAAGTAAACAAATTATGTATATTATAAAACCATGTAAGGGGGATTATCCAATGGCACTTGCTCACGCAAAAACAGCCGACATTGACCTCACTTCCGACGATTCGCGCAGCGCTTTGTCGAAAATGGTTATCAAACTATTCCACCTCTGGGATCTTTCGACCGCCGATCAGCTTGATCTTCTTGGCCTGAGCCCCAAGAGCCGGGCCATGCTGGCAAAATACGGCAAGGGCGAGGCGCTTCCCGGTACTCGCGACATCCTGGACCGTGTCGGCTGGCTCCTGGCGATACACAAGGCGTTGCGGCTTCTCTACCCGCAGAATGATGATATCCGCTATTCCTGGGTTTCCCGGCGGAACACGGCTTTTGACAATCTCACTCCGCTTGCCGTTATGAAGGAACAGGGGATCATCGGCATCGCCAAGGTAGCCCGCTACCTCGACTTCTACCGCGGGCGCTGAAACATGCCTAGCCTATTCGATAAAACCTGCGATTTCAACGATGACCTGTTTCGCAACATTGTATCCCTGCGCGAGTCGGTCGATCTGTTTTCGGATTTGACTGACGGTGATGAATATTCGAGCGAAGTGGCCGTTACAGCAG
>JACRPV010000193.1 GCA_016223015.1 Geobacter sp. | reverse complement strand
AGGTCGTCCATGTTCAGGTCGTTGATCTCGAAGTACTCCCGTTCCAGCTCTTCGACATAGAACCGGTCGAGTCCCGAGTTCTCCAGGAAGTCTTCGCGCAGGGCCAGGTCCTTGGTGGCGATGATCTGCGGCAGCAGGCTGTGCAGGTAGATCGCCTCCTTCTTGATGGTCAGGATGGTCTCGTGGAACAGGTGGTCGGGGATCTCTCCGGTGATCAGCTTCTTGTGGCGGAGCTCCTCGGTGATCTCCTGCTTGAGGGTTTCCTGGTCGGCCTTGGTGGCGTATTTGGAGTAGAAGTTCCTGATCCGGTCCCGGACATGGGTGAGAACCGTGATGAAGGTCCGTTCTTCCCTGTCCAGGCCGATCAACTGGGCCAGGAGTTCGTCGGTGGTCATCCGCTTCTCATCCACCAGCTTGAGCCCCTTGAGCAGGGTTGTGAGCTTGTTGCGCCCGTATTTGCCGAGATACTTGTTTTCGACGATGCCGCTGACAAAGAGTTCCTCGAACAGTCCGCGGCGCAGCGTGGTCAATGGTGTCGTCGATCTGCTGTTCGGTCAGGATCGGCCCTTCCAGGACCTGGCGGGTCTCGGAGATGTATTCGTTTTCTTCCAGGACAACGACCTTCTTGTCCTTCTTGAGCATCTCGTCCAGGGTGTAGAAGAGGGCGCCGGGGATCTTGTTCCGCACTGACAGGGTCTTCAGCCGGGTCAGGCGGGCATTCTCCAGCTTGTTGATCTCCCCCTTGTTGTTGCAGGAGGTGAGGATGTTCTTGTATTCGTCCACGATGCGGCGGTTGTCGGGATGCTTGTACATGACATCGATACGGATCCGCTCCTGCTGGTAACGATCGATGCCGTGCCTGACGGCGAGGTCCGACAGGCTGGCGAAATCGTCGTCGGCAATCTTCTTGTTGCTGAAATAGAGACGCTGGAAGCGTTGGTGGTATTCCTGGTGCCTGAGATTGACCAGTTTGAAGAGGAAGAGCTGGGCCGAGCTGTCGGCGAGGAGGGAGATGATCTCGTCGATGATCCGGTTGTCGTCCCCCTCCCCCACGGCCGGCGACCGCTTGATCGCCTTGCCCAGCAGCCTGAGGAGCTGTTCCTGCTGCTGCCGGATCGGGCCGCCGAGGCTTGCGGAGTTGATGAAGAAGAAGTAGTTGCAGACGGCATTGCCGTCGAAAAAGATCTTTTCGAAGCTCAGGGTCCCTTCGGTGCGGTCGCTGAATGCCAGCGTCCCGGTCCCCTTGTCGTAGCTGGCTCCGTACAGCACCAGCCGGTTGATGACCTCGCTCTTGGCCAGGTCGGCAAGCGGCTGGTCCACGCCGAACATGTACTCGCAGAACGAACCGCCATTGCCGCGGTGGGTGATGCCGTCCCCTTTGACGATGAACTCGCTCCCCGGAGCAAAGACCCGCACCCCGCCATTGCCCGCCTCGTCGATGCTGAAGAAGAAGCGGCGGTGGATATCGGCGCCGGCGGCAATCAGGTAATACTCGATCAGGTTGTCGGTCACGCCGTGCAGGCGGATGTCCTTGGGCATTGCGCTCATCCTCGGGTTGTTCGTGAAAATAATACTGAACCGTTTCGGTTATGCAAGGCTCTTTCGTCAGTCGAGGTCAACAATCATGCCGTCATAGGCGAAAGAAACGCCGGCGGGGAGGCGTGAATCGTCGCGGTGAGCCACTTCATGGGTAAGATGGGTGAAGAATGCCTGCCCGGGGCGGAGCTCGGCCACGACTTCGAGCGCGCTGGCGACATTGAAATGGTTCTCGTGGGGAGAGTACCGGAGGGCGTCGATGATCAAAACCTCCAGTCCGGCCAAGAGCGGATAGGAAGAAGCGGGGATTGCGCTGCAGTCGGTGAGATAGGCGGCATCGTTGAAGCGGTAGCCGGTGGTGGGGTAGGGGCCGTGCAGGAGCGGTACGGGAGTGACTCTGCAGCCGAACAGCTCGAACGGTCGGGTGATGACGTGAGGGTCCATCAGGGGCGAGTAGCCTTCAACCTCCATTCCCTTGAAAATGTAGGGGAAGCGGCTGGAGATGGCCGCGATGGTGTAGGCGTCGCCGTAGCAGGGGATCATCTGGCGGTGGATGAAATGGAAACCGCGCAGGTCGTCGATGCCGTTGACATGGTCCGAGTGGGAGTGGGTGAAAAGGACCGCATCGATCCGGGGGATGCCTTCGCGGATTGCCTGCTGCCGGAGGTCGGTGGCAGTGTCGACGACGATATACCTGCCGTTCTGCTCTATGAGGAGAGACGGACGGGTACGTTTGTCGCGGGGATCGTCTGAGGTGCAGACCGGGCAGTGACAGCCAACCATCGGGATGCCGGTGGAGGTGCCGCTTCCCAGGATGACCAGTTTCATCGCAGGCTCCTGGCTGGCTTTGACGAAAGATACCACGAACCCGGAGGGCAGGCAAGGGGAATGCCCCTGTCCGGCATGTCTGAAAGCTGCTGTTGTGGCCCCGGAAGCGGAGCGTTGCCGGCAATGCCTCAGGCGGCCGGGAAGTTCTTGGCCAGATGCAGGCGGATGGTCTCCTCGAAGTTCGCCTCCCGGTCACCCTGGTAGACCATGGATGAGCCGATTTCGGCAGCCAGGATGGCAAAGAGGTATTTGGGCGGGAGCTTACCGATCCGCCTGCGATAGAGCGGTTCTTCCCGCAGGATGCGCGGCAGGTGGCTCAGGATGGCGCGGCGGAAGAGGGGTTGCAGGCAGAGGTGCGGACGGTTCTGGAAGAAGCGGAACAACTGGGCATAGGCGCCGTTGATCTCGGTGCTGAGCGCGTCGGAGATCTCGGTGCAGAGGAGTTCCGGCTGGGTGCGGCGGCGCGCCAGGATGAGCCGCGCCTCATCTTCGGCCCGCTTTTCCAGGATTTCCAGGACGTCGTGGACGTAGCGTTCCTTGTTGGCCATGAACTCCTCGGGAGAGAGGAGCAGGTTGGCGATGATCTCGTACGACGAGGAGATGACGCCGCACTTGTTGGCCGAGGCATCACGCATTATGATGATCCCTTTTTTCTGCAGCTGGACCCGGGCCTCCGGCGTGATGAACGAGTTTGCCCCCTCCACGATGGCCCGTGCCGAAGGCTCCCCTGATGCCAGTAGGAAACGTTCCCAGTTTTCCCGGTCGATGGTCTCGGGCCGGCCGCCGGCAGGGATGAACAGGTCAGCCGGCACCGTGAAGACCAGGTCGTCGAATTCCCGGTGGAACTCGTCCACGGAGATCCATTCCTCCCGGATTCCGGAGGTGGTCATCACCACCTTGCGGAAGAGCTCCCGCAGGCCTTCCGTGCGGCTGCCGGTGCGGAAGAGCATGACCCCGCCGGGGTGCAGTTTGCCGGGATCGAAGGCGTCCAGGTCCTGGCGGAGGATGATGCGCTGCAGCTCGGCCCGGTTTGCGCCGAGCGGATCGTGCACTGCTGCCGTCCCATCGAGGATCAGGCAGATCCGGATCTTGGGGCAGCGGTCGAGCATGATGCGCATGGCGTTTCCCGCCACGTCGCCGTTGGGGCCGCCGGTAAATTTGACGCTGAAGGAATCGGTGCGGATGTCGATGCCGAGCTCCGCCATGGTGATCTCGGCGAACTTCACCACGCCGGTGGAGGTGACGCCGTACTCCTTGTGATTGATCCCCACCTTCTTGCTGGACATGATGCCGATGCCGAGGAGGTACCCCCGGCGCCGGGAGAGATGGGCAATTGCCTCAATCATGGCATCGTGCATGTTCTCGTCCGGACCCAGCTCGATCGGCTCGTCTTCGCGGTAGTAGTCCACGATGCCGGGATGTTTCGCCACCCCCTGTTCGGTGACGAAGATGTCGAGGAAGGCGTTGGTGATGCCGTACTGCAGCTTGAACAGCCGCAGCGTTTCCAGTTCCCGCTCGCGCTCCCGCTGCCGCATCAGGTCGGAAACGTCCAGGATCATCACCAGCTTTGAGCCCCCCTCGTAGATGTCCTTGTTTTTCAGATGCTGGGTGTGGGCAAGGACGAAATTCTCGCGGAACAGGGTATTGGCGTTGATGAGAAAGTCGTCTGGGGTGCGGGCGATGACGGTGCGCCAGCCGCCGCGGGCGATGTCGGAAAAGCCGATATGGTAGCCAAAGCCGAAGCGACTGAAGAAATAGGTGATCCTGAACGGTGTGGCCGGCGGCAGGTCGTCGGTAAATTCATGGCCCAGTTCCGCCAGGTAGGCCGGGTCGAGGCGGAAGGCCAGCGCCTGTTTGTCGAGGATGAAGGCGTTCGTTTTCAGGGTGTATTGGATAAAGATCAGGCAGCAGCGGAAGATGGTGCGGCGTACCTCGTCCAGGTGGCGATGGCCGGTGTTGTATTCCTCCACCTCAAGCCGGGTGGCGGCGAGCACTTCCCGGTAGACTGTCTCGCGGTCGGCGATCTCCGGGTCGAAGCGGGCCTTGAGCAGCTTGATCAGCTGCAGGGCGATCTCCGGATGGGCGTAAAAGGCGCTCCTGACATCGTCGAGGCCGAAGCGTTCAGGCTGGTTGTGGGCGAGGTTGGTGTGACAGAAGGCGATGAAGGCGTTTATCAGCGACGCTTCCTGCCCGCTCATGGTGCCGCTGGTGACGTATTCGCGGTAGGTGTGCGACCGTGTCGCCAGTATCTGCGTGTTGTACAGCTCCTCCTGGAGCCGGCAGTAGACGTCGGTCCCTTTTTCCAGGGTGCCGCCGTCCAGGTGCCGCACATAGAAGGTGCCGAGGAAGTAGGGGTGGATGCCGTTGGAGATGGTGAGGCAGTAGGCCCGGGTAACTCCCAGGCCGAGGCGCTTGAAGACCTCCATCACCTGGATCAGGAAGTCCTTCTGGGGAGGGTTGCCCACGGCAAAGTGGATGCGCGACAGGTCCTCCTGTTCCATCCGCTCCAGGTCGAAAAAGAGCCCGCCGCTCTGGTTCCCTTTCTGGAAGAGGTTGAGAACCTGGGCCAAGCGTACGGCAGGCGCGGTCAGGACGTAGCGCTCGTTGTTCAGCCAGAGGAGCCGCAGGAGCCGATCGAAATCCTTCCGGTCGAAGTCGGGATAGCTCTTGTGCAGCTCGGTGCGGGTTGCGCGGCGGATGGCGGCAGGGACGACAGCATCCTTGCCGGCAAGGATCTCCTCGTTGCTTTTCCGGTCGAACTCGAAGCGCTGGATCTCCAGGGATTCGCCGACGCCGGGCATGGGGCCTTCGGAGTGGGCGAACATGGCGAAGGAGATCTCGCGCTCCTGCACCTCGCGCAGCGTCACGGTATCGTACAGCGAGCCGGGCCGGTTGCGCACCGCCAGGATCAGACTCTTTTCACGATCTGCCAGTATCAGCCGCTGGTTGATGCACAGGCTTGCCAGTTCCCGTTCCAGGATGGACAGAGCGCTCTGCTCGTCCTTCATGGTAACGAAAAAATAGGGATTCATCTGTTCCCGCAGCCAGTGGCGGTTGGCTGCCTGTTCCTGTTTCGCGGTTTTCGCTGCCGGATTCATGAATAGCGGTTCCTTTCGCTACGGTTCTGCGTCTACCTTCCGGAGGAACTCCCGCACCAGCGGGGCAAAGGTCTGGTGCTCCAGCAGGAAGGCATCGTGACCATAAGACGAGGTGATCAGGTGGTACTCCGCCGGTTTGCCCAGGCTCTGCAGGGCGGTAACCATCTCTTCGGTCTGGGCCGGCGGTTAGAGCCAGTCCGAGGTGAAGGCAAAGAACTGGATCGGCACCGGGACCGGCTGGAACGCCTCTTCCAGCGATTCGCAGCCCCAGGCCACATCATAGAGGTCCAGCGCCTTGGCCAGGTAGAGGAACGAATTGGCATCGAAGCGGTCGACGAAGTTGTAGCCGTTGTAGGTGAGGTAGCGCTCTACCTCGAACTGGCCGAAGAAGTCGAACAGGCCGTCCCTGGCCGAGAAGCGACGGCCGAATTTGGCGGTCATGGATTCGTCGGACAGAAAGGTGATATGGCCGACGCCGCGGGCGAGTGCCAGGCCATCCTTGGGGTTCTTGCGATACTCCCCCTTCTTCCAGGTCGGGTCGTTGAAGATGGCCCAGCGGGCCACGGCGTTGAGGGCGATGGCCTGGGCGGAAGGGCGGGGGGAGGTGGCGAGCACAACCGCCGAGGCAAGCCGGTCCGGGAACTGGGTGGCCCATTCCAGGGCCTGCATCCCCCCCATGCTGCCGCCGAGCACCGTTACCAGCCGGTCGATGCCGAGATGGTCTATGAGGAGCAGCTGGGCCCGGACCATGTCGCGCACGGTAATGACCGGGAAGCCGAGGTTATAGCGCTTGCCTGTCCGGGGATTGGTCGACGTAGGGCCGGTCGAGCCGTAACAGGAGCCGATGACGTTGATGCAGATGACGCAGTAGCGGTCGGTGTCCAAAAGGCGGCCCGGCCCGACGATCTCGTCCCACCAGCCGGGCCTGGTCTCTTCCTCGCTGTGGCGTCCGGCAAGATGGGCGCTGCCGGTCCAGGCGTGCGTCACCAGGATGGCGTTGGAGCGGTCGGCGTTGAGCTGGCCGTAGGTTTCAAAGACGAGCGTGATCGGCCCGAGGATGCGTCCGCTTTCCAGGCGGAGCTCGGTGTCGAAGGTTACGGATTGTGGCTGGACGATGCCGACCGACATAAAGGCTCACTGGTTCGGGAAATGGAAAAGCCCCTGCTCGGGGTGAGCAGGGGCTTAAGGATTACGCTTGGTAAGCTCCCGACTCATCTCTAGGAATTAGCACCTGTCATCCGTTGCCGGACCGGTTGCTGTGGCTTCAAAGGGCCTGTCCCTCCACCACTCTCGATAAGCAGGTATCGAAACCACCTTTGAGCGCTGCCGGCGTTGCTTCGTCGTCAGCTTCCTCAACGTACCTTTCGGTACGCCTCGGTCGCTTCCTCCTCGCTGCCTTGGCATCATCTCAAATCTGGTTTCGATGGTGACTATTCAGTTGTGGGTGAAGAATAGGTGATGCCTCCTGCTTTGTCAATGGGAAATCGGCTATAGCTCAGTATCTTAGGCCGCTTAGCCGTTTTTACCGGCCTTGAGTGCGGCCAGCATGGCCTCTCCCATCCTGGTGGGGCTGGTGGCAACGGCAACGCCGCACTCTTCAAGGGTGCGGATCTTGTCCTCCGCTTTTCCCTTTCCCCCGGTGATGATGGCGCCGGCATGCCCCATCCGCTTGCCCGGCGGGGCGGTTACCCCGGCAATGAAGGCAGCCACCGGCTTTTTCATGTTTTCCTTGATCCACAAGGCCGCCTCTTCTTCGGCGCCGCCGCCGATCTCGCCGATCATGAAGACCCCTTCGGTCTTGGGATCGTCGTTGAACAGCTTGAGCACGTCGACGAAGTTCATGCCGATGATCGGGTCGCCGCCGATACCGACGCAGCTCGACTGGCCGAGCCCTGCCTCGGTCACCTGCTTGACCGCCTCGTAGGTGAGGGTGCCGCTGCGGGAGACGATGCCGATCTTCCCTTTCTTGTGGATGTAGCCCGGCATGATCCCGACCTTGCACTCGCCCGGAGTGATTACGCCGGGACAGTTGGGTCCGATCAGCCTGGTCTTGCTTCCCTGCAGGATCCTTTTTACCGGCACCATGTCGCGGACCGGAATCCCTTCGGTGATGCAGACCGCCAGTTCGAGCCCGGCGTCGGTGGCCTCCAGGATGGCATCGGCAGCCGCTGGCGGCGGCACGAAGATCATGGAGACGTTGGCGCCGGTATAGCGGACCGCCTCTTCGACGGTGTTGAAGACCGGAATCCCCTCGATATGGATGCCCCCCTTGCCGGGGGTGACGCCGGCAACGATGTGGCTGCCGTAGTCGCGGCATTGCTGGGTATGGAACAGGCCGCTCCGGCCGGTGATCCCCTGGACGACGATCTTGGAATCCTTGTTGATCAGAATGGACATGACATTTTCCTCTCTATCTGGCGAAGGGCTGCAGAGACGCCGGTATCCGAG
>JACRPV010000192.1 GCA_016223015.1 Geobacter sp. | reverse complement strand
GTGCGCCCCCATAAAACCCAAAACCCCGCCCAGGCGGGCGACGGCAATTTACTGGTGCGGGACAACTCCAGCCAGCTTTGCGCCGACTGCCACGCCTTGCGCACTCATTCCAGCCAATACTCCAGCGCCGCTTACGGCAACAGGACGGTAAACTGCCGCGACTGCCATACCCCCCACGAAACCCGCAATATATATCTGATACGGGAACAAATCCCCACCCCCGCCGACGGCTTAAAAGACGTGGTATTATATAATCTGAACAGTCTGGCAACGGGTACCGGCGTGGGTTTATGCGAAACCTGTCATACCCAAACCATCCGCTATAAAAGCGCCGGCCACGACCCGGGAGCTAACGGCCACAACGTCGGCGCCAACTGCAGCGCTTGCCATAAGCACCAGGAAGGCTTTAAGAAAGCGGTCACCTCCTGTAATACCTGTCATAACGACCCGCCGCAAAAAGGCAATCACTACCTGCATTATACCGGCGCCGAGCCTACCGTCTACGGCGATGTGACCAACGGCTCCACCGCCGCGGCCTATAAATTCTTCTGCGGCAAGTGCCACAGCGGCACCCATCAGAATGACACCACCCACGACGGCGCCACCGCCGCCGCCGCCAAGGTAGTGCAGGTAATTTTCGATGCCACCACCGCTCCCCAGAATCCAGGCGCTGCCTACGCGGTCGGAACCGCCCAGCCGCCCGAACAAAATGCCAGCGGCTTATGGTTCAGTTGGAGCAACGGTACCTGTAACAATTTATATTGCCACAGCAACGCCGCCCCGCGTACTCCGGCGGCTCGCACCGGGCATTTGACCGAATACAAAAGCCCCCGCTGGATGGATATCGCTACCAGCCCCAACTGCACCGCTTGCCACCAGGGAGCGGCGGCTTATGCCAATATGGTGTATAATGCCGCTACTAACCCGGGGGCTTTAAGCGACGCCCACTGGAAGCATGCGGCCGGCGACCGCTACAACCTGGGCTGCCAGCGCTGCCACAACGCCACCGTCGGCAACAACACCACGGTGAGCGACAAGAGCAAGCACGTCGACGGACTTAAGAATGTGGCTTTTGACAACACCGGTGTTTTTAACAATACCGGCGGCAGCTACAACGCCGCCTTCCAGTGCGCCAATACTTATTGTCACTCCAACGGCCAGAGTCTGACCCCACCCTTCGGCAGCTCCACTTCCGCCGCCTGGAATGCCGTCGCCCCCTTGGCCTGCGACTCATGCCATGCGGGCAACGCCGCCAACACCAATAAGATGGCCAGCGGCAAGCATGCCCAGCATATCAACAACGCCGCCGTCCTGGGCGCTAATTATAAGTGCAGCCAGTGTCATTTCAACACTACCAGCGCCGCGACCGATACCATCGCCGGCTATGCCAATCATGTCAACGGAGTAAAAGATGTGGCCTTCGACACCAGCGGCGGTAAAACCAACGGCACCGGCCCCAACTGGACCTCGCCGGGAACTTGCGCCAACGTTTATTGCCACAGTTCCGGACAGGCGACGCCTACTTATCGTACGGTGCCTTCCTGGGCCGCCGCCGGCACGGTTTTAAATTGTAAGACTTGCCACGGAACCGAGACCGGCGGTCTGTGGGGCGAACCCCGCTACGCCAGCGGCGGGCCTAACCTTAATAACTCCAACTCCCATGCCAAGCATGTAGGCGCTGCCGCCGGCACCGCCAACTGCGGCCTGTGCCATCCCGCCACCGCCGATAACAACGGGGCGCTGATGACTAACACCGCTACCCATACCAACGGTCTGCGCGAAGTAGCCCCGGGCGGCGCAGCGACCTTTACTTACGCCGCGGGCAAGACCTGCAACAACGTATCTTGTCATAATAACGCCGGCGGGGTGGTGTGGGGGCAAACGGCCGCGTCTTCTTTGCCCACCTGCCTTAGCTGCCACGGGGCCGCCGCCGATACCAACGACCT
>JACRPV010000191.1 GCA_016223015.1 Geobacter sp. | reverse complement strand
ACTTCACCCAACACCAGGGTCTGCGGATCAACCACCCGGTCCAAGTGGCTGGAGGCAACGGCCAGGGCCATCCCCAGGTCGGCCGCTGGTTCGCTCAGCCGCACCCCTCCCGCTACGTTGAGAAAGATGTCCTGGCCGGCCATGGTCAGGCCGACCTTTTTCTCCAGGACGGCAACCAGGAGCGCCAGCCGGTTGTGGTCGACACCGATGGTAGTCCGTCGCGGTACGCCGAACGAGGAAGAACTCACCAGCGCCTGCAGTTCCACCAGGAGCGGCCGGCTCCCCTCCAGGGCCGCAACGACCAGGGAGCCGGATACCCCCAGCGGCCGTTCGGAGAGGAAGAGCTCGGAAGGGTTCTTCACCTCTGCCAGCCCCCCCTCCTTCATCTCGAAGACGCCGATCTCGTTGGTGGAACCGAAGCGGTTCTTCACGGCGCGCAGAATGCGGAACGGATGGCCGGCATCACCCTCGAAGTAGAGCACGGTATCGACCATGTGCTCCAGCACCCGCGGGCCGGCAAGGGTCCCGTCCTTGGTAACATGCCCGACCAGGAAGACCGGCAGGCCGCTCCCCTTGGCAAGCAGCATGAGGCGACCGGCGGTCTCGCGCACCTGGCTGACACTTCCCGGCGCCGACTCGATGGTGGAGGTAAAGACGGTCTGGATGGAGTCGACCACCAGGGCCGCAGGCTTCAAGCGGTTCACCTGGGTGAGTATCCGCTCCAGGGAGGTCTCGGCCAGCAGAAAGAGGTGCTCGTGGGTTACGCCCATCCGGGTGCCGCGCAGCTTGATCTGCTGGGGCGACTCCTCGCCGGAGACATAGAGGACCGGACCGCCGCTGCCGGCGAGATGATGCATGACCTGCAAGAGGAGGGTCGACTTGCCGATCCCGGGATCGCCGCCGATGAGCACCAGCGAACCGGACACCAGCCCTCCTCCCAGCACCCGGTCGAACTCGGCGATCCCGCAGGGAAGCCGGTCTTCGGCACTTGCCGAGATCTCGCTGATGGGACGGGGCTCAGTCTCGGCAACGCCCCCCAGACCATGGGAATCGCGCCGGGAAACCAGCTCTTCGTGGATGGTGTTCCAGGCATTGCAGTCAGGGCACTTCCCCAGCCACTTGGCTGACTGGTAACCGCACTGCTGGCAGACATAAAGGGCTTTTGTTTTCACGGCATTCCTTCGGTTGATCTTTTGTGCATACTAACCCCATAAACTCCCGCTGTCAACGTACGGCAAGAGTCCGTCAGTGCCCAGAGGGAGCAGTTCGCCGCCTCCTTCGAAGCCCCGGCCGTGGGCAATGGGGAACTACCTGGCAACACCGCAAGCCTCCAGCCATGCCACTCCGTTTTGTTGATGCAGAATCCGTCACATGAGCGTATTATGCCTCCTGCCTCATCACAATAACCCTGTGCCGGGCAGGGTGGCTGCTACATGACTCCTCCCCCAGGCACCCAAAAGGACCAGTTCGTGCGTATCAACCTCAAGGCAGCCCTCCTTTCGGCATTCATCCTCCCCGGTCTCGGCCAGCTCTACAAGGGTGACAAGCTCAAAGGAGCGATCCTCATAGCGCTCGTCAACGTATTCCTCCTCGCGACCCTGTTCCTGCTCCTGCGAGCAGAGGGACCCATCCTGGCAAGCCAGATCGGCGGGCCACCCGATGCGGCTGCCGTGCTGGCCGAGCTTAAATCCCGCTCGCCGGCAGCCAGGTGGCTGCTGTCGGCCTTTTTCGGCCTCTGGATCTTCGGCGTGGTGGATGCGGCACGGCAATGACCGGCACCTGTCCCAGGCAGATCCAGGGATGAATTGGTTTGACAAACACTGTTTTTATGTGCGATAAGATGTTAATTTAGCTCTCATGAAGGCACCCTTGTCCGGTTTCGGTCGACAGAGTGACAATAAAGGATCAGCCATGAACTACTCGCATGTACTGGGAACCGGTGGAGCACTCCCCGATCGGGTCGTTACCAACGACCACTTCTCCTACCTGGTGGAAAACGCCGACGAATGGATCCAGTCGCGCACCGGAATCTGCGAGCGCCGCTTTGCCTCTGAGCAGGAATCGTCTTCGGACCTCGCCACCATTGCCGCCCGCCGGGCGCTGGAGAGCGCCGGCCTCGACCCCCTGGAACTGGACGGCATCATCGTCGGCACATCGACCCCGGACATGTGCCTCCCGGCCACGGCCTGCATGGTGCAGAAAAACATCGGGGCAAAGAATGCCGTTGCCTTTGACATGAACGCCGTCTGCAGCAGCTTCGTCTTTGCAGTGGAAACCGCCGACAGCTATATCAAGGCGGGCAAATTCGGCAAGGTCCTGGTGATCGGCGCCGACACCTATTCAAAGATCCTCGATTTCGATGACAAGAACACCTCGCCGCTCTTCGGCGATGGCGCCAGTGCCCTGATCCTCGGTGCGGGCAGCGAGCGGAAAGGGATCATTTCGAGTCTCATCCGGAGTGACGGAAACGGCTGGGAACTGATCCAGGTCCCCTCATCGGGCTCCCGCAAGCCGGTTACGGCGGAAACCATCGCCAACCGCGAGCACACCTTCAAGATGGAGGGGAAAAAGGTCTTTATCTTCGCCACCGACGTGATCCCGAAGATCATCGAAGAGGTCACCAGCAGGGCTGGCGTGACCCCGGACCAGCTCGACCACATCATCCCCCACCAGGCCAATGTCCGGATCATCGATTTTATCTCGAAGAAGACCGGCATCGCCAAGGAACGATTCCTGCTCAATCTGGACCGTTGCGGCAATACCGCTGCCGCCTCCGTGGGACTGGCGCTGGACGAGAACATGAGAAACGGCGTTATCAAAGCGGGCGAATCGGTTCTCATCATGGGATTCGGCGGCGGGCTGTCGTGGGGGGGTATGCTCCTGCAGTTCTAACCGCAGATCAGAGCCCTGCCGGGCATCAGCCCCCGGAGGGCTTTATGCCTCCGATTCCTTCGCCGACCTGTACCAGCGATAGCCCCTCCGAGCAGAACAAGGATTCCAGCTGGGTTGATGGCACCACCTTCCTCCAGCCGGCATGAAACCGGTCCGCAGCAAGCAGTATCCCGCCCGGCGCCAGACAGCGAACCAATCGCCTCACCACGGCTTCCATCGCTGCCGCATCATGGAGCAGCGGACCTCCCAGCACACCATTGCAAAGTATGACCTGGAATTGCTCAGCCCCTTCCCATGACTGCAGGTCTGCCGCGGCAAAACGGATGTTCCCCCATGCCTCCCCGGCCGTCAGGCCGTCGAGATACTGTCGCATAATGTTTTCATGCACGGGATCGTGGGGAAAACGGGCATGGCTTGCCGAGAAGACCTCCAGCGGGCTGAGGGTCACCCCACTGATGCTTACTGCATCCGCTGGAAAGCCGGCATCCCGCACCAGCCGGGCAAGCTCGTATGTCCCCTCCCCGCTGCCGCAGGCAGCATCGAGACAGCGCAACGCACCACCGGTGAAAGAGGCTTTGCTGCCCAACCACTGCCGGAGGAAGGCATACTGGCCAGGATATCTGCCAAACCCTCCCCCGAATTGCTGCGGCAGATAAAGCGCAAACAGGAATTTCATCCGCGTGTGCTGGTCATCCATGAGCATGCCGAGAAAAGCGGCAGGATTGGTGAGGATGCTCCCCCTCTGTAGATGATGCAGCAGGTCGGGCCAACAGGAAGTGCGCTGCAACAGCGGAGGGGAGAGCTCGCCACCCTGGCGCAGGGCCAGGTGCACCAGACGCAGCAGAGCCCCCTTGATGACGTTAAAGGGGAGGAAGGTGTCGGTAACCCGACGTATTTCGTTGGTGAGAACGAGTCCGGGAGCCCAGGTCGGAACCGGACAGGTATTGAGATAGTTCCGGTAGTAACGGGCCAGATCATTTTGGCGACGTTGCAGCTCGGGGTCTGTAATGGCTCCTGCAACTATCAACCGGGACAAGTCGACGGCTGCAGCTTGCTGCTCCAAGGTGGGGTAAAACCAGGTGAGTGAATCGCTCACGGGTGGAAATCGGGTATCATGATCATGAATGTTGCCGCACAACTATGGACAGCTCTCAGGGTTATCGTGGTCATTGCCGGTGCCAGCGTCCGGCAGCATGATCGGCCAGGAATCGCCGGGGATCCGGCCGCCCTGACAGCTGGCGACTTTCGCTTGATCACCCCTGCAGAGCTCGGGTTGGTTCTGGCACACCCCCATGCCTTTCTTGACAGAGAGCACCGAGTCTCGCTGACCATCGCCGATTGCCCTCTTTTGCTGGCGCCACTGCTTCTCTTTTACTTGAAACGTCATGGTTTTTCAAGATGCAGGGTATGGCGGGAACCGGCAGGAATGACCTTCTCGGCCGCCATGTGATCTACCCACCAATGCGGCCGATCTCATAACCGATCTCCCCGAGCGGCAGCACTTCGTCTGCCACGCCACCGTCGACGCAGCTCTTGGGCATTCCATAAATGGTCGAGGTTGCCTCATCCTGGACCAGAGTCACCCCGCCTTTGCTCTTCAGGTGCTGCATCCCCTTGAAGCCGTCATTTCCCATCCCGGTAAGGATAACCCCCAACATCGAACCGTTACAGGCATCCGCCATCGAGGTCATCATCAGGTCAACCGACGGGATATAGAGATACTGGGGATAGTCGGAAGTCGGCACGGTCTTTACAGTGATTCCAGCGGCGTGACGCACCAGGAGAGTATGCTTGCCTCCGGGAGCTACGAGAGCCTGCCCTGGCTTCAGAATATCCCCGTCGACGGCCTCCTTGATGGCAAGTGAGCATTTGGAGTTGAGCCGCTCGGCATAGGGGCCGGTGAAAGCCTTGGGCATGTGAATGGCAATCATGATGCCATACGGATAATTCACAGGGACACGTGAGAGCACTTCCTGGAGTGCAACAGGCCCCCCGGTGGAAGCACCGATCCCCACACAACTGATCTTGCGCTGCGAAAAGCGGGAGCTGGCAACGCGATGCGCCGGAGCGACTGCGGGACGGGATGTTGCCGCGACCCTTTTGGCAAACAGGGATATGGATGCTTCCTTTACCCTGCGCAACAGTTCGGAGCGGAATACTTTCTGAGCATCGACCGAATCGGTGACGTTCTTGGGAATATAGTCGACAGCCCCGGCTTCCAGGGCCTCGAAGGTAGCCTTTGCACCTTCGTTGGTGAGGGTCGAGACCATCAGCACCCTGGTCGGCGCCTTGGCCATGATCGCCTTCAGGGCGCTGATACCGTCCATGCGCGGCATCTCCACGTCCATCGTAATCAGGTCGGGTTTCAGGTTCAAGGCCTTCTCGACCCCTTCGACACCATCGGCCGCAACCCCGACCACCTCGATATTCGGATCGCTGGTCAGTATGCCGCGGATCGCCATCCGCATGAATGAAGAGTCGTCAACGATCAACACCCGCATCTTTTTCGCCTGAGTCGTGAATGTCATGCAGAATCACTCCATTACCATGCCTTCAAAGATAGATTTCACCAAATCCTGCACTTCAGGTACCCGGTCGTCAAGTTCATAACAGAAACGTTCTACGTCGAGTTTGGCCATGTGCGGGGCAAACTTCTTGAGGATATCCCATGCCTTCTCCTCGGCGAGGTTGAAACTGACCCATTCACGACCGCCATAATCCAGCTGCCGCACCGAGCAGAAGAGGTCGGCGAGATTGACGATTGCCACCAGGTTAGGGTCAATGGTTGCCAGTTCCGGTTCATGATGGTCGGCAATGACTTCACAATATTCGGGAGGGAAGTTCCATTTCTGCGCGATGGCAACCCCGATGTAGCTGTGATTAGTCCCCCAGAAACGGTCCTCGGCATCCACCAGCTTGTAGGGAGTCGACTTTATCTCCTGAAGGATGCGCTGAAAGTCCTTCTGGTAGTAATAACTGAGGAACACCTCGCCGATATCGTGGATTATCCCGGCCAGATATGCCTTTTCCGTATCGATGTAACGCGCCCTCTGGGCAATGATCTTGGCGACAATCCCCACGCCGAAGGAATGTTCCCAGAAGGTCATGACGTCGAATGCACCATCTTTTCCCTGGAATGCCTCGATGAATGAACAGGTCAGGGCCAGTTCGCGGATATGGCGGAAACCGAGATAGACCAGGGCGCGCTTTACGGACTTGATCTCCTGGCTGGAGCGGTACAGAGGAGAGTTGACGATCTTGATGACCCTGGCTGCCAGCACCTGGTCGGTGAGGATCATATCCGCCACTTCTTCAAGTTCCACGTCAGGCTTATCGAGAAGTTCCAGGACCTTTGATGCAACTATCGGAATAGTGGGGAGATCGCTGATCTTCTCCACCATCTCCTGGGCCTTCTTAAGTTTTACATTTGTATCCATTGCATCCTCTCACTTTTTATAGGCAAAACCACCCGGGAAATGGATCGTCTTGAAACTGTCATTCACTCCATGCAAGGACTCGGACTGCCCGACGAAGAAGTAGCCGTAAGGCTGCAGGTTATTGTAAAAATGCTGGACAACCTTTGATTTGGATGCAGTATCGAAATAAATCAACACATTTGCACAGAAGATGAAATCGAAACTCTTCATGAAAATCATCTTGGTGTCATCATAGAGGTTCAGGTGAGTAAACGTAACCAGCTTCTTCACATCCGGCGACAGTATGAATTTTTCGGTCGACTCCTGCTTGAAATATTTCTTGCGAAAGAATTCAGGGGTATTCCTCACTGAATAGGAATTGTACACCCCCTCACGGGCCATGGCGAGGACGGTTTCATTGATATCAGTTCCCACAATCTCGATAATCCAGTCCTTGAGCAGCGTCTGCCGCTTTTCGAGCAAGATCATTGCCATGGTATAGGCCTCTTCCCCCGACGATGAGCCAGCACTCCATATCCTCAGCTTGCGGAAACCGATTTTACCCTTCACCTCAACCAGTTCGGGCAGGAGTTTGTTTTCCAGAGCTGTCAGCTGCGGCACATTACGAAAGAAGCAGGTTTCATTGGTGGTAACCTCGTCCAGAAGCCGCTTCAGCTCCTGAGCTCCTCCTGCTCCCCCCTTGAGAAGCTTGTAATAGTCGGCATGGCTCGTGATGCCGGTCTCTTCCATGCGCCGAGCCAACCGGCTCTCAAGGAAATACTTCTTGCTGGCATGGAAATAGATGCCGCACAGGTTATAGATATAGTCCCTGAATAGTTCGAAATCCTTATCCGCTAGTTTCACGGCAATCCCTTCTCTGATAGGTGTTGTGAAGCCAAATCTGCGCTATGCCGCTATCCGACCGGTACTTGCGCCGTCATTCCCTTCGACCAGGCTGACAGGATCGACGATGAGGGCCACACTGCCGTCACCCAAAATGGTCGACCCCGCAATGCCGGGGAGATTGGCCAGATATTTGCCGAGAGACTTGATCGCCACCTCCTGCTGTCCGAGCAGCCTGGTAACGATGAGTCCTACCCGCTTCTCGCCAACTCCGACCACAACCACATAACACGCCGAATCCGTATCCATCTTGCGAGATACACCAAACACCCGCTCCAAGCGGACCAGCGGCAGAACGATTTCCCGGAGCTTCAGCATTTCCTTGCCGCCAATGGTATGGAACTCCCGTTGATCTACCCGGAGCGTTTCCATAACCGCCGAAAGCGGAATGGAGTAAATTTCCCCTTCCACCTCCACCAGCAATGACTGAATTATGGCGAGGGTGAGCGGAAGCTTGAGTATGAATTCAGATCCTTTCCCCAATTCGCTCTTGATATCTATGATACCATTCAGCTTCTTGATGTTGGTTCGCACTACGTCCATGCCGACCCCTCTTCCCGACAGATCCGATGCCTTCTCTTTCGTGGAGAACCCCGGCAGGAAAATGAGGTCAAGGATCTCTCTAGGCATCATGGACGCCAGCTGATCATCGGTAATCAGCCCTTTCTCCAGTGCCTTGCGGCCGATCTTGTCCGGATCGAGTCCTTTCCCGTCATCCTTGATGCTGATGATGATCTGGTTCCCTTCGTGGGCTGCGGCAAGAATCAGTGTACCCATTTTTGACTTGCCTGCGGCAAGTCGCTCGTCGGGAGTTTCCAGACCGTGATCCATGGCATTGCGGATGAGATGGATGAGAGGATCACCAATCTCGTCAACAACGGAACGGTCGAGTTCGGTCTCTTCACCCATGAGCTGGAGATCGACTTCTTTCCCCAGGTCTCGAGCCAGGTTACGCACGATGCGCGGAAATTTCTTGAACACCTTTTCCACGGGGATCATGCGCATCTTCAAAACTTGCATCTGCAGTTCGGAAGTTACAAAATTCAGACGCTTGGTGAGCTTGTTGAAATCCTCGGAAAAACTTTCCTGGTTGACCTCACCCTGATAATTGGAATTCAGCTGGATCATCCGGTTTCGTTCCAGCACCAATTCCCCAACCTGGTTCATGAGATCGTCGAGTCGCTTCACATCAACGCGAACCGTCGTATTGTCCGACAAGTCTTCACCTTTTGACTCTACGGCCTTTACCACGGGTTGGGGTGGCGGCGCCACCGTTGCGGCTTTCGGCGGTTGCGGCGAGATTGCATCTGATTGCGGTTCCGCTTCCGGTTTTGTTTCCCCGGCAGCAGGAGTCGCCGTGGCGGTTTCTGCCTGCGGCGGCGGGGCAGCTTCCGGTGCGGAACCACCATCCGTGACAGAAGATGAAAGGAGCGGGATAAGCTTTTCAATCGTTCCGTCAATCTCCCGTTCCTTGATATCATTGGCCTTGATATCGCTGACCAATATCTTCACGAGATCGACCGATTCGAGAATTACGTCCATGATTTCGGGTGTGACGACCAGTTCACCCTTGCGCAACCGGTTCAACACATCCTCGGTCTTGTGGGTTACCTTGACCAGCAGCTCAAAACCCAAAAAACTTGAGGCGCCTTTGACAGTGTGAATCGATCGAAAGATCCTGTTCAGAAGCTCGGTATCGCCAGTGGTCTTTTCCAGGGTTACCAGGTCGTCATCAAGCTTTTCAAGAAGCTCGGTGGTCTCAGTGAGAAATCCGTCCAACAACTCTTGATCTTCGATTTCCATTGACATGTGAACTCCCTCTCTCAAACGATAAATCAAGCAGATGCAAGTCACTCCGAAACCGGAGTCAACGGATTAGATGGAAAGATTGCTCAGCATCTTCCGGTCTTCCCGGGAAGACATCTTCTCCAGATCGAGCAGTACCAGCAATCGCTCAGGCTGGTTGATCACGCCTGACATACATTCCTGGTCCACACCGCTAGTTGCCACCGGAGGAGGCGGCTGGATCTCCTTCTCGGAAATCCTGATGACCTCGGAAACAGAATCGACGATAAATCCCATCAATTCGCCATCCACATCCATCACCATGATCCTCGTACTCTTGTCGTTTTCCACCTCTCCCAGGCCGAACCGGCGGCGAATCGACATTATGGGAATCACCTTCCCGCGCAGGTTGATCACACCTTCCACATAGTGCGGGGTATTGGGGACCCGCGTAATACTGGGCATCCGGATGATTTCCCGCACTTTCAGCACATCGACCCCATACTCTTCCTCATCGAGTTTGAAACTTACCAGTTGAATGAGTTCACCTGAGGCATCTTCTTTTTCTTTCTGGTCACGGTGAATCGTCAATGCATTTTCCATCAGAACCTCCTCCTATCTGAAATACGTGAGGGTATTGATCGCTCAGTGACATAAAAAGTCATATGGAACTTTCTCAAAGCCACCTATCAAAATACGAGCGGCATGCGCCTCGCCAGCTCTTTTTGGTTGCAATGAGAGACTGAATGTTCAACTGGTCCATTTCCTCCGACCAAGATGCTATTCCCTGTGGGAGGGGAAATGGCACGGGAAGGGGTCATGTTTTCTGCCACCAAGCCGAATTCCGTCCTGATGAATCCAAGCGGCCCGGCGCTATGCAAGTGGAAACCGTATCCGGAGTGCGATGCACCTGTTTTTCGCATAAATTTATATCCTCATGACTCCGCGTAAAAAGAAATCGCAAATTATTCCTTATCTGCTCCTCACTCAAGCGTCAGCACAGAACCGTCCTCGTATATTCCTGACACACTTTTGACACCTACGCCGCTGACGGGCAGGATATTTCTTTAACTGCAGCAGGGTAGAATCGTCCAAGAGTCGAGATGATATTTCACTTTACCCGCTCCCTTTCGATACATTTTCAGGGAGTCATTTTATTGACTTTCACTGCCCATGTGTTATAGTAGGCATCGTTATGAAACTCTTCGGCGAGTAATGTTCTAACTTTAATCGCCGGAACGAGGTATCCATGGAGAATGCCAAGATTCTCATTGCTGATGATGACAAAAAGACGAGAGATTTTGTCGCCGCATTCCTGAGTTACAAGGGGTACCAGGTTTATCAGGCTTCTGACGGTCAAGATGCACTTGAGAAGATTGACATGAATGAAGTGCACCTGGTCATCACCGACTTGATGATGCCTCGCATCAACGGAATAGAATTTATCAAGAAACTTAAGGCATTAAGACCCGAAATCGTGACTATCGCGTACAGTGCCTTTGCCAATTCGGAGATGACTGCTAACCTCCTCAAAGCAGGAGCATTTTTCTACCTCGAAAAACCGTTTAATCTTGAAGAACTCGAAACCCACGTAAAGCGTGGTCTTGAGCACCATGCCTTACAGAATCAGAGTTTCCGCACCAAACCCTGCATCAAAAACCGGCCACGCCTCAATAATATCATTGGTGAAAGCGACAAGATGCTTGCCCTTTTTGAGCTTATCGAAAAGGTGGCAAACTCCGACTCGACCGTTCTCCTGCAGGGTGAGTCCGGCACGGGCAAGGAGCTTGTTGCACGTGCCATACACGATCTGAGCAACCGGCACGCAAAGAACTTTGTCCCGGTAAACTGCGCAGCTATTCCCGACGATCTCCTGGAAAGCGAATTATTCGGTCATGTCAAGGGTTCCTTTACCGGTGCCATTGCAACCAGAATCGGACGTTTTGAAATGGCTGACAAGGGGACTCTGTTCCTTGACGAAATTGGTGACATGAAGCCCAGCCTCCAGGTGAAGCTGCTGCGCGTTCTGCAAAACAAGGAACTCGAACCCGTTGGTTCCACCACGACCAAAAAGATCGATGTGCGTATAATTGCTGCGACAAACCAGAATCTTGAAAAACTGGTTTCGGTGAAAGAGTTCCGCGAAGACCTGTTTTACCGGATTTCCGTCATCCCCATCAATCTTCCGCCGCTT
>JACRPV010000190.1 GCA_016223015.1 Geobacter sp. | reverse complement strand
GACGGCAACATCGGCATCGGCACTGACGCTGAGCGACGGTACCGATGTCGGGGCAAGGGACACCCTTAAAGCATCTACCTATCTGAGCAACTCCGGCGATGCGTATGAGCTTGCCTGGGTTAAGTCCATTCTTGGCCCCGATGTTGACTGGGAGATCAAGTACGACGTTACCGAGAGTGTCTGGAAACAGACCACGGAAGAAGCGAGAACCTATGCGCTGGATCTTGCCGACTCTCCGGATTATTTTCTGATCAAGACCGCAAATGGTTCGATTACCCATTTCCTGTTCGAGAACCAGGCAAGCCTGGATTGGGCTGTGTTGAATCTGGACGATAGTTTCGGCACTGGCTACACCATTAAGAATATCGGCAAGTTAAGCCATGTCGTCGAATTCGACAACGCGACACCCGTCCCGGAACCGGGAACCATCGTCCTTCTTGGCGCTGGTTTCCTCGGCCTGGCTGCTTTGGGACGTAGAAGAATCCGGAAGTAACCGGGAGATCATTTACAGTCTGAGGGTCGCTTGATCAAGCGGCCCTTTTTTTGTCGTGCGCCAGGCATGGCGCGTGGCGCACCTATACAAAAAAGGCCGCCCGCATCACGGGCGACCTTTTAGAGTTTACAGGGACCGACTGTTCTTGTCAGTCGATCAGTTTGCCGATACTGCCGAACCTGATCCGGAAATTTTCCCGATCCCACGACCAGTATTTGATGAAAGCCAGACCCTTGATCTTGTCCATCTTGACGAAACCCCAGAAACGACTGTCATAGGAGCGATCCCGGTTGTCTCCCATGACAAAATATGAATTTTCCGGCACCTTAATAATCTTGGTATTGTCCCGCGGGTTCTGGCTAAAAGGGATGACTTCCTTTTCCTTGTGCACCTCATGGGGATTGTCGTACAGCTTGCCGTTCACGTAGACCCGTTTGTTGATCACCTGCACCTCGTCACCGGGCGTACCGATGACCCGCTTGATGAAATCCTTACTCGGATCTTCGGGGTACTCAAAAACGATCACGTCGCCACGTCGCGGATCACGCAGCTTGACGAGCCTCGTGTCCGTAAACGGTATCTTGGTGCCGTAGATGAACTTGTTTACCAGGATATGGTCGCCGATTGCCAGGGTGTCTTCCATGGAGCCCGATGGGATCTTGAAGGCCTGGACGATAAACGTGCGGATAATAAGGGCAAGGATGATGGCAATGGCTATCGACTCGGCATATTCGCGGACGATATGCTTCTTCTTCACCACCGGTTCCTGGCCTGAGTCATTGCGTGTCTGGTACGTGGTCTGTTCTCCCATGCTCTCCATTTCCTTTGCGAGCTATTTGTCCTCTACCTTGAGAATGGCCAAGAAGGCCTCCTGGGGGAGTTCCACGTTCCCCACATTCTTCATCCGCTTCTTGCCTTCCTTCTGCTTTTCCAGAAGCTTGCGTTTGCGGGTGATGTCACCACCATAGCACTTGGCCAACACGTCCTTACGGAGCGCCTTGACCGTTTCGCGGGCAATGACCTTGTTGCCGATGGCTGCCTGGATCGCCACTTCGAACATCTGGCGGGGGATCAGCTCCTTCATCTTCGCCACCAGGTCACGGCCGCGGAAGTATGCCTTGTCCTTGTGAATGATGAGCGACAGCGCATCCACCACTTCACCGTTGATCATGATGTTCATCCGGACCAGATCGCTCTGACGATAATCGAGATGCTCGTAATCCAGGGATGCGTACCCCTTGGAGATTGACTTCAGCCGGTCGTAGAAATCGAGCACGATCTCGTTGAGCGGCATTTCGTAGATGATCATGACCCGGGACGGGGTAAGATACTTGATCTCCCGCTGCACGCCGCGCTTGTCCTCGCACAGGGCCAGGATGCCGCCGACGAATTCGTTGGGGACATGGATATTGGCCAGGATGAACGGCTCCTCGAGGTAGTTCACATGCTGCTGCTCGGGGAGCTGGTTTGCGCTTTCGATGGTGACCACTTCTCCGGTCACGCGGTGGACCCTGTAGACGACAGTGGGCGCAGTAGTAATGAGGTCGAGACCGAATTCCCGCTCCAGGCGCTCCTGGATGATCTCCATGTGCAGAAGCCCGAGGAAGCCGCAGCGGAAACCGAACCCGAGCGCCACCGACGTTTCCGGTTCATAGGAAAAGGATGAGTCGTTCAGCTTCAGCTTGGAGAGGGCATCGCGGAGCTGCTCATACTGGGACGTGTCGATCGGGTAAAGGCCGGAGAAGACCATCGGCTTTACCTCTTTGAACCCGGCCAGCGGTGCGGCACACTGACGGTGCAGCAGGGTTACCGTGTCGCCGACCTTGGCATCGGCCACGTCCTTGATACCCGCTATGACGAAACCGACCTCCCCGGCCGAGAGCTGGGGAACCTCTCGCATGACCGGCGCAAAAACCCCGACCTTGAGCGCCTCATAGGCCCTGTTGGTCGACATGAGCTGGATCTTTTCGCCTTTTTTCAGGGTGCCGTCAAAGATCCGTACCAGGATGATCACCCCCTGATACTGATCGTACCAGGAATCGAAGAGCAGCGCCTTGAGCGGTGCGTCCGGATCGCCCGTGGGGGCAGGGATCTTCTTGACGATCTCTTCGAGAATCTCGTGGGTACCGACCCCCTCCTTGGCGCTGGCGAGAACGGCATCATGGGCATCGAGACCGATGATCTCCTCGATCTCGTTGATGACCCGTTCCGGTTCCGCGGCTGGGAGGTCTATCTTGTTGAGAACCGGAAAGACTTCAAGATTGTTGTCCAGGGCAAGATAGACGTTGGCCAGGGTCTGCGCCTCAACACCCTGGGAGGCGTCCACGACCAGCAGGCCCCCTTCGCAGGCTGCCAGCGAACGGGAAACCTCGTAGGTGAAGTCCACATGGCCGGGGGTGTCGATCAGGTTGAGGATATACTCGTTGCCATCCTCGGCATGGTAGGTGAGTCTGACGGTCTGGGCCTTGATGGTGATGCCGCGTTCGCGTTCCAGATCCATTTTATCAAGGAACTGATCCTGCTTTTCACGGTCGGAGAGCGCCCCGGTATACTCCAGCAGTCGATCCGCCATATACGGAAACAGGTACCGCACATGCTGACCGGAAAACAGAAACGCTATCTGCGTGCACTCGGGCACAGTCTCAAACCCGTCATCACTATCGGCAAGGGAGAGGTCAGTGAAGCAGTCACCTCGGAAACCGACGCTGCCCTGGATGCACACAAGCTGATCAAGGTGAAGCTGCTGGAAAGTTGCCTTATGGACCGTCACGAAGTTGCGGATCTCCTTGCCGAAGCCTGCCGGGCAGAGATTGCCCAACTGCTCGGCAGAACAGTCCTCCTCTATCGCGCGTCACGGGAGCCGAAGATCGTTTTGCCAGCCCCCGGAAAACCGACACGCTGAGGTAACGAGGGAGGTAACGACTGTGGTCAACCGCGAAGCTTCCATGGAACGGCCGGACCTGGCACCTTATGCATCCAGCAGCGCCCTGTCGCGTGGCCGCAAATACCCGGAAGAGCTCCGGGACAGCAGACCCGCATTCGAACGCGACCGGGACCGGATCATCCACTGTGCGGCTTTCAGACGACTTGAATACAAGACCCAGGTCTTTGTCAACCATGAGGGTGACTATTATCGTACCCGCCTGACCCATTCACTGGAAGTTGCCCAGATCGGAAAGGCGATCGCGAGACGGCTGCGGCTCAACGAAGAATTGACCGAAGCGCTCGCTCTGGCTCATGACCTGGGTCACACCCCGTTCGGCCATACCGGAGAGGAGGTGCTGAACCGTCTCATGGAAACACATGGCGGTTTCGAGCACAACCTGCAGTCGCTACGTGTCATCGACGAACTGGAAGAACGGTATCCGGGGTTCAATGGGCTCAACCTGTCGTGGGAGGTGCGCGAGGGGATCATCAAGCATTCATCCCCCTACGACCGGCCAGCCGGTATCATCGATGATTTCATGCCCGGCATCGTGCCGACCCTTGAAGCGCAATTGATAAATTTTGCCGACGAGATCGCCTACAACAACCACGACATCGATGACGGCCTGAAATCCGGGTATCTGACCCTGAAGCAGCTTCGCCACGTCGATCTCTGGCAGGAAATGTTCGAGACTGTCAGCGCCCGCTATCCGGACATCGACGAAGACCGCATCAAATGCCAGACCATCAGCGCCCTGATCGGCTACTTCATCACCGACCTGACCTCGACCACCATGCGCAACCTGCATGAATACTCCATTTCATCCATCGACGACCTGCGACGGGTCAACCGCCAGGTGGTGGCCTTAAGCCCCGCTCTTTCCGAGAAAAACAGACAGCTCAAGCGGTTTCTTTACGAGAACCTCTACCGTCACTACAAGGTTGAACGGATGCGGGTCAAGGCTGAGCGGTACCTCAGCATGCTCTTTGACACATACGCAAAACACCCCACCCTGCTGCCGAAGAAGCATGTCCGAAAGATGGACCATATGGGCAGGGAGCGGGTAATCTGTGATTATATTGCCGGCATGACCGACCGTTTTGCCCTGGATGAGTTTAAACGGCTGTTCGAGCCATACGAACGGGTATAGACCGACCATGCGGACACCATCATTGAAAACGCCACGGCTTCCGGACCCCAGAACAGGAATCCCGCGTCACCCAGTACAGCGCGGATTCGGATACGTCTTGACGGTCTTGACGGCTCGTGATAAATTAATGAATCTTTCCTCAGCCTACAGATAGATAGGGAAGCATCAATGCCGAAACAACTCCTCGACTTCGTTCCATCCGTTGTCCGTGACCGGTTGGGCACTGAAAGCACTGTCTGCCTTTTGTCCGGACAGGATGTATTCCTCGGCCTCTGCCATGAGCGGATGATCGTCATGGCAGCCAACCCCCGCATCTCTCATGTCATCCCCGGCATCATGCGTGCCGCACAGGAACTCGATGCCGTTGTCGCCTTCGAACTCACCAGAACCGAAGGAGGGATTGACGGCGGCTATACTGGGCAGACTCCCGAAAGTTTCAGCACAACGGTCCTGTCATATGCCGAGGCATGCGGCTTTACAAAACCGTTCATCATCCACGCCGACCACGTCACCATCAGAGACACATCTGCAGACGAATTACAAGCAGCGCAGCAGCTTATCGAAGCGCAGCTTGCCGCCGGGTTCACGTCCTATGCCCTCGATGCGTCATTCAATCCCCTGAGCGACAATATCACCATCATACAACAGCTCGCCAGACCGATCACCGAGAGGGATTTCGGGCTTGAGGTGGAACTGGGTGAAGTTTCCACCGTTGGAAGCTCCTCCACCCTCACCGAAGTGGCAGAGGCGCGCGATTTCCTCTCCAGCCTGGTGGGAAAGGGAATACGGCCCCACCTGCTGGCGATCGATAATGGTTCAAAAAGCGGAAACTATCTGGACGGTCAGATTGTCAGTATCGACCTGGAACGGACCGGCGAGATATTCGCCCTGGCGCGCGAATTCGGTCTTGCAGGCCTGGTCCAGCACGGCATCACCGGCACACCGCTCCGTATCGTCGGTCGCCTGGCCGACTTCGGCATCCGCAAGGGGAACATCGGGACCCTCTGGCAGAATGTTGCCCATGCCGGATTGCCCGTAGAGCTCATGGCTGCCATGCGCGCATGGTCAAAGGAAAACGGCCGGGACATCAAATATGCGACCGCCGTCTTCAAAGCGGAGATAGATGCAATTCCGCAGGAAAATATGCAACTGATTCAGGAAATGGCATACCGGGAAGCGCGTGAATTCCTCAAGGCATTCCATGCCCAGGGTAGTGCCTCCAAGC
>JACRPV010000208.1:3813-5254 GCA_016223015.1 Geobacter sp. | reverse complement strand
CAGACCGGGGTGTCCAGCGACGGGACGCAGCTGATGATTGTGATGCCGCTCAGATCGGCCAGTGTTACCGGGGCCAGGCCGTTGTCCACCACCCGGAAATCGGGTGCACGGTCTCCCACCTTGAGTTCCGGGCCGAGCAGGGTCATGGGGTTTCCTTTGAAGGTGATGATGCCGGTACGTTCCTGCATGTTTCTCTCCTCTCCGATGATATCTCATCCGTTTCCGGATTGCATGATGACGCTCAAAAACAGTGTAGCCGATGGCAGGCGATTGGCAACCATGGGCCTGGAGCCCGGCAGCGCCCAGCCGGCAGGGGCGCCTGCGTGAACGATGCCGTCCGCGACCACTACGAGCGCCATCCCTACCCCCGCATACCGCTCCTGGCAGCGGTCAGGCCGTGGGACACCTATGCCCTCAACCTCACGGCCCTCTGGGCGCGCTGCAACGGCAGCCTGCTCCCCGCCTTCCGGCAAAGGATACTCCTGGCCGGCTGCGGCACCTTTTCCCCTTATCCCTTCAGCATCGCCAATCCGGGCGCCCGGATCATCGCCCTCGACCTGTCGACTGCCACGCTGCAACGGGCTCGTCTCCATGCCCGGCTGCACGGCTGCAGCACAGTCAACTTTGTCTGCGGCGACCTGACCGACCCGGCAGTGGCGCCGGGACTGTTCCATCTCATCGATGCCTACGGGGTGCTCCATCACCTGGCAGACCCTGCCTCGGGCCTGGCCGCCCTGGCAGGACGCCTTGCTCCCGGCAGCATCCTGCGGCTCATGGTCTACAGCCACGGAGCCCGGCGGGAGGTGGAGGCGGTCCGCCGGGCCTTCCGACTGCTCGGCATCGCCGATCCGGCGACGGCGCGGCAGCTGGTTCGCCGGGCACCGAAAGGGTCGCGCCTGGCCAGGGTCGTCGCCGAACTCCCCGAGGCTCGCTCTGCAGCCGGGTTTGCCGATGCCTTCCTCCATCCGAGGGCCAGAACCTATCGCATCGACCAGCTGATGGAACTCCTGGAGGGGGCCGGCCTGACCCCGCTGCTCTTCACCCACAGCGGAGCCGCGCCAGATGCGGCAGCAGAGGTGGAACGGCTGCGCAGGGCCGAACGGGAAGGCACGATCGGGCACAACTATACCCTCCTTGCCGGGAAGGAGCCGCGCGGCGCAGCTCCACCGGTTGCCGACAGCAGGCTGCTGCTCAACCCGGTGCTGCAGAGGGCCGTGTCCGGTTTCAGGCTACTGCCGCTCAGGATCGACGGCCGGCTCGGCTCTGCCAACCCGTGCCTCGACCGGGCTGCCCGGCGGTTTCTGCGGAGGTTCAGGGAACCGGTTGCCGTGGAACGGCTGGACGAGGCGGAGCTGGCAATGGCGAAGCGCTACTGCGCAGCACTGTTCCTGTGCTGCATCGACGGGGATGAACCTGAAAAAGGCATGTAACTGCAGATAAT
>JACRPV010000208.1:0-3753 GCA_016223015.1 Geobacter sp. | reverse complement strand
GGGGGAGGTGGGGTGAGGTGAGGTGAGGTGAGGTGAGGTGAGGTGAGGTGAGGTGAGGTGAGGTGAGGTGAGGTGAGGTGAGGTGAGGGCCGCCCTGTTGTGGCAGGGCGGCCGATGATCGGATAGGGAAGGGGACTGCGGCCGGGCCGGTACGATACCCGGCGCCTGCCTGCTGTGGGTCAGCCGTGGGCGGCCTTTCTCTCCATGGCGTCGTCCATAACCTTGTAGGCGCAGAATTCGCCGCACATGGTGCAGGCGCCGTGGTCGGCGACCCCTGATTCGGCGCGCAACTGGCGGGCCTTGTCCGGGTCGAGGGAAAGGGCGAACTGTCCTTCCCAGTCGAGCTTCTTGCGGCACTTTGCCATGGCGATGTCCTTTTCCATGGCTCCCTTGACCCCTTTGGCGATGTCGGCGGCGTGGGCCGCGATCCGGGAGGCGATGACCCCGTCCCGCACATCCTCAACCGTGGGAAGGCGCAGGTGCTCCGACGGCGTGACGTAGCAGAGGAAGTCGGCGCCGGCGGCAGCGGCAATGGCGCCGCCGATGGCGCAGGTGATATGGTCGTAGCCCGGCGCGATATCGGTAACCAGCGGTCCCAGCACGTAGAAGGGTGCCCCGTGGCAGAGCCGCTTCTGCAGGATGATGTTGGCCTCGATCTGGTGCAGCGGCACATGGCCCGGCCCTTCGATCATCACCTGCACCCCCACCTCGCGGGCGCGCTGGGTCAGCTCCCCCAGGAGGATCAGCTCGTGGATCTGGGCGCGGTCCGTGGCATCGGCCAGGCAGCCCGGCCGGAACCCGTCTCCCAGCGACAGGGTCATGTCGTATGCCTTCACGATCTCCAGCAGCCGGTCGAAATGCTCGAACAGCGGGTTTTCCTTGTTGTTGTAGGCCATCCACTCCACGGTGAAGGCGCCGCCGCGGGAGACCACGTCCATCAGCCGCCCCTCGTTCTGCATCCGCTCGACCGTGGAACGGGTAACGCCGCAGTGAACCGTGATGAAGTCCACCCCGTCCTCGGCATGCTTGACGATGCCGGCGAAGATGTCGTCCACGGTCATGTCCACGATCGCCTTCTTCTTGGTCCGGACCGCATCCAGCGCAGCCTGATAGAGGGGGACCGTGCCGATGCAGGCGCGGGTCTCGGCAATGATGGCACGGCGGATCTCATCCACCGGCCCGCCGGTTGACAGGTCCATGAGGGCGTCGGCCCCGTGCTTCACTGCCACGCGCGCCTTTTCCAGCTCCTTGGAGATGTCGGTGTCGTCGGCAGAGGTGCCGATGTTGGCGTTGACCTTGGTGCGCAACCCCTTGCCCACTGCCAGGGGGATGCCGCTTACCCGTTTCACGTTGTGGCAGATGATGATGGTGCCGTCGATGATGCCGTCGCGGATGGTCTCCGCAGGGACCCCCTCGGCTGCTGCCGCTTCGCGCATCATGTCGGTGATTATGCCCTGGCGGGCCAGTTCGAGTTGGGTCTTCATGCAATGCTCCTTGTCGTAATGGCGGCGGGATTTCTCCCGGTATCTAGTCTCTCGTTTCCCGTGCGGCAAGATAGTGGTTGACCGGTCCGTGTCCCTTGCCCAGCGGCTGGGCAAGGCGGATGGCGGCGGTTATGAACTCCTTGGCCCGGCTGATGGCGACCTGCAGCGGCTCACCCTGGGCCAGAAAGGTGGCGATGGCAGAGGCCATGGTGCAGCCGGTGCCGTGGGTGTTGCGGGTATGGACGCGCTGGCCCGGATAGCGGATGAAGGCGCTGCCGTCAAAGAGGATGTCCACCGCGGAACCCTCCCCCAGATGTCCACCCTTGATCAGGACGTTTCTCGCTCCCATGCGGTGGATGGCGCGTGCGGCCTGCTGCATCCCTTCCTCGTCGCTGATGTCCAGGCCGCTCAGCCGTTCCGCCTCGGGGATGTTGGGGGTGATCAGGTAGGCGAGCGGCAGGAGCCGGTGCTTGAGGCAGGTGACCGCGTCGCGGTCGATGAGGGATGCCCCCCCCTTGGCGACCATCACCGGATCGACGATCGGCAGGAGCCGGCGCTGCTCCTCCAGCCGCTGCGCCAGGATGTCGATGATCGGTGCGGAGAAGAGCATGCCGGTCTTCACTAGATCTACCGGGATGTCCGCAAGTACCGCATCCAGTTGCTCTGCCACGAACTCGGGCGGAACCGGGTGGATGCCGGAGACGCCACGGGTGTTCTGCGCCGTGAGGGCGGTGATGACCGACGAGCCGTAGGAGCCGAGGAGGGTGATGGTCTTCAGGTCCGCCTGGATGCCGGCGCCGCCCCCCGAATCGCTTCCGGCCACGGTCAGCACGGCGCCGCGGGGGAAGGGATTTTTCCGGTTGAACTGCAGCGCCAGTTCCGCGGCAGCGGCTGCAGGGTCGCGGTTCTCCAGCACTGCCGAGATGACCGCCACGGCGTCGGCGCCGCTGTCGATCACCCTGGCCACGTTGTTGCGGGTGATGCCGCCGATGGCAACCAGCGGAATCTTGATCTGATCGCGGATCGCTGCCAGCCCTTCGGGACCGGCCAGATGCCGGATTTCCTTGCTCCGGGTGGGGAACATGGCGCCGAAACCGATATAGTCGGCACCGGCGGCCTGGGCGGCCAGGGCCTCGTCCAGGTCGTGGGTCGAGATGCCGAGCAGGCGGTGGGAACCGAGCTGCCTGCGGGCTTCGGCAGGGTCGCCGTCGTCCTGGCCCAGGTGGAGGCCGTCGGCATCCAGCTCAAGGGCCAGGGAGAGGTCGTCGTTGACGATGAACGGGATGCAGGCCTGGGCGCAAAGCTCCCGCAGCTCCCTGCCGAGGCTGAGCCTCTCTGCCCGCTCTCCCGTCTTGCGGCGGAACTGGAGTGCCGAGACGCCGCCGGCAATCGCCCGCCGCACCCGCTCGACCAGTTGCTCCCCTTCGTCGGTGACCAGGTAGAGCCCGTTAAGCCTGAAGGCGTCGTCGCTGCGATCCACGACGAGCCGAAGATGATCGGATTTCCTGCGATCCATAGAGTTCCTGTGCTGGAGAAGAGACGCAAAAAGCCGCACCTGTTGGGATACGGCTTACCTGGTCGGCGAATGGAGGGTGTCAGGAGCCGCTTCCCTACGCCGGCATTAACCGGATCAGGTTCAAAGGGTTTCCACCGTCGGGAGCGCCCCTTTTCCGCAATCTCTGCGTAAGTCTTCGGGCTTGCGTGTGCGGCGTACCAATCGGTACGCCTCCGTGCAATCCCTCGACAGCCTTGATCTTGCGAAAAATTGACGCTCCTGGGTTAGCGGATCTCAGTTCTTGCGAACTCCCCCAGCTGGCAAATAATTTCCATAAGCTAATGGAAAACGCCCGGCAAGTCAATGACAATAAACGGGAATGGGCTTTACACGGTCTTGTATACATGATAGATAGTTTCCGTCCGGAAAGGGTTCTTTTCCGCCCTGGCGGTGTCAATCCGCGGGATTCCTTGTGCGGCGTAGCGCTGCTACGCCTCCGCGCAATCCCTTGATTTCCTTGCCAGGCCGAAAAATCCCTCCTTTCCGATCCGGAAACTGCCAGTGCCTTATCCGGACACATTCCGATTCGCGAGCCGATCATGGACAGTCGCCCCACCATAGCAGAGATAGACCTTGCGGCCCTGCGCCACAACTATGCCCAGGTACGGCGGGCGGTCCGTCCGGACTGCGGCGTCCTGGCCGTGGTCAAGGCCGATGCCTACGGCCACGGCTTCATGGATGTTGCCACCCTGCTGGACCAGGAGGGGGTTACCG
>JACRPV010000071.1 GCA_016223015.1 Geobacter sp. | reverse complement strand
CTGGAGTTGGGCTACGGCTTTGCTTTTCTGGGGAATCAATACCGGGTGAGTCTGGAGGGGAAGGATTACTTTATCGATATTCTCTTTTATCATCGACGTCTGAAAAGTCTGGTGGCGGTGGAGCTGAAAAGCGGCGCCTTTCTCCCTGAATACGCCGGCAAGATGAATTTCTATCTCAACCTGCTTGACGATTTCGTCCGTGAGCCGGACGAAAACCCGTCAATCGGCATCATTCTCTGCGCCGATCGAAACCGGGTGGAAGTTGAATACGCTCTGCGCGGTATCGACAAACCGGTAGGAGTGGCGGAATACACCCTGACCCATGATCTGCCCAAGGAACTGGCCGGGAAATTGCCGGATGCGAAGCGGATTGAGGCAGAGATTTTGAGGGAGCTGGGCGCAGAGGTGGAGGGGTGGTGAATTCAGATTGCAAGTGCAACACGGGAAGTTTGAAAAAAGACCTCATGTGGCGTCTGGTAGTTGAGACATTTCCTTGGTCGGTTATTGACCTTTTTGACTATGAGTTCAATTTCCCTTTCCGAGATTGTCCGAAAGTCCGTCCCTTTGGGGAAATAGTGCCGTAACAAGCCGTTCGTATTTTCGTTGGTTCCGCGTTGCCACGCTGAATAAGGGTCGGCAAAGTAGACCGCCAGTCGTGCCTTTTTCTCCAACTCTTTGAATTGTGCAAACTCACTGCCGTTGTCGACCGTCAGCGTTTGCCGCATTACCCGTGGCACCTCATCCAGGCTGATACACTCGGCCCCTTCCGGACTACTTCCTACCCCTTCAGCTTCTTCACCAGCAGCTCGTTCACCACCGCCGGGTTGGCCTTGCCTTTGGAGGCGCGCATTACCTGGCCGACGAAGAAGCCGAAGACCTTTTCTTTGCCGCCGCGGTACTCCTCTACCTGGCCCATGTTGGCTGCCATGATCTCGTCGATGATCTTTTCGATCTCGCCGGTGTCGGAGACCTGTACCAGCCCCTTTTCCTCGACAATGGCCGCCGGTGCCTTGCCGCTTTGCCACATCTCGTCGAAGACGGTCTTGGCGATCTTGCCGGAGATGACCCCCTTGTCGATCAGCGCCAGGAGGTCGGCCAGCTGCTGCGGCGCAACAGGGCAGCCGGTGATGGCGAGCCCGGCGTCGTTGAGTCCGCGGGTGACCTCGCCCATGACCCAGTTGGCCGCACCCTTTGGCTGGGCGCCGGCTGTGAGGCAGGCCTCGAAATATTCGGCCAGCTCCCGGCTGGCGGTCAGCACCTCGGCGTCGTAGGCGGTCAGCCCCAGCTCTTCCTGGTAACGCTTCCGCTTGGGGTCGGGCAGTTCCGGCAGGGTGAGCTCCACCTCCTCGATCCAGTCGTTGGAGATGACCAGCGGCACCAGGTCGGGATCGGGGAAGTAGCGGTAGTCGTGGGCCTCCTCCTTGCCCCGCATGGAGCGGGTGGCGCCGCTGTTCGGGTCGAACAGGCGGGTCTCCTGGACAACCCTGCCCCCTTCCTCGATCAGTTCGATCTGCCGTTCGATCTCGTATTCGATGGCCTGTTTGACGAACTTGAAGGAGTTGACGTTCTTGATCTCTGCCCTGGTGCCGAAGGTGGTGCTCCCAACCGGCATCACCGAGACGTTGGCATCGCAGCGGAAGCTTCCTTCCTCCATGTTGCCGTCGGTGATTCCCAGATAGACCACGATCTGGTGCAGTTTCTTGAGGTATGCGATTGCCTCGTCGGCCGTGCGGATATCCGGTTCGGAGACGATCTCCAGAAGCGGGGTGCAGGCGCGGTTCAGGTCGACCCCGGAGCCGTCCCCCAGCCCGGAAACGTCGGCATGGACCAGTTTGCCGGCGTCTTCCTCCATGTGGATGCGGGTGATGCCGATCCGCTTGACACCACAATCCCCCTCGATGTCCAGGTGGCCGGCCAGGCAGATGGGGAGTTCATACTGGCTGATCTGGTAACCCTTGGGGAGGTCGGGGTAGAAGTAGTTCTTGCGGGCAAAGACGCTGCGGGGTGAGATGCTGCAGTTGGTGGCAAGTCCGGCGCGGATGGCATAATCCACCACCTTCTTGTTCAGTACCGGCAGCGCCCCCGGCAGACCGAGGCAGACCGGGCAGGTCTGGGAGTTGGGGCTGGCGCCGAAGGTGGTGGAACAGCCGCAGAAGATCTTGGTATTGGTCAGCAGCTGGACGTGGACTTCGAGTCCGATGACGGGCTGGTAGTTCATAAAATGGTTCTCCGGTAATACCTGTGTAGGGGCGATCCTTGTGATCGCTCGCCTGCTCGAAGGCGTAGGCGGCACGGAGGATGGCCTCTTCGCCAAAGGGCCTGCCGACAAGCTGCAGCCCGATGGGAAGGCCGTCCCGACTTTCGCCCGCCGGCACCGACAGGGCGCAGGTCCCTGCCAGGTTGACCGGGATGGTGAAGATGTCGGACAGGTACATCTGCAGCGGGTCGTCGACCTTCTCGCCGATCCGGAAGGCAGGGGTCGGGGCGATGGGGGTCAGGATCACGTCGACCTGGTCGAACGCCTGGAGGAAATCGTGGCGGATCAGGGTGCGGACCTTCTGCGCCTTGAGATAGTAGGCGTCGTAGTAGCCATAGGAAAGGGCATAGGTGCCGAGCATGATCCGCCGCTTCACCTCGGGTCCGAAGCCTTCGGCGCGGCTCTTCATGAACATGTCGATGAGGCCGGCCGCCTCGCCGGCGCGATGGCCGAACCGGACACCGTCGTAACGGGCGAGGTTGGAACTCGCCTCGGCGGTGGCGATCAGGTAGTAGCAGGCCACAGCGTAATCGGTGTGCGGGAGCGATATCCGGACGGACTCCGCGCCTAGTGCCCGGTAGGTGGCGATGGCAGCGTCCATGGACTTTTTCACGTCAGGATCGAGCCCTTCGATGAAATACTCGTCCGGGAGGCCGATCTTCATCCCCTTGACACCCGCGGCCAGGGTCGAGCGGTAATCGGGAACCGGAATATCCACGCTGGTGGAGTCGTTGGGATCGTATCCCGCGATGGCGCCGAGCAGGATGGCGCAGTCAGTGACGTCCCGCGCCATCGGCCCCACCTGGTCCAGGGACGAGGCATAGGCGATCACACCGAAGCGCGATACGCGGCCATAGGTCGGCTTGAGCCCGACGCAGCCGCAGTGGGATGCGGGCTGGCGGATGGAGCCGCCGGTGTCGGTTCCGAGCGTGCCGGCTGCCTGCTGTGCCGCAATTGCCGCTGCCGAGCCGCCCGACGAACCGCCGGGGATGTACTCCGGGGTCCAGGGGTTGCGCGTCGGGCCGAACGGGCTGTTTTCGCAGGAAGAACCCATGGCGACTTCGTCTTGGTTGAGCTTGCCGACCAGGACGGCACCGCGCGACGCAAGGCGCGTCCAGGCCGTTGCGTCGTAGGGGGGGATGTAGTGTTCCAGCATCTTCGAGGCGCAGGTGGTCCGGATCCCCTTGGTGACGAAGATGTCCTTGAGGGCGAGCGGTATGCCGGTGAGTATGTCCGCATGCCCGGCAGCGATTCGGGCATCCGCTGCTGCTGCTGCCTGCCGTGCCGTATCTGCGGTTACGGTGATAAAGGAATTGACCGTCTGATTGGTGGACTCGATGCGGGAGAGGTAGGCTTCGGTCGCTTCCAGAGCCGAAACCTCCTTGCGTTTCAGTTTGTCATGCAGCTGGTGGATGGTCAGCTCGAAGAGTTCCATCGGGGCTCCTTGCATAGGTGAATCGGCTCGCGGTATTCGGAACAGGGCGCGCCAGGGCGTAACTATAGCAAAATCTGCCGGGAAATGCACCCCTCAAGAGCGGGATTCCGTCGAACGCCCGTGCGGCGCCAGCGACTGTTGCCGTCACATTGGAGGTCGGATGCAAAAAAAAGGGGGGCGCCATTGGCACCCCCCTGAAGACTGCAGTTCTGCTGGATTAACCGTGACCGCCGCCGGTCATGAAGGCGAAGATCATCAACACCACCAGGGTGATACCGGTGATGACTGCGCAGAACCCGAAGGCCTTGACGAAGAAGTCATAGGCAATGCCGCTGGTCTTCTTGCAGGCATATTTCTCCATGATTCCCAGATCCTGGTAGCGCTTCCATTGGTCGCCACGCTCTTCCAGCAGCTCTTCCTTGGAGATCTGGCCGTTGAAGATGACGAAGTCCATGGGGAACTTCTCCGGCCGTCCGTGGGTGTTGAAGAAGTGGACGGTGAAGATGAAGCCGGTTGCCAGGAGCGCCTCATCGGAGTGGACGATGGTGGCGATGTTGAACATCCATCCCGGCAGGAATAGGCCGAAGAATTCGGGGAACCAGAGCATCAGACCCGATCCGCCGATGGCGAACATACCCCAGAAGACTGCGATGAAGTCGAATTTTTCCCAGTATGTCCAGCGGTCGAAGGTCGGTTTCGGCCCCCGGAAGAGGAACCAGCGAACCATGCCGGTGACATCCTTGATATCGCGGAAGGTCGGCATCAGCGAGTCGGGACCGAACATCCTCTGCAGCCAGTTGCCCGGCAGGTCCTTCCTGACGAAGAGGAAGTGGAAGGAGAGAAGCAGGGCACCGGCGAAGTAGACGAAAGTAATGCCGGCGCAGGCGCGGTGGATGAGGCCGGCGTTGGCCGAACCGCCGTACAGGTTCATGAAGACCTTTGCCCATGCCTGATCGCTGAATTTCAGCGGCAGACCGGTGAGGGAGAGGCCGAGGAAGCTGATGATGACCAGCAGGTGCAGGAAGACATGGCGCTTCAGGAAGCGACGGTACTGCTTGTGCGGTTCTTCGACGTGCATTTCGTGGTGCGTGCCCTTATGCATGGCGGCCAGTTTCTCGCGATTGTCGACAAAGCCGCGGAACATCCAGAGCAGCGAATGGATCCAGAAGACGACGAAGGTGGAAACCAGCAGGCCGGTCATGGCCATCAGGGTCCAGTAGAGCAGCGGGTATTTGTCCCGGTCGGCCTCACCGTGGGAATAGTACTTGGCAAAGAGCGGCGTTGCCTTGGGGTGGCACTTGGCGCACATGTTCACCAGGTTCTTCGGGTTGACGCTGGAATTGGGGTCGCTCTTGGGGAGGACATTGTGGGCGGTGTGGCAGTCGGCACAGCCCGCTACCTTCTCAGGGAAACCGAGACGGTAGTTTTTGCCGTGGTAGCTCTCCATGTAGGTCTTGACCGCCACGTTGAAGACGTTGTTGCGCTGCATCATCTCCTTGTTGGCGTGGCACTTCAGGCAGACCCCGGTGTGGAAATCGCGCTCGGCATAGGAACCCTTGGGGCCGAGCGGTTTGATGTCATGCAGGTTGTGGCAGTCGGTACAGGCGGCGGAGTCCTGGTTGCCGGCGGCAACGGCCTTGCCGTGAACCGACTTCTGGTAGACGCTTTCCTTGTCATGGCACTGGACGCATTTGGCAACGGCAATCCGCTTGTCCTTCTTCCAGTAACGATGGGTGTGGATGTCGGTGTGGCAGTCCGCGCACATGACCCCCTTCTGGATATGGACGCTGTCGTAGTGCTCGGCGTTCTCTTTCTTGTGGCAACGCTCGCAGCGGACCTTGTTGACCTTGGTTTCGCCTTTCATGTGCTTGGCGAGGTCGACGATCTCTACGTGACAGCTGGTGCAGGCGTTTTTGCCGTGGACCGATGCGGCGTAGGCGGCAGCCGAGATCTTGCCGCTGTGGCAGCCGAGGCAGGTGGCCGGGTCGATGGCCATGCCCTGTTCGGCCTGTACCGGCAGAGCAAGCGCCAGCAGTACCGCCAGGGAGGGAATGAGTCTGAAAACCATCTGCAACATGCAACTCCTCCTGAACTGAGAGTGTATAAGGTGAGGTGTTCGAGGTATTAAATTATGTGTGGCAGCCCGTGAGGTGGCTGCCACTGTGCAATGCCGGGAATGTATACGGGGGATGTGAACGATGTTTTAGAATGATTCCCCATGATTAGTTTATAATCCCGGCAATACTAATACACGCGCATGAGCAAAAGCAACAAAAAAGCTATACACTGTACATTTTTTATGCACAGTTACTGGTTTGGGCCCGGAGATTTTCGTGGAGGGTGTTCGCGCTGCTCCGGATGCAGCTGCGTCAGCTTTTGGGACGGGCCTTGATTTTCGGTTTACCGTCTTCCACAACGACCCGGAATTCGATCTTTTCGCAGCTGTATTTCTTTTGCAGGGTTGGTTTCTGTTTTTCGAGGGCGGATTGGATCACGTCGTGCGTGATGTTGTCGATTCTCATATTGCAAGCCTTGCGGGCTTCGATGTATTGCCGGTAGACACCGTCTATTTCCTGGGGGGCCAGGGGGCGTTCGCCGGGAGTGGTCGGCAGTTTGCCGTTCAGTTGGTGCATCTCCATCCGGAAGCGGTCCCGTGAGTATTTCCCTTCCTCCATGAGGCGCAGGATCCTGTTCCAGTGCTGTTTGTAGGTGCTGAGGCGCGCCACCAGCGAATTGTAACGGAACTTCACCATGGTGTTGGTAATGGGGGTGGCGGAGTAGCGGCGTGCGATCCTCTCCACATCTTCCAGCAGACGGACCGGTTCCCGTTTTTCCAGTCCGAGAAAATACTGTTCGTATCTTCTCACCAACTCGTTCAGTTTATCCTCGAAGAGGGCAATCTCCTCGGCAATCCCCATTAACATCCTCCACCGCAAATGATAGCCGCAACATAGCGACATGTAAAGCCAAAAACCGACGGGGGGCAGTTGTTGTCACAGCCTGGGCCTGCGGATGAAATCTGCCTAATTCCTTGACGCTCCTCCTCTCTATTGTATAAAGTAACCAGACCGCTGACCGGCCGGAATTCCAGAGGAGGGTGAAGCATGAGCGAGGTGGCAGCTGTAATCCTTGCCGCGGGCAAGGGGACCAGGATGAAATCGGACCTGGTCAAGGTTCTGCACCCGGTGGGGGGGATGCCGCTGGTGGCATGGCCGGTGATGTCCGCCCGTCAGGCCGGGGCGGCCAGGATGGTGCTGGTGGTTGGGCACCAGGCAGAGAAGGTCCAGGAGTATTTTGCCCGCGAAGAGTCGCTGAGCTTTGCCGCTCAACTGGAACAGCTCGGTACGGGGCATGCGGTTGCCTGCGCCCATGAGGCCTTGGCCGGATTTGACGGAACGGTGCTCATCCTCTGCGGCGATGTTCCTCTTATCCGTGGAGAGACCTTGAGTGCCATGTTGGCAGAGCATCGTCAGCGTAACGCCACCCTGACCGTCCTGACGACACATCTGGAAAATCCACACGGGTATGGCCGGGTGGTCAAGCGGGAGGGGGGACGGGTCCTGCGCATCGTGGAGGAGAAGGACGCCACCCTCGACGAGCGTCAGATCAGGGAGATCAACTCCGGCATCTACTGCGTCGAAGCCGGCTTCCTCTTCGATGCGGTCGCCAGCCTCTCCAACGACAATGCCCAGGGGGAATATTACCTGACCGACATCGTCACCCAGGCTGCCGAGCGCGGCCTGCTGGCCATCGCATTCTCCATCGACGACCCGAACGAGGTGATGGGGGTCAACGACCGCGTCCAACTGGCCGCTGCCGGGACGGTCATCCGGCGCCGGATCAACGAAGGCCTTATGCTGGCAGGCACGACCATCGTCGACCCGGCCAGCACCTACATCGACGGCACGGTGCAGATCGGTACCGATACCATCATCCACCCCAATGTGCAGATCAGCGGCAATACCGTCATCGGCATGGGGTGCGTCATAGAGCCTTCCGTCGTCATCCGGGATTGCCGCATTGCCGACCGGGTCACCATCAAGGCTGGTTCGGTCATGACCGGTTCCACCGTCGGCGAGGAGACTGCTGTTGGGCCAATGGCGCACCTTCGTCCCGAAACGGCGTTGGGTGCCCACGTGAAGATCGGCAATTTCGTCGAAACCAAAAAGATCGACATGGGGGAAGGCTCCAAGTCGTCGCACCTCACCTATCTGGGGGACGCCACCATCGGCCGCGACGTCAACATCGGCTGCGGCACCATCACCTGCAACTACGACGGGGTGAAAAAACACCGGACCGTCATCGAGGATGGCGTCTTCGTCGGCAGCGACGTGCAACTGGTGGCGCCGGTCACGGTGGGGCGCAACTCTCTCATCGCAGCCGGCACTACCGTAACCCATGACATCCCTCCTGATTCCCTTGCCATTGCCCGCTCGCCGCAGGTCAACAAGGTGGGGTGGAAGTTGAAAAAGCGCGAATAGAGATTGGAGATAATCCCATGTGCGGAATAGTCGTGGGCCACCCATGGCCGCCCTTCCGAGACCAATGCCCACCCGCACCAGGCCGGCTCCATCATTGTCGTGCACAACGGCATCATCGAGAACTACCTCCAGCTCAAGGAGATGCTCTCCGGCCGGGGGTGCCAGTTCAGGAGCGAAACCGATACCGAGGTGATCTCCCACCTGATAGAGGAACGGCTCAAGGAGGCCGGCGATTTCGAAAAGGCGGTACGGACTGCCCTGCAGGAACTGCGCGGTGCCTATGCGGTCTGCATCCTCTGCGACCGTGAGCCCGAGACCATGATCGCGGCCAAGCAGGGCTCCCCCATGGTGGTCGGACTCGGCGAGGGCGAGTTCTTCGTCGCCTCCGACATCCCGGCGATCCTCTCCCATACGCGGGAGATGGTCTTCATGGAGGATGGGGAACTGGTTGTCTTCCGCGGCAGCCAGCCCGCCTTTTCCACCGTGTCGGGCCAGCCGTTGGAGAAGAAATCGCGGCATATCGACTGGTCGCCGCTGATGGCGGAAAAAGGGGGCTACAAGCATTTCATGCTCAAAGAGATCTTCGAGCAGCCCCGGGCCGTGCGGGATACCATTGCCGGCCGCCTGCGCGAAGCGGAAGGGGATGTCTTCCTGGAGGATCTGAAGCTATCCGATGCGGAGCTGTGCGACATCGAGCGGATCTACGTCGTGGCCTGCGGCACCTCCTGGCACGCGGGGCTGGTAGGGAAATTCCTCATCGAGGAGTTGTGCCGGATTCCGGTGGAGGTGGATATCGCCTCGGAGTTCCGCTACCGCAACCCGGTGGTCACCGACAAAACCCTGCTGCTCCTGATCTCCCAGTCCGGCGAGACGGCCGATACCCTGGCCGCCCTGCGGGAACACCGGCTCACCGCCGACCTGGTCCACAGCCCCGCCATCCTCGAAGCGGCCATCAAGCTCGACCCGCTGGTGGAGAAGGTTGCCCGCACCTACATGACGGCCCGCGATTTCCTCTACCTGGGGCGCGGCAGCAGCTATCCCATCGCTCTCGAAGGGGCGCTCAAGCTCAAGGAGATCTCCTACATCCACGCCGAAGGCTACCCTGCCGGCGAGATGAAGCATGGCCCCATCGCCCTCATCGACGAGAACATTCCGGTGGTGGTCCTGGTTCCCAAGGACCGTCACTACGAGAAGGTCGTTTCCAACATGGAAGAGGTCATCGCCCGCGGGGGGAGGGTCATCGCTATTTGCAGCGAAGGCGATGCCGAGGTCCGGCAGAAGGCTGAGGTCTGCCTGGAGATCCCGGCCTGCGCCGAAACGCTCCTGCCGCTCATCCTCTCCGTGCCGCTGCAGCTTCTGGCCTATCACGTGGCAGTCCTGAAAGGGACCGACGTGGATCAGCCGCGCAACCTCGCCAAGAGCGTGACCGTGGAGTAGGCGGGTATCCGTTCTCGTTATGGGAACAGATACACAGGGTACTAGAAAATAATATTGGGGACAGAAGGGGCGGTGATTGTTGCACCGCCTTTTTTTTTGGGTCACGTCCTGAAACGGGTTAAGCAAGTACAGACTTGAAAATTAAAATGTTATAGCGATATATAAAGTTCCATACATGTGCCATTTCCTAAACTTTCCTTTTGGTGTAAGCTTCCGCCATTGACTACCTATCTCATTTTTCTTGAGGACTGAATCCATGCGTTCGAAATCAACAAAATCGTGTCCAGTAAGCGAGGAGCTGGAGCCCCTATTGGAGGCCATCCGCCATCGTTTTACCCAGCTGTCCGATGCAAAGTGTCAACGGAATATCTTCCTCAAACGACTGCAGACATTGACGCGCTTCGGTGCCGAGGCAATGGATTACGAGGAGCCGCAAGTGGCAGAGCTGCCGAAGGAGCTGGAGATCGGCTTTGCCGTCTGTCACCCGGAGTGCGGCAATCAGGCCTTTGTCGTCATGGACGGAGGTCCGCAGGGATGCGATTGCTGCGGCGGGACCATGATGCCGATGAAAACCAGGGTTTATCGGATCAAGAGGCAAACGGGTTGATGCAAGGCTGCAATATATTCGCAGGCGAATGCTGAACATGCCGGCAGCACTCTGACTCTTCCTTGTCTACGGTGGGAGCTTACGCGCAAATAGAGGAGGCATACATGAACATCGGGTTTGTCGGACTGGGGATAATGGGGAGTGCAATGGCAGCCAACCTGCTGAAGGCCGGCTACCAGCTGACGGTCTGGAATCGCTCCCCCGAGAAGTGTGAGCCGCTTGTTGCATCGGGAGCCAAGGCTGTGACCACGCCCCGGCAAGTGGCAGAAACCTCTGATATCGTGTGTGCGATGATGGCTACTCCTCAGGCGGTCATGGCAGTCCGCGACGGTGCCGACGGTATCCTGGCAGGAATGGCGCCGGGCAAGGGATACCTGGACTTCTCCACGATCGATCTGGAGACGTCGAAAGAAACGGCGCGTCTGGCGCGGGAGCGGGGTGCATTGTTCCTCGAAGCGCCGGTGGCTGGCAGTCGCAAACCTGCTGAAGATGCTACGTTGACCATCATGGCTGCCGGAGACCGGGCTCTCTTCGATACGGCACTGCCGGTGATGGAAGCAATGGGTAAAAAGATCCTGTTCCTGGGCGAAGTCGGCAATGCAGCCCGGATGAAATTGGCCAACAACCTGATAATGGGGGGGATGATGGCGAGCCTGGCAGAGGGAATGGCGCTTGCGGCACGAAGTGGTCTGGACCTTTCCCAGTTGCTCGAAGTGCTTGATTCCGGCGCCATGTCCAACCCGATGTTCCGCCTGAAAGGCCCGGCAATTGCCGCCAATGCTGAATTCCCGCCGGCCTTCCCTCTCAAGCATATGCAGAAGGATCTGCGGTTGGCTCTTCGACTCGCCGAAGAAGTCTGTCAGCCGCTCTTTGTCGCAGCGACGGTCAACGAGCTTTACAAGGGTGCCCTCGCCTCCGGATTGGGAGATAGTGATTTTGCTGCCGTGAGCCGGTTGGTCAGGGGTTAGGGAAGGACCGTTTTCGACCATTCCGGTTTTTGAGATGGTTACGATTGACTGCAGGCATTCCAGGGTTATTGTTGATGCATATACGTACATGCATCATGGAGAATTTTGACCGTGACCTCTTCGGAAAGCACACGAGAAATGCAAAAAATTTCCCCTCATGACACGCGATATCTGTTTGTCCTGCCTTTTTCGACCGATCCGCTGCTTGCTCGGCGGTTTCTTGCCAAAGACCAGGAACTTATCGGCAACATTCGTTTTGGCAAAGTCCTCGAAGTTCTCGACAAAGTGGATGAGAACACTTCATTGGCATATGTTCATCAATTCTACCCCGATGCCAGGGTTGTGACCGCTGCCATCGACAGCGTAGTGATACGGCGGCCTGCCGATACAAAACATGACATGGTCTTTTCAGCTCAAATAAACCATGTAGGCAAATCTTCCCTGGAAGTAGGAATTCGCATAGAACAGTTGGGGTCCGGTTCAAGCCATGTAGCCACCGCTTACTTCACCATGGTTGCACGGTCAACCGAAGAGGCCAACATACGGAGTCTTACGCTGCCGCCTTTGGAGTATCTTCTCGAAGTAGAAAAGAAACGTTACGAGAAGGCCAACTTGCGCCGGCAAGCCTACCGGGCCAGTTTGCAACAGGGGGAGGAAATGCCTTCCCTTGACGAGTACCTGCTCCTCAAAGGGCTGCACAAGCAGCAGGAAGTCGAGGGGTTTGATGGTATCCGAGCAGGGGACCTGGTGCTGCACTCCACGCAGCGAGCTTATCCCGAGCAGGAAAATGTCCCGCGTACGGTCTTCGGGGGGTATCTTATCCGGAGAGCATATGAACTTGCCGCCCTTGCTGCCGAGATGGTCGCTCCGGACCGGGCTGTGCCATTCCAGGTCAATCGGATTAACTTCAATCAGCCGGTGTTTTTGGGCGATAAGCTGAAATTCACTGCAAGAGTGGTTTACACCGGCAGGACAACGATCACCGTGCAGTCTGACATCGAACGATTTGGCCAAGCCAGTGGAGATACAGCACTCTCCAACTCCTGCCTCTTCACCTTCAGAAATGTCGATGCCTCAATGCAGCCACAGCTCGTCCCTGTAATTTATCCAGTGACCTATGCCGAAGATGCACGTTATCTGAATGCCTATCGGCAGAGAATGGACTGATTTGTCCCGAGATGGTAACGCGGCATATGGACTCACAATGGAAACCATAGATCAGGGGATGAGCCCTCATCTTCAATTGCTCGAACTTGCCTCCATGCGCATGCCTTTTGGCAAGTATAAGGGGTTCCGGTTGATCGATCTTCCGGAACCTTATGTCGTCTGGTTTGCCGGGCAGGGTTTTCCTGAAGGGAAGTTGGGGGATATGCTGCGTACCGTTTATGAAATAAAGGTCAACGGGCTGGAATATCTATTCGAGGAATTGCGCTGAGTTCTTACGCCGAAGGTGGACATGACAGGCCAGCTGGCGACTTTATGCATACCGTGATACGTGATTCCGGAGTGTACAATTTGATAGTATGCCCGCATAAAAATATTTTTAGTAGACTGTTTTTTTCTGTTCAGGGTGATATGATTAGGTCAGCTTGAAGGTAGCTGAAACCACTCAAAAGGAGGCTTGCATATTTTATGGAAGATACTCCACCGGGCAGTATGGATTAAGAAGACGCATCACTCGCCGGTGAACTCAATTCACCGCACCGATACCTGAAAAAATAAAGGAGAAAATGGAAACCCACCAAGGCTTTTGGTGGGTTTCCTGCGTTTTGCATGCAAGATCTTGCCGCAGACTTTGCCATAATAAACAACAATAATGACGTAGTATTCTCCCTGCTGACATCACTCAGTCATCTATTTTATGACCCTGATGATGTCCACCCCCTCGAATTGTGCTGATCCGACGTTGCCGGTAACATGGACCGGCACATGTTCACCAGCTGGAAGCACGGCAATGACATCGCTGCGCCGGAATTTGATTGTCAGTTCATCCCCATCCTCATGCTGATTGATACAGTACGGCAGAGTTTCTGCCGGCACCGTTCCTTCAAGCCGTATCGACGAAATATCGATGTCGGCGGCCGGGTATCCGTGGGGCAGCTCTATCTCGACCTTGACCCATCGACCTTGACTCCAGTTATTCAGAGTCCTCGGTTCGAATTCTATTTCCGCCCGGATACTCGTCACGGGGATATGGGTCGTAAAGGTTGTCATGTCCGTCCATTGCCCGTACCGATCGCCGTCAAAGGCCCGAGCCCGCCACTGGTAGACCGTGTTGTCGGCGAGAGGGGTCGCCAGGGTCCAGGAGATCGTTTCCGAGGTGTTGCCCGGAATGCCATTGATCGAAGTGACTAGCGTAGTTCCGGCATAGAGTTCGAACTCGTAGAAGAGGGAGTCGCTGTCAGGATCGACAGCGTTAGCCACTTCGAGGGTGGGCGTCAGCGTGCCGACACTACTCCCGTCAGTGGGGGATATGATAGCAGCTGGGCCGGGGGCGTCGTTCGCCGTGTTTATCATGAACGAGGCTATGGGCATCCAGGCGCTGGTCAGTGCGCCGTCATATGCCCTTGCCCGCCAGTAGTAGGTCTGGTTTTCCGTGAGCACAGCCGGGATCGGCCAGGAAGTCATTGCTGGCGTTTCGACGATGCCACTCATCTGAGCGATCGGGTTTGCCATTGAGCTCTCCGCAGAGACCTCGAATTCATAGGTCAGGAGGTCGTCATCCGGGTCTGTGGCGTTCTGTACCGACAATGCCGGAGAAAAGACGCTTACCCCTGCGCCGCTCGACGGGTTGGCAAGGGTTGGTGTCGTGGGTGGATCGTTGGCCGTGCCGCTGCCTTCGGTCACGCTCCCCGACCGGATGATTCCCGGTGAGTCGAATGTCGGCACCGTATCCGCCTCGAAGTAGTACAGCAGCGATGAGGAGTCCGGATCGACACCGTTGGCAACGACGACATCGGTTGCCAGCGCCGCAACCGTCGAACCGTCGGCAGGAGCTGTGACGACCGGCGCCGAAGGCGGATCGTTGGTGGTATTGACGAGGAACCGCGACGTCGTTGACCATGGGCCTTCCATGAGCCAGTCGTCCGCTTGGGCACGCCAGTAATACCAGCCGTTTTCCTGCAGTTCGACCGGTAGCGTCCACGAGGTAGCTCCCTGCCCACCCGCAACACCGATTATTGACGACACTATCTGCGTGAAGTCCGGATCAAGGGCGATCTCGAAGTTGTAGGTAAGGTTGGTGCTGTCGGGGTCCGGGGCATTATTGATGGCAAGTGTCGGTGACAGCATGGCCACTGCCGTCCCATCCGCCGGACTGGCGATCGTCGGGGCTCCCGGCGGATCGTCGACCGTGTTGACACGGAAGGTGGCAGGTGTCATCCAGGGTCCGTAGAGTTTTCCGTCGAAGGCCCGGGGCCGCCAGTAGAGAGGTTTCCGTCGAAGGCCCGGGTGCGTCAGTAATAGGGCTGGTTTTCCGTCAGGGCGGCGGGGACCGTCCAGCTTGTGATACCGGTAGTTTCCGGAAGCGTGCCTTGGGCAATACGGTTTGTCAGACCACTGTCCGTGAAGAGTTCGAAGTCATAGGTGAGCGCGTCGTCGTTGGGATCGGACGCGTTGTTGATTGATAGCTGTGGTGAGAATGTGCCCACGTCGTCCCCGTTTGCCGGTGCGGCAAGTGCCGTCGCCGACGGTGCTCCTTCCACCCTGAAGTATGTGCCGGAGAGCGTCTCTTCAACCCCGTTGATACTGGCCCTGAGAACGACCAGATAGTCCTTGGCGCTGTAACCCTGGGTGCCGATCCGGCTGCTGCCCGTGGGGATGGTTCCGATGGAAAGGCTTGCCAGGCCGGTGATCGTATTGTACACGGTCAGGTCGGACAGGTTGTCGGTCTGGACTGAGAGGGCTATGTCGGTGAGGTCGGTGTTACCCGCGTTGGTAACGCCATACGAGATGGTAACCGGTTCGCCGGTGAGGATGCTCTGAGTGTCGACCGATATCGCTCCCTGCAGAAGTGCGGTCGGAACCGACGTGTCGTTGACTACCAGGTTGCAGACCGCCGTAGAAATCCCCGTGCCGGCGTAATTGAGTACCTGGAGGGTGACGAGATAGGTCCCCGGCGGGTTAGTCCCGGTATTCCACGGCGTATTGAGCGTCGCCTGCTGTCCCTGGTTGAGGAGCGGAAGCGATGCCGTCGTCGAGTAGAGGGCTTGCCCCTGACTGTTGACTACGGTTATCCGGGCGGAGAGGTTATCGATCAGGGTGAAGGCGTTCTGGTTTGTGACGGTCGAGCTGATCGTTGCCTGCTCGTTCGGATTGTAGGAAATCCTGTCCGTCACGACCTTTGTGCCGACATTGACGCTGTCGGTGTACAACGCGGTGTAAAGGACGCTCTTCGTCATCGCCTGGTTCAGGTCGCCGCTTACGAGCAGTGTGTACGTGGTGGCGGCCGTGATCCGTTGGGTGTACTGGAGCAGACGGGTCTCGCCCGCGGGGATCGTTACCTCCTGATTGTCGATGACCGCTCCGCTGTCATCCGTAATCCGCACGACAGTCGTCGCATTCACCGTGCCGGTGTTGTTGAGGGTTACCGTAACGGTGAATGGATCATTCCCCGCGGTATCGGGCGCGGTGAGGGTTGCCGACAGCAGCAGGCTTGCCGTTGCGTACTGATCCGCGATTTCCGCAAGAGTGGCAGTGTTCTGGGTAACGACGCCGATCAGGCCGTAGGTGCCGTCGTTGCCCGCAATGGTAGTGAAGCTGAACGGATGGTTTTCGGCGGCCGGGACGTCAAAGGTCTCACTGTACAGCGTCCCGCCACCGTGCCCCACATCCCTGACCTGTAACACGAGGCCAGTTGCCGCAATGTCTGACAGGTTCCGGACTTCTCCCTGGATCGTTACCGTATCGCCGGGGCGGTAGATCTTTCTGTCGGTGGCGAGCCGCAGTTCGGTGGTTCCCTGTTCCCCATAGAAGGGATATTCGGCTTCTGCTATCGGCTGGCCGGTGTTGGAGGTGAGAGTCCCCTGTAGATAATACTTCCCGGCCCACCCAATCGTGCCGATGGCGTTGTTCGGGTCGGCTACCCCACCCTGGGCAAGATCGACCGGTACGTCGGTCTGCCAGACGATGTCGCCAGGGCTGTTGCCATAGGTGACGGTAACGTCGTGAAGCAGCGGGGTGCTGTTCGTGTCGGTGGTGGCAAGGGTCGCCTCCACCTCGATCCAGCGCCCCGGCGGGCTGGCAATGGGTGAACCGCTGATGGTCAGATAATCACTCCAGGTAGCGCTGGCAAGACCTGACTCGTCGGCTGCCGAGCGGGTGCGGAATTGAAGGGACGTGCCGAGGGGAACTGTAGTATTCCAGGTAAGGTTCTGCCAGGTGGTGATGCGACCGGCGTCCTGTTTCAGGCGGATTGTACCGGAGTCCGGATATCTGCCAGAAAGATCCACCTCGAAATTGTTCCATTCGGTCTTTACCGCCGGCTTGTAGGGGATATTGTTGGGAACCCCGATCTGGACGTAACATGGGCTAGTCCATACGTTCGTCCAGGCATAACCGGCTGTGGTGCCGTTCCACTCCCATCGGCTCAGGGAGGTGTTCCAGTACCATACCGTAACTGTAGAACCTGACCTCTTTATCCGGAACCGCCCCGCGATGTCGCTTGTGATTACCGGGTTGCTCCAGGCAACCCAACCACTGCCGTCGAAGCGGCCGGTGTAAAATGAATGGCCGACACCGTTGATGTAGGCGCGCTTTATCTGCAGGGCATTCCCCACAAGGTGGTTGTCCGGAACCATGTTCTGGTCCACAGAATTGATCTGGAAGGTGGAACTCCAATCGCCGGAAGCCGGAGCGATCGGTTCTCTCCAGTTGATCGTGATATCGAAATCCCCTGTTAGCGGGAAATGGCCGGCAATGTTAGCATATGATTGAATGCCGGTTGTCGTGTCCTCGGTAATCAGCACCCCGTTGCTTTCGCCGGTGTTGACACTCCCCGAACTCCGCACTGACCAACGGTCGTCATTGATTACCCCATCGTCAAAGTTGTCGTCAATCGGTAGTAAACGGACAGAATCGACGGTCTGGTTTTCAGTCTTTATCAGCCCTGAATTAACACTGAAATTATCAAACTTTGTATTTGTACCGTAATATCCCGACCCTCTCCAGAGCCAAAGCACTATTCTACCTGATTCAGACAATTTTGAATTACTGTAATTGACTAGTTGAGTCCATCCTGAACCATTCCAAATAAATGTATTTATTATTGAACCTGACCTGGTTACCCTAAATCTGCCAGATTGCGAATAACCACCGTATCCACCTGAAACAACAGTACTCCCATTAAGTTGTATTGCACTCAAATAGCCTTCACTCTGCGTATTTTTTACAAATATCCAATAAGAATTACCGCTAATGCCAAGTTCAGCGCCTTGATTGCCTACACTGTTGTTTCCACCCCGTTTCTTGTTCCTTGCTGGAAGTCAAACTGACTGGTCCAGACCTTCTGCTGCTGGCTTCCAGCTGCAGTCGACACCTGGAGATGGAGATTGCCGTTCGGCAGAGCCGTGCCGGTGTTTGCGACCGTGCTCAGGGCGGTGATCCCCTCGGTTGTCAGGTAGGCCTGCTTGTCGGTCCGGACCGAAAGCGTCCCTTTCGTCCCGGTTATCGCCAAGGGCTTCCGGACTATCTCCGTTTTGCCGGTTTTCGTGTCCTTGTAGTTCACAACAAGGGTGTAGCCCCCATCTGCCGCCCCTGCCGGAATAGGGAGAGCCAAGGGGAGGTCTGCGTCTGCCAGGATGGACTCGGTCGCACTCTTGTCGGCGATGCGGGCCGACCTGACGTCGAAGAGTTCCAGCGTGTACTGCACCGGTGTATCCACTCCGCCGCTGTTCGTCAGCACGGGGGAAACGGTTTCTCCAGCGAGATATGCCGTCTGGGGGAGTGTCAGGGAGAGCGATGGCTCAGGGATGGCCAATTGCGCGGTTTGCACCGTTGCGGAGCCCGACGGCAGGGTGACGGTTACTGTTGCAGCATGCAGCCCCGCGGTCACGGTCTCAGGAATCGCAAAACCATAGAGCAGAATACTGCCACCGGCAGTCTCAGTCCCTCCGAATGGAGAAGGGATGAGGGAGAGCGTCTTGGTCTCCGCATACGCCGCATCCGGCACCGAGAGCGTAACCGCAATGCCGGTACCGGCCATGCTTTCCAGTGCGAAGGTTCCCGTGTTGTTCAGGTTGACCTGCAGGTTCGCCGTCTCTCTGATCCGATACGTCGGCTTGTCGAAGAACGGCATAATGGCGACGGAGTTGGGGAGTGCCATGTCGGTGGTCTCTGCCGATTTCGTTTCGTCGCTTTCCGTGTAGGAGAGGGTATACGAGCCGAACTTGAGGGGAGGGACCGCCAGCGTGAAGGTGAGCGTCGTGCTCTCTCCCAGTCCCAGGCTGAAACCCTGCGCTGCGGTTGCCACGACGTCGCCACCGGGCTCTTTCAGGGCGACGCCGAAATTGCCGGCCGCTACGGCAAGATCGCCCACATTGGCGAGGGTGAACGATATCGTGGTATCGCCGACGCTGAGCAGTGGCGGGAGCACCGGGGTTATCGATATCCGGCTGGTGGCAACTCTGAAGCTCCGCATGCCGGTGCCGGTGATGGTTCCGGTCGGGTAGTATGTCGTTGCCACGACCTTGTAGATGCCCCCCTGGGCAGTGTCCGGCAGTACGAAGCTCGCCTCCTGGAGTGCGCCGCCGTCACCCGGCAGGGTCACGGCCCGACTCGTGTCGTAGACGATGGAGCCAGAGGGGTCTATGACCTTTACGTATAACGTTGCGGGGTTTTCGTCCGACAGATTGTTGAGGAGATTGACCGCAATGCCGACCGTCTCCCCTTTCAGGTAATCCGCCTTGTCGGTCTGTACCGTCACATCGACGGTCGCGGGAGGAAGCGTGGAGAGGGTGGGGCTGAAGACCAGAATGCCGCCGGGCTCCAGCTGGCCGGTGAAGCGGGCGCCGTAGAATGCCGGTTGCGTCACGGCGGTTGCGGCTACCGTGACCACGCCTGGCAGGACGTCGTTCAGCGTGTAGCCGCCGTCGGTTGCCGTGAGGGTCTGCAGGGTGCCGGTCCCGCTCGTCTGGACCTCCACTCCGGCAAAGGGAGCATTGGTCACCCCGTTACGCACCGTTCCCTGGACGACGGCGGTAAGTGGTGTCTGGGAAAGTGGTATCACTCCGGTATTGTTGACCGCGCCGGCGGTAATGGCAATGGTCAGGGTGCGGGTGACATAGCCGTCGAGGACGAGGGGCGCCTGCTGGATACCTTTGGGGACGGCTGCGAAGGTAAACGAGCCCGTACTGCCGGTGGTGGCAGTGATCGAAGGATCGGACACGAGCGTCACCGCGACCCCGGCCAGCGGCTGGGCGGTGGTGGCGTCAACCACGGTGCTGGTGAGACTGCCCTTGGTTGCCTGGGGGGTCAGGGCGATATTCAGGGTCTGAGTCCAGGGGGCGGAGCCGATAGTGTACGACTTGCCGATGTAGCCGGAAGCGGAAACCTTGACAGTGTATTTTTTACCAGT
>JACRPV010000070.1:11096-16699 GCA_016223015.1 Geobacter sp. | reverse complement strand
GCGACGTCAGTTCATGCTCGGGCTCATGGGAAACCCCAACCTTCTGGAACATGACGAATTCACCGACCTGCTCTGGGCGGTCTTCCATCTCATCGAGGAGCTGGAGGCGCGGCAGAACTTCATCGGCCTCCCCGAGGCCGACCTGGATCACCTGTCGGGCGACATCAGGCGCGCTTACGTGAACCTGCTGCGGCAGTGGCTGGTCTACATGCAGCACCTGAAGAACGACTACCCCTACCTCTTTTCCCTTGCGGTGCGGACCAATCCGCTCAACCCCGAGGCGCGGGTGGTGATTGGCTGACAGGGTTGCTCAGGTGTCGGCAGTGGCAGTACAGCTATATAATTCTTCGGTCAAGACGGCGAAACTGTTGCCGATATAGAATAGGAAGCGCGGTAAAGCATCCTCTGTGCCGGGTTTCTGCCGGCAACACCGGATGGAAACGGGGTGTCCGGATATTCTCCACTCAGGTGCCATGGTAACCATAGTCATCATCTCAAACGATTCCCATGTCCTGCTCCTCAAGGAGCGGTTCCAGCCGCTCATCACGGCGCAGATCTGCATCTTTTCCGATTTCGAGCAGGGAATGGTGGCGGTCTTCGACAAGCGGCCGGCAGCGGTCTTTATCCAGCGCGAGATCGGCGGCACCACCGCCGAGGTGATCGCCAAGCAGATCAAGGGGCTGCTCCGCGATGCCTCGCCGCGGATCGTCCTGATGGGAGATCTGGAGGGACAGAAAGGGGAGCGGCCTTCCTGCTTTGACGACAGCTTCGATTTCGCCTCTTCGGAAGAGGAGCTCTGCGCGTTTTTCGGCACCCAGTTGAAAAAGATCCCCCATCTCCGCTGGAAGGAGGGGGATGGTCCCGCCGATTGGGGAGGGGTCACTCCCGAAGTCATTCCCGTTCACCAGGAGCTGTACAGGGTCGAAGACCATGCTGTTTCGGCACCGGGATCGGGCGTTGAACCGCAGGAACGGAGTGCCGACACGCCGCCCACGGCGATATCCCATCCCCCGGAGTCCTCTGTGGCCGTGGGTCAGGGTGGTGAACGGCCCGTCGAGCCAGTGCCTGCCGGTGTTGACGGTCAGCCCCTTGCAGTGGCTCCTCGTTCCGTTTCCTCGCCGCAACCGCCAGCCGCCGGAGAGTCCGCTTCCGCAGGTGCAGCGTCACCGCAGCGACCGCGGCCTCCGGCTGCGCCAAGCAGGCCGCGCCCGGCATCTCCTCCGCATCCCGAGATGCAGGTCGAGGAGCTTCCCCCCTTCGAGAGTCTCTTCGGGCAGGAGCCCCGGCAGCATTCCCTGCCGCTCTTCGCGGCAGCCGCTCTCCTGGGGGTGCTGATCCTGGGCATCAGTGTCTACGGGGTGGCACGTCTTCCGGTGATACAATCGCTCTTCCGAACTGCGCCCACCCCGGCACAGCCGCAGCCTGCCGCTCCTGCCGTCCAGGCCGTCGTGGACAACAGGTCTACGGCGCAGTCGGCGCAGAGAGCGTCCCTGCCCCGGCTCATCTCCCCGGACCGGAAGGACGTGGCGTATTCGACCACCCACCCCGGATGGGAGCGGTTCTTCTCGCCGGGGATGGAGTTCCGGGTTTTCAGGTCGGGCAGCGACATCAAGGCGATCCAGGTGATTGCTGCGGGGGAAAAGGGGATTGGCGAAGAGGTGGTTGCCGGCCTGTTGCAGGATTTGCTCGGAAGCGGCGACTATTCTGCCACCTCCAGGGCGCGGAAAAAGGATTACCTGGTAGACCAGGCCACGCTTGCCAATGGCGCCGAGCTCGCACTCTACCGGAAGAGCGACGGCGGCGGTATCCGGGGGGTCGTGGTCACGCTGCCGTAACATCATTCTGCAGGTCTGTTTTGTCATGTATTGAGAAGTTCAGGAGTGATCATGCATCGATTCGGGAAGAGGCTGCTCCGTTGCCTGGCATGCGCGGCTGCGATCCTGCCGGCATGGGGCCTGCCTGCCCACGCCATTGATCCGCAGTTTGAACTCGATCCGCAGGTTCTGGACAGCACCTTCCCTGCTGCCCGGCAGAACCCGGCGGCAAAGCACGCCGCACCACCCCGCCATAAAATGGTTGCATCGCCATCAACCCGGTACCGGGTCAGACCGGGCGACACCCTCAACCTCATCCTGATGGGGCGATACGGCTTCTCGGAACGGGAAGCCGAGGCCATGATTCCCCGCGTGAAGCAGTTGAACGGTATTTCCGACATCCATGCCCTGCAGGTGGGGCGTACCATTACGATTCCAACCGCAGATCGGCAGGGGAAGGGGCATGGCCGCTCCCGCTTCTCACAGGGCGACTCCGGGAAGATGGCAGCGCAGCAGTTCAGGCTGGTAAAGGTTCGACGCCGCGACAGCCGCGGCGATCTCACCCCGGTGCGGCTGGTCTGGGACCGCCTGCATCCTGCGCCTGTCGACGCTCCGGAAGGGATCGAGCTCAAGGGGGAAAACTTCAACCTTTCCCTCGATCCGGTGCGGTTCCCGGTCCTGCCGGCCGCCGATGGCGGCAAGATCCTGCTCGATCCCGGCGGCAAACTCCCTCCGCTGGTGAAAAGCCTTGTGCAGGGCGTCGACGAAGAGGTGCGGGTGGTGAGCGACGACCCGGCCAATGTCAGGCGCTTCTATGCCTCCCTGCTTGCCGCTGCCCGATTTTACTCCGTCGAAGAGGACTTCAGCGTCGACTTCGGTACTGACCCCAGACTGACGGTGACCAGCGATTTCCGGATCGAAAAGGATGCGGAAAGCCTGATGAAGCAGGACCTGGTGCTCCTCAACGTGAGCGAGGCGCGTAGCGGCATGCCGGCCAGCCTGGTCTCCTTTCTCTCCGGCCAGGGGTTCCAGGTCATTGAGCCGTACACCACCTACACCCGCGATGCCACAGTCGAACTGTTCGGGCCGATGGACAGCGGCCTTCGTCTCGATATCCGGGCCGACCGCTTTTTCGAGTTCGGCGGCGAGCGGTTCATCATCAGCGACTTCAACGGCGACCCGGTTTTCTACACCCTGATGCGTCTTCTGGAGACACGTGGCTATCGGGTCGTCATCCTGGAGGAGCGCGACGATTTCAGGCGGGTTGGGGAAAAACTCCTCACCCAGTTGCGCCTGCCCGGCAGTTTCGCCACGCAACGTCTCTGGCCCGCACAGGATATCCCTTACACCGTTCAGCTTTCCGGGTTCAGCTTCCGCGATCCGTCGAGCGGGGACCGGGTCGTCCTGACCCCTGCCGAACTCGACCCGCTGGTGAGCGAACTGGTGACCCTGAACGGCTACACGGTCTTCAGGCCGCGCTGACGCCTCTCCGGCCGGAGCCCCGGTCGGCACCGAAGGGCATTACCAAGGAGAATCTGCAATGGCCCCGAAGAAGATGGGCGAAATCCTTCTGGAAAACAAGCTGATCACGGAACTCCAGCTCGAAGAGGCACTGGAGCTGCAGAAGCTCTATCCCGGACAGACCATCGGCCAGCTGCTCTGCAAGCTCGGCTACCTCAACGAATCCGACCTCGCCTACGTCCTTGAGCAGGCGGGCAAGCGGCAGCGGCTGTCCGACATCCTGGTGCGCGACAAGCTCATTACCAACGAGCAGTTGGGAAACGCCCTGGCGCTATCCAAGAAGGATGACGTGCCGCTCTACCGTGCGCTCTACAAGCTCCGCTACCTGGAAGAGCCGCATCTGGCGCGGATCATTGCCGAGCAGTACGATCTTTCCTTTGTGCAGATCGACGTCATGGAGATCGACCCCGATCTTGCCCGTTACATCAACGCCACCTTTGCCCAGAAGCAGAAGATCGTCCCCATATCCCGCATCGGCACCACCCTGACCCTGGCCATGGTCTACCCGCTCAAGCTCCAGGAACTCAAGGACCTGGAGGCATCCATCCGGCACCGGATCATCCCGGTCATTGCCACGGAGAGCGATATTGCCAATGCCCAGCAGCGCCTCTACCGGCATTCGGCGCAGTCGCAGCCGGCTGCCGAGGAATTTGTCGAAGAGTTCGCGGCCGACACCATCGGCGTCCTGTTGAGCGAGAGCGGCGCCCTTGACGAGCCCGACGTTGAGGAGGAGGTCCGCAAGGTCACCGAGCGCGACAGCGTCATCGTCAAGCTGGTGAACAAGATCATCTATGACGCCTGCCAGAAAAAGGCCTCGGACATCCACATCGAACCGTATCCCGGCAAGAACGACGTGGTGGTCAGGATGCGCGTGGACGGGCGGTGTGCCGTCTACCAGCGGATTCCGTACCGCTACAAGTACGCCATTCCGTCACGGATCAAGATCATGGCCGATCTGGACATTGCCGAGCGGAGAAGGCCCCAGGACGGCAAGATCAATTTCAAGAAGTTCGGGCCGCTGGACGTGGAGCTGCGGGTCGCCACCATGCCGACTGCCGGACATCTGGAGGACGTGGTCATCCGTCTCCTCAACACCGGCACGACCGTTTCCCTGGAACAGGTCGGCTTTACCGAACGGAACGCGCGGGTCTTCAATGAGTCGATCCGCAAGCCCCATGGCTTGATCCTGGTGGTGGGGCCGACCGGTTCCGGCAAGACCACTACCCTCCATTCGGCCATTGCCGGCATCAATGCACCGGAGATCAAGATCTGGACTGCCGAGGACCCGGTGGAGATAACCCAGAAGGGGCTGCGACAGGTGCAGGTCAATCCGAAGATCGGCCTTACCTTTGCCGCAGCGCTCCGTTCGTTTTTGCGCCTCGATCCCGACGTGATCATGGTGGGGGAGATGCGCGACCTGGAGACCGCCTCCATCGCCGTGGAGGCCTCGCTGACCGGGCATCTGGTCCTTTCCACCCTCCATACCAACTCCGCAGCGGAGACGGTGACCCGCCTCCTGGAGATGGGGCTAGATCCGTTCAGCTTTTCCGATTCGCTCCTCTGCGTGCTGGCCCAGCGGCTGGTCCGCACCCTCTGTGCCGAGTGCAGGGAAATCTATACCCCCGGAGAGAGGGAGATTGCCGAGATCATCGAAGAATTCGGCACGGAGCAGTTCGCCCTGACCGGCCTCGACCCGGCCGGCCTGAAACTGGCCCGTCCCCGGGGCTGTGCCCGGTGCGGCAACAGCGGCTATGCCGGACGTCTCGGCATACACGAGCTCTTGGAGTGCACCGACGCGCTGCAGGGGCTCATCAAGAAAAAGGTGGATACGGATCTGGTCCGTCAGCAGGCAAGCGTCGACGGCATGACCACCCTGCGGCAGGATGGCATCCTCAAGGTCTTTCAGGGGTTGACCGACATGCACGAGGTGCGGCGGGTCTGCCTCAAATGACCGGCTCCCGCTCGTGCCTCTCCTGAGACGGCACGAGCGGGAGCGGCAGGTTAAAAACCATTTGCATTTTCCCCGCTGTTGCTTTAGAGTGGGCTCCCTCCAATCCCGAACCATCCCCCCGGCAGGTGAAATCCCAGTGGATGATCTGAAATCCTTGGAAGTGTTGCGTCAGGATATCAACGCGGTGGACGACCGCATCCTGGAACTCTTGAACCGTCGAGCCGGTCTGGTGATCGAGGTCGGCCGGCTGAAGACCAGGGAGAATCGCGATTTCCACGTCCCCACCCGCGAGCGGGAGATCTACGAGCGGCTGGCTG
>JACRPV010000070.1:4789-11074 GCA_016223015.1 Geobacter sp. | reverse complement strand
GGCTGGCTGCCGTAAATCCGGGGCCGTTTCCCACCGAAGCCCTGCGCAGCGTCTTTCGCGAGATCATCTCTGCCTCGCTCTCCCTGGAGTCGCCGATGAAGGTGGCCTTCCTCGGGCCGAAGGCGACCTTCTCCCACCTGGCAGCCATGCAGCATTTCGGGCTCGCCGCCGAATTGGTGCCGCAGAAGTCGATCCCGGCGGTCTTCGAGGACGTGGAAAAGGGGCGGGCGCTCTACGGCGTGGTGCCGGTGGAAAACTCCACCGAGGGAGTGATCTCACACACCCTGGACATGTTCAGGGAGAGCGACCTGAAGATCAACGCCGAGGTACTGCTGGAGGTCTCACACTTCCTCCTTTCCCGCACCGGGCGGCTCGAAGACGTCAAGAAGATCTACTCCCATCCGCAGCCCCTGGCCCAGTGCCGGCGCTGGCTTGCCGAAAACCTCCCCAACGTGCCCCTTGTCGACGTGGCATCCACCACCCTGGCGGCCCAGATCGTCAGCGAGGATTATTCCGCCGCAGCCATTGCCAGCCAGTACGCTGCCTCGCTGTACGACCTCAAGGTGGTGCGGGAGCGGATCGAGGACCAGGTGAACAACGTCACCCGGTTCCTGGTGATCGGTTCGAAGGTGGCGGAGAAGTGCGGGAACGACAAGACCTCCCTGATGTTTTCGGTCAAGGACGAGCCGGGCATCCTCTACCGGATGCTGGCCCCCTTTGCCCAGCGCGGGGTCAACCTCTCCAAGATCGAGTCGCGCCCGAACAAGACCAAGGCCTGGGAGTATGTCTTCTTCCTCGACCTGGTCGGGCACGTTGCCGATGCCCCGGTGGCCGAGGCGGTGGAGGAGCTGAAAGGGTTCTGCCAGTTCGTCAAGATTCTCGGTTCCTATCCCAGAGCGAAATAGACGCGGGGGGCTGCGGGTCCTTTCGGGAAAGGCACCCCAGACCCTGCGACATCGGATGCCATGCCATTAATTAATCGTCTTGCCATTGTCGGTGTAGGGTTGATCGGCGGTTCGCTTGCCCGGATCCTCCGCGAAAAGAATGAGGTCGGCGAGGTCGTCGGTATCGGCCGGGGGAAGGACAACCTGGAGCGGGCCGTTGAACTCGGCGTTATCGACCGCTATTGCCATGATCCCCGTGAAGGGGTCGCGGGGGCGGACATGGTCTTTCTGGCCACGCCGGTCTGCACCATTGCCGACCTGGTCGGGGAGATTGCGCCGGCCCTTGCGCCCGGCTGCGTCGTCACCGACGGCGGCAGCGTCAAGGGGGAGATCGTCTCTGCCTGCGAGCCGCTGATGCCGGCGGGGCGCCATTTCATCGGCGGTCATCCCATAGCCGGGACCGAGAAGTCCGGGGTCGAGGCCTCGTTTGCCGAGCTCTACCAGGGGCGGCGCTGCATAATTACCCCCACGGAGCGCTCGGACCGTGGCGCCCTGGAGACGGTGGTCCGGATGTGGGAGCTCACCGGCAGCGAGGTGGTGCTGATGGATGTGGCAAAGCACGACCGGGTCGTGGCAGCCATTTCCCACCTGCCGCACATGGTGGCCTACAGCCTGGTCAACGCCGTCGGCGAATACGACGGCTGCGACGAGAACATCCTCAAGTATTCCGCCGGCGGCTTCCGGGATTTCACCCGCATTGCCTCGTCGGACCCGGTCATGTGGCGCGACATCGCCCTGATGAACCGGGGCAGCGTCCTGGAGATGATGGATTTCTTTGCCGGCTACTATGCCGAGCTGCGTGAATTGGTGGCACAAGGGGACGGGGAGGCGCTGGAGCGCTTCTTCGCCCGGTCGAAACAGTATCGTGACGGGCTGGTGGCCGGGACCCGATCCTGACCCGGCCGCGCAAAGGGGATACCGTGCAGAGCTATACCGTACAACCGGCGCAGGCGGTCCGCGGAGAGATCGCGGTGCCGGGAGACAAGTCGATCTCCCACCGTTCCATCATGCTCGGCTCGCTGGCCAGCGGAACGACCACTGTCCGCGGCCTTTTGCGGGGCGAGGACAACCTTGCCACCCTGCGGGCCTTTCAGGCGATGGGGATCGAGACCGAGGACGACGGCGAGCTTCTGGTCATCCGGGGGAAAGGGCTCCATGGGCTCACCGAGCCGACCGATGTCATCGACTGCGGCAACTCCGGAACCTCCATCCGCCTCATCTGCGGCCTGCTCGCGGCGCAGGATTTCTTTTCCGTCCTGACCGGCGACCAGTACCTTCGCCGCCGCCCCATGAAGCGGGTCATTGAGCCGCTTTGCCGGATGGGGGCGAAGATCCACGGCCGGGCAGGAGGGGACAAGGCTCCCCTGGCCATCGTCGGCACGAGGCTTACGGGGATCGACTACGCATCGCCGGTGGCGAGCGCCCAGGTGAAATCGGCCCTGATGCTGGCCGGGCTCTATGCCGACGGCGAGACCAGGGTGACGGAGCCGTCCCTTTCCCGCGACCATTCCGAGCGGATGTTCCGCTATTTCGGGGCCGATGTGACGACCTTTCCCGGCGGGGTAACGGTGCGAGGCGGCCGCGAGCTGGAAGGGCGCGAGATCGTCGTCCCCGGCGACATCTCCTCGGCTGCCTTCTTTATCGTGGCTGCCCTGATCGTCCCCGGTTCCGAGCTGCTGATCCGGGGGGTGGGGGTGAATCCGACCCGGACCGGCATCCTGGACATCCTCGGCGCCATGGGTGCATCCATCGAACTCGTCGACCAGCGGGAGCTCTCCGGCGAACCGGTGGCAGACCTCCTGGTGCGCTCATCCCGGCTCAACGGGATCGAGATCGGCGGCGACGTGGTGCCTCGGGCCATCGACGAATTCCCGGTCATCGCGGTGGCCGCGGCGCTCGCCTCGGGGCGGACCGTGATCCGCGATGCCCGCGAACTGCGGGTCAAGGAGACCGACCGGATCGCCGCTATGGCGGCCAACCTGCGCAAGGCCGGCGTTTCCGTGGAAGAGACCGACGACGGCATGGTCATCGACGGCGTCGAGGCGCTCTCCGGGTGTGCTGCCGAGAGCTGCGGCGACCACCGGATCGCCATGTCCATGCTGGTTGCCGGTCTGGCAGCTCGTCAGGCCATAACCGTCGACGACACCGAGTGCATCGCGACCTCGTTTCCGACGTTCCTCCCGCTTCTGGAGCAGGTGGGGATACGCCGATGAGCGGGCAGAATCTTCGGCCCCGCGGGCTCATCGTTGCCATCGATGGCCCGTCCGGCGCCGGCAAAAGCACCATTACCCGGCACCTGGCCGCGCTGCTCGACTATGTCCATATCGATACCGGCGCCATGTACCGTGCGCTCGCCCTGGCCGTCTCCCGTTCCGGAGTGCCGGCGGATGACGACGCGCAGGTGCTGGCGGTCTGCCAACGGTCTACGGTCGCCTTTTGCCGCAAACAGGGGCAGATTTGCGTCACACTCAATGGCGAAGACGTCAGCGACCTGATCCGCACCCCGGAGATCAGCCTGCTCACCTCCCACATCGCCGGTATGCGGGGGGTCAGGGAGCTGCTTTTGACCCTGCAGCGTGAGATGGGGCATGACGGCGGCGTTGTCCTGGAGGGGCGCGACATCGGCACCGTGGTCTTTCCCGATGCGGATGTGAAATTCTTCCTTTCCGCCTCGCCGGAAGAGCGGGGGAGGCGGCGCTACCTGGAGCTGAAGGCCAAGGGAGAGCTAGTCGACCTGGAGCGGACCATTGCCGAGGTCATCGCCCGCGACAAACAGGACACCGGACGGGACCACGCGCCGCTCCGTCAGGCAGAGGATGCCATAGCCATAGATTCGACGGCCCTTTCCATCGACCAGGTGGTGGAGAGAATGGCGGGGGTCGTCAAAGAGCGCCAGCGCTCGGCCGGCCCGGCTGCAGCCTGAGCGGAATCGTTCTGTAGCGTTGTAGAGGAGATTGCATGGAAATCATCCAGGCCAAACAGGCAGGTTTCTGCTTCGGTGTGAAGCGGGCGACCCAGATGGCCTTTGAAGCGGCGGACAAAGGGGGGAAGACCTTTACCCTCGGCCCGATCATCCATTCGCCCCAGGTGGTGCAGAAGCTGGAAGAGATGGGGGTGCGGGTTCTGAAAAAGCTTTCGGAACTGGATACCGGTACCATCATTATCCGTTCCCACGGCGTGACCTCCGAGGAGCTGGAAGAGGCGGTCTGCAAGGAGCTTGAGATCGTCGATGCCACCTGCCCCTTTGTCAAGAAGGCCCAGGAGCATGTGCAGAGCCTTTCCTCGGCAGGGTACGACGTGGTGGTGGTGGGCGACGCCGATCATCCCGAGGTGCAGGGTATCGTTTCCTATGCCAAGGGGAAGGTCTACGTGGTCGGCTCCGGCGAAGAAGCGGCCCGGCTCCCCCGGATGGGGAAGATCGGGGTAGTGGCCCAGACCACCCAGTCGTTCGAGAATCTTGAGGATGTGGTGCGCGAGTGCCTGAAGCGAGCCGTGGAGATCCGGGTCTTCCACACTATCTGCGATGCCACGGCAGTGCGCCAGGAAGCGGCAAAGGAGCTTGCCAAGCAGGTCGATTGCATGATAGTAATCGGTGGATTTAACAGCGCTAATACCAAGCGGCTGGCTGAGGTCTGTACCGAGCTTCAGCCCCGTACCTACCATATAGAAACAGCACAACAGCTTGATCCTGAATGGTTTGTTGCCGTTGAGCGGGTGGGGGTGACGGCCGGTGCGTCGACACCCAAATGGTTGATCGATGAAGTCATGGAACGAATCAACCAACTTGACAAGGACAAAAACGGTTGAAATTTTTTCGTTTTGTGCTACCGTATGTCGGCTAAAAGCTGAGAACGCAAAGAAACGTAACGGGGGTATCGTGTTGATGAGTGAGGACAGGAACGTGGACAGAAGGAATGACGCACCGATCAAGCGCTTTGCCGATGTGGAGGATGACCACGAGCAGGGAGCGCACGGTGAGTTCGCCGAGCTGTTCAATGACAGTATAAAGCAGCTGCAGGTTGGTGAGATCGTCAAGGGTATCGTCGTGCAGGTCAACCAGGATATCGTCCTGGTCGATGTGGGATACAAGTCGGAAGGGTGCATCCAGGCCAGCGAGTTTCTCGATGAAGCCGGCGCCTTGACCATCAAGGTCGGTGACGAGGTCCGGGTCCTGTTCGAGCGCGAAGAGAACGAGCGCGGCTATATCGTACTCTCCAAGAAAAAGGCTGAAAGCCATCTGGCCTGGGAAAAGGTCAATGCTGCCGGCGGCGAAGGCGGCGTTATCGAAGGGAAGATCACCGGCAAGGTCAAGGGTGGCCTCACCGTCGACATCGGGCTTGCCGCGTTCCTCCCCGCCTCGCAGGTCGATCTGCGGCCCAGCGGGAACCTGGACAAGTACATCGGCCAGTCCGGCATGTTCAAGATCATCAAGATGAACCGGAAGCGGGGCAATATCGTCCTGTCCCGGCGCGTGCTGCTGGAAGAGGAGCGGGACAAGCTCAAAGAGCAGACCCTGGGGAACCTTGCCGAAGGGCAGGTCCTGGAAGGGATCGTCAAGAACATTACCGATTACGGCGCATTCGTCGACCTGGGCGGGCTGGACGGCCTGCTGCACGTTACCGACATGTCGTGGGGGCGCCTCAATCACCCCTCCGATGCGGTGAAGGTCGGCGAGAAGCTGACGGTAAAGGTCCTCAAGTACGACAGCGCCAAAGGGAAGATCTCCCTCGGTCTCAAGCAGACACTCCCAGACCCCTGGATCACCGTGAACGACCGCTACCAGGTCGGTTCCATCGTCGAGGGGAAGGTCGTGAGCCTGACCGAGTACGGCGCCTTCGTCGCCCTCGAAGACGGCGTGGAAGGGCTGATCCATGTCTCCGAGATGTCGTGGACCCGTCGTGTCCGCCATCCCTCCGAGATTCTCACTGTCGGGGAAACCGTCCAGGCAGTGGTTCTCGGCGTCGATCCCAACAACCGCCGCATCTCCCTCGGCTACAAGCAGACCCAGGTCAACCCCTGGACCGTGATCGGCGACCGCTACCCGGTCGGGACCAAGATCGAGGGGCAGATCAAGAACATCACCGACTTCGGCATGTTCATCGGCATCGAGGACGGCATCGACGGCCTGGTGCATGTCTCCGACATCTCCTGGACCAAGCGGATCAAGCATCCCGGCGAGATCTTCAGCAAGGGGCAGTCTGTCCAGGCTGTCGTGCTGAACATCGATGTCGAGGGTGAGCGGCTCTCCCTGGGGATCAAGCAGCTTTCCCCCGATCCCTGGAGCGAGATTCCGCAGAAGTACAAGCCCGGCTCCCGCATTCGCGGCAAGGTATCCTCGGTC
>JACRPV010000070.1:0-4647 GCA_016223015.1 Geobacter sp. | reverse complement strand
GCGGCAAGGTATCCTCGGTCACCGATTTCGGTATCTTCCTGGAGATCGAAGAGGGGATCGAAGGTCTGGTCCATGTCTCCGAACTGACCCAGGAGAAGCTGGCAACACCCAAGGGGTTTGCCGAAGTAGGGGACGAACTGGATGCCATCGTTCTGAACGTCGACGTCAACGACCGCAAGATCGGTCTGTCGATCAAATCCCTGCAGTCCGCCATCGAGAAGGCAGAGCTGGAAGACTACATGGGTTCACAGAAAGAGGTCACCTCGAACCTCGGCCAGTTGCTGAGGGAAGGGTTCAAGAAAAACGGCGATAATTAATGCGGAATACCGTCTCCCTGGTTGGCGGTGCCGAAACAAGCGGAGGATGTATGACCAAGAGTGAACTGATCGATAAAGTGGCAGAATCGAACGCTTCATTGACTCGCAAAGAGTCCGAGGCCATCGTCAATATCATTTTCGATGCCATGGGGGATGCACTGCGGCGTGGTGAGAAGGTGGAGATCCGCGGCTTCGGGAGCTTCACCGTGCGTGAGCGGAGTGCCCGCGAGGCCCGCAACCCCAAAAGCGGCGAGATCGTGAGAATACCCGCCAAACGCGTTCCTTTCTTCAAGACCGGCAAGGAACTGCGCGAGCGGGTTGACATCACGTCGTAATCGACCGCGAGGCGACGGGCAGCGATGTCGAGCCCGAATGGCGGAATTGGTAGACGCAAGGGACTTAAAATCCCTCGGCACTTAGTGCTGTGCCGGTTCGACCCCGGCTTCGGGCACCACTAGAATATCATCCTGCACAACAAAAAAGGGCTATGCGTCGGCATGGCCCTTTCATTTTTTGCATTGAGTGTCTGGATCGATGAGGCGTTACTTCTGTCGATGCTTATTCCGGTTCAGAAGGTAGCCGAGCGATCTGTTGAGGATGTGCTCCCGCTGGAGGATGGGGATGACGGGGCGACGACGGCTTCCCATCAGTTGCAGGTCGGTGATGATTTCGGGGTCCTTCCCCTGCTGCAGCCCCTGCTGGTAGGTTGCCAGCGCTTCTTTCTTTTTCCCCTGCATCAGGTAGATGCGGGCAAGGTTCAGGTAGTGGTGGGTGGTCTTTGGCTCCTTGACCATGGCGCTCTTGCACAGGGATATGGCCCGATCGTACTGGCCGCGCTCCTTGGCCAGGCAGAAGCCCAGGCATGAGGCCAGTTCGGGGGTTTCTGCAGCTCTCTCCACCCGTTCGAGGCAGACCAGGGCCAGCAGCGTATCGTTCTCCCGGTAAGCTGCCAACCCCTTTGCAATCAGCTTTTCCTGGGAGAGGACGGCCACATCCTGCTCCAGTTGACCGATCCGTTCGTGCGGGTCGATGTCGAGCAGCTTGAGAAACGTGGCAGTGTCGTTTTCGTTTACGGGAAGTGTTGCCATGTTCACCTCCTTATGGAACGTAACATTTGCACTTTATCACATAACTTCCGGATTGCCATAACATTTTTCCCAGAGTACCGTCTCGTGGCTCTGATCCGCAAATAATAGTTGATATATCTGGTAGGGTATGATACCAGTTAGTAAACCCTGCAATTTCGGCAGGTTTGCCAAGGCAGGCCCAAGCCCGTTATGCAGGGGGACCACGAAAGGGGACGCCATGTTTGCGCGTATGAGAGAAGACATCCAGTCGGTTTTCGATCGCGATCCAGCGGCTCGCAATGTCCTGGAGGTCTTTTTCTGCTATCCGGGACTGCATGCCGTCTGGTTTCACCGGATAGCCCACTGGTTCTGGACCCGGCAGTTCTACTTCCTGGGGAGGCTGATATCCCATTTCGGCCGATTCTTTACCGGCATAGAGATCCATCCCGGAGCAAAGATCGGCAGGAAATTCTTCATCGACCATGGCATGGGGGTCGTGATCGGCGAGACTGCCGAGATCGGCGACAACGTGACCATGTACCATGGCGTCACCCTGGGAGGGGTGAGCTGGGAAAAGGTGAAGCGGCATCCAACCCTGGAGGATAACGTGGTGGTCGGCTCCGGGGCCAAGGTTCTCGGGCCGTTCACTGTCGGCAATGGGGCAAAGATCGGCTCCAATTCTGTTGTCGTGAAGGAGGTTCCTCCCCATGCCACGGTGGTCGGCATTCCCGGCAGGGTGGTCATGGAAGTGGAGAAACCGCATAAGCGTGTCGATCTCGAACATGGCAAGCTCCCCGACCCGGAGGCAAAGGCCATTTCCTGCCTGTTCGACCAGATCAGGGAACTGGAGCGGAAGTATGCCGATCTGGCCAAGGAGCATGAGCAGATCAAGAAACGTCTTGAGCAGGACGGCGGTGCCTGATGCGACTGTCGACGAAGGCTCAGTATGCGGTCAGGGCCATGGTCGACCTGGCGCTTTACTCCAATGGCCGGCCGATCACCCTGAAGGAGATCGCCGGCCGCGAGGGGATTCCGCTCAGTTATCTGGAGCAGCTCTTCCTCCGGCTGAAGGGGGTCCGGCTGGTGCAGAGCGTGCGCGGACCGGGTGGCGGCTATCTGCTCGCCAGGGACGGCAGCGAGATCACCGTGGGTGAGATCGTTGCCGGTGTGGAAGAACAGCTCAACCCGGTGGCGTGCCTCGACAGCGGCGCTGCCGAGTGTTCCCGGATGCCGACCTGCGTTACCTATTCCGTCTGGAAGGGGCTGGGCGAACGGATTCATTCATTCCTCGATTCCATCCGGCTTGCCGATCTTGTCACCGATGCCCGTCGGCGGCTGGCGACCATTCCTGACCGGCCTGGCGACGGAACTCCTGCTTCTTGACCCCGGTACGCGGGGCGGGATATACTGCCTGAATCGATAACGCCCCATCTTTCCATTCTCCGGAAGGTGCGGCGTTTTCTTGTGCCGGACTGACACGGCATCCATGAGGATTATTATGAGCATTGCACAAAAGGGCCGGGTTGCGGTCGCCATGAGCGGCGGGGTGGATTCGTCGGTGACGGCGGCCCTGCTCAGGTCGCAGGGCTGCGACGTCTTCGGGATCACCATGCGGGTCTTTCCGGGAGTGGGACAGCAGGCGATCGATGATGCGGCACGCGTCGCCGCGCATATCGGCATTGCCCATCACGTGGTCGACCTCTCGACACCTTTTCGCGAATCAGTGCTGAATCCCTTTGTTGCCGACTATCGCGCAGGCAGGACCCCCAACCCGTGCGCCCGCTGCAACCCGCTGATCAAGTTCGGGCTTCTCCTGGATGCTGCGGTCGCTCTCGGTGCCGAGTTCATGGCAACCGGGCACTATGCCCGCATCGAGCGGGCAGAGGATGGTTTCTGCCGGCTCCTGAAGGGGGTCGATACGACCAAGGACCAGTCGTATTTCCTCTTTGGGCTGCGCCAGGAGCAGTTGACCAGGGCGCTCTTTCCGCTGGGCGGGATGACCAAGGCTGCAGTCCGCACGCTCGCTGCCGAGTTGGGGCTGCCGGTGATGGAGAAGGCAGAGAGCCAGGAGATCTGCTTCATCCCGGATAACGACTATGTCAGGTTCCTGGAGGAAGAGGAGGGGGTACCGCCCCTTGCCGGCAATATCGTTACCCGCCAGGGCGAACTGCTCGGCCGGCACCGGGGCATCCACCGTTACACCGTGGGGCAACGCCGGGGGCTCGGCATTGCCTTTCGCGAACCACTCTATGTCCTGGGTGTCGATCCCTGCCGGCAGGAGGTGATCGTCGGCACCAGGAGCGAGCTCTACCGCTCTGGCCTTCGTGCCGGCGGCTTCAACTGGATAGTGCCACACACCGCACTGCCGTGTGTGGCCACCTGCAAGATCCGCTACCGGCATCATCCCGTATCCTGCGAGCTGTCCGACAACGGTGACGGCCGGGTGCTGATCAGCTTTCATACCCCGGAAAAAGGGGTCACGCCGGGGCAGGCCGTGGTGGCCTACGACGGGGAAACGGTTCTGGGGGGGGGATGGATCGAGGAGGCGCTGGAGGAATGCTGAAGGTTGCCATTGCCACACTCGGGTGCAAGACCAACCAGTTCGAATCTGCCGTCATGGCCGAGAACCTCGCCAAGGACGGACTCAGCCTGGTGCCGTTCGGCGAGGTGGCTGACGTGTACGTCATCAACACCTGCACCGTAACCGCTCGGACCGATGCCGAATCCCGGCGCCTGGTCCGCCGGGCCAGCCGGCTGAATCCGCAGGCGCGTATCGTGGTTACCGGCTGCTATGCCCAGGTCACTCCCGGCGACCTGGCTGCCGTGCCGGAGGTCGGGCTGGTGGTGGGGAATGAAGAGAAAAAGGGGCTGGCTGCGCTTTTGCGCCGGGAGGGGGTGGACAGCCGGGTGATGGTTTCCGACATCTCCCTGCAGTCCAGGGCCGAGCCGCTCTCCCTGGAGACCTTTGCCGAGCATACCCGTGCCTTTCTCCAGGTGCAGAACGGCTGCGACAGCTTCTGTTCCTACTGCATCGTTCCCTACGCACGGGGCCGGAGCCGGAGCGTACCCCAGGCAGCGGTGCTGGAAGGGGTTGAGCGGCTGGCTGGCCAGGGGTTCCGGGAGGTAGTGCTGACCGGCATCCACCTGGGTAGCTACGGCCGGGACCTCGATCCTCCGGCAAGCCTTTTGGATCTGCTGGAGCTTGTGCAGCTCCGGGGCGCCACCGGACGGCTCCGCCTCGGCTCCCTGGAGCCGCTGGACAT
>JACRPV010000196.1 GCA_016223015.1 Geobacter sp. | reverse complement strand
GGGGGTATTCCGGGGGGTATTCCGGGGGGTATTCCGGGGGGTATTCCGGGGGGTATTCGGGGGACATAATGCAATTTAGGGTATTCGGGGGACATAGGGTATTCGGGGGACATAATGCAATTTATGGGGGATATTCCGGGGGCATAATGCAATTTATGACTTTGATAGGGCGTCTCCCAAGGCGTTGCCCGGAATTCCCTGGGAATTCCTGTCCGGAACCGCGAGAAAGGCGAACACCAAGAAAAAACTAAAGAAAGCGGCGATAATCACAGTTCAAAGCAGTTGCCAGTTTCTTTGCGGTTTCCTTGCCTATGGGCCGTTTGCCGTGTTCCATGGCGCTAATGTTTGACCAAGAAATGCCAGTCAATTCAGCCAGTACATCCTGAGTAAGTCCTTCACGCAAACGGATACCACGAAGGTAAACCCCGGTAGGGTTGGTGTCCAACTCCGGTGAAATATCGGAAGCAGTGGGTCTGATAATTCACGAATGCTGAGGTACCAGCCTGATCTCCAACTTGCAGTTGACAGCGGCAGCGTACTTGCGAAGCATCTCAAGAGATGGAGAATGACGGCGAGAACCGAGAGATGCCTCAACCCTCGCCAACGATGGCTGTGAAACTCCCATTTTAGCCGCCACTTGCTCCTGGGTCATCCCAGCCTGACGCCGCGCCGCTAGCAGGGCATCCAGAGCGGCAAATTCATCATCCAAGGCTTCCCATGCTTTCTTGAAATCGGGGTCTTGAAGCTCATTCTCCAATTTTTTTTTGGGGTGGTACGAAACCGGCTTATAGCTCATGACTAATTACCTCCTTCTGCCGAGTGAGCGCTATATTGAGTTCTCGTTTTGGTGTCTTGTCCGTCTTTTTGATGAAACTGTGAAGAATGACGATCTTTCTTCCGACCATGGTGCAGAAAAACACTCTTCCAATTCCTTCTTCTGCCTTGGCACGGATCTCAAAAAGGCCATTACCAAGCGCACGTGTATGTGGCATTCCCAAGTTGGGACCATATTCTACCATGCGTACGGTCAATGCTCGAAACCGAGCACGCAAGCCAACAGGCCAAGCATCAAGCTCAGCCTCGACAGTTTCATTGTAATATGAAAGTCGGAAAACCATGATTCAAATATACCACGCATGTTATAAAAGTAAAGGATTTTAAGAGCGCAGTCCCAACCATCGGCAAGGCCCGCCGAAGGCGTGTCAGCCTCAGCCCCGGTGCCAGAAGGGAAAGCTAAACCGTCCAATCAACGACTTTGAGAGAAGGTACCTCACCCCACCACCGGCCCCTGTGCCCCTTCGAATTCCATGCCGAAATCGTTCCATATGAATTTTTTATTAAAGTCGTCATAAGTATAAGGCGATATGCAAAGAAAAATCATGATTCCCAAAGAAGGGGGTCGACCGCCGCGCGGCGTGTCTATCCCCTTTTTGCGTCGGTTCAAATGGTTATGATTAATTGCCATTTTTCATGAGTCAGGGGAGGCACTATGCACGGAACGATCAAGACGAGACTCTACGCAATGGTCGGGTTGATCATTGTCTGCTTTTCACTCTTCATCGGCCTGGGGATGTTCATCACCGCCAAGGTCAAAGTCAATGGCCCGGCCTATCAGGAGATCGTCCGGGGCAAGGACCTGATTGCCGATATCCTGCCGCCTCCCGAATACATCATCGAGTCATATCTGGTGACCCTGCAGGCCCTGGGGGCAAAGGATGTCGATCAGGTCAAGGGGCTGCAGGAGAGGCTCGCCCTGCTCCGCAAGGACTACGACAGCCGCCACGAATTCTGGCTCAAGGACCTGCCCCTAGGGAACATCAAAAAACTGCTGCTCGATGATTCCTATACGCCGGCCGTTGCCTTCTATGACCTGGCGCAGAAGGAATTCTTTCCCCTGCTTGTGGCAGGCCGGCGCGAACAGGCCCAAAAGGTGTCGGAAGAGAGACTGCAGCCGCTCTACGATGCGCACCGCAAGGCTATCGACGAAATCGTCGCCCTGACCAATGCACAGAACAGCCAGGTCGAAAAGCAGACGGCGCAGGCGCTCTCCCGCTATCAGGGAGGGCTGCTGCTGGCCGGCTTTCTGCTGCTCGGCGGCATCCTCATGGCGTTCATGCGGGTCATCCGCACCATTCTGGCATCGCTCGACATGAGCATCCGAACCTCGTCGCGGTTTGCCGAAGGGGACCTGTCGGTCGACGTTGCCGGAACCGGTGCCGGCTGCGACCGGTCGCTGGTCGACAGCCTCGCGCTGTTGCAAACCGGTCTTTCCGACATCGTCACCACGGTCAAGAAGACGGCGCTGCTGGTGAAAGACGGCTCGAACACCCAGTTCAGGGACGTGGAAACCATCTCCGGCCACCTTGAGGACGTTGCCGGCCGCACCCTTTCCATCTCGGCGGCAGCCGAGGAATTTTCCGCCACCTCGGCGACGATCGCCGGCAATTGTGACCAGGCCGCGCACAACTCCGGAAATGCGTCGACGGCGGCGGCCGCCGGGGTCGGGATCGTTCAGGAGGCGGTGACCAGCATCCGCAAGATCAGCGACCGGATCAACGATACCGCCACGGTTATAGGCAAGCTGGGGGCCAAATCGGACCAGATCGGCAACATCATTGCCACCATCGAGGATATTGCCGATCAGACCAACCTTTTGGCGCTCAATGCGGCAATTGAAGCGGCCAGGGCAGGGGAGCAGGGGCGGGGGTTCGCCGTGGTTGCCGACGAGGTGCGGGCCCTGGCCGAACGGACCACCAGGGCCACCCGCGAGATCGGCGAGATGATCCGGGCGATCCAGCAGGAAACGGCGCTGGCGGTCTCTTCCATGGAAGAGGGGGTGTACGAGGTAGCGCAGGGGAGTGAGGCAGTGGAGCGCTCGGGGGCGTCGCTGGCGGAGATCCTCCGGAGCGTGGAGCAGGTGGCTGCCCAGATTGCTGAGATTGCCACTGCTGCCGGTCAGGAGAGCGCCACTGCCGGCGAGATTTCCGCCAGCCTGCAGCAGATAGCCACGGTGGTGGCGCAAGCGCAAACCATGGGCCGGGAGACCGCCGATATCTCCGCCCAGGTCAATACCCTTGCCTCAGAGCTTGAACAGCAGGTCTCCCGGTTCAGGCTGCACCAGGGAGAAGGGTAGGGGCGGCCCATCTACCTGCCGGAGTCCGGGCCGCCCCTGCCCGTCCCGTTTCGCGGGATATCAGTTGTGCGCGAGTTTCTGGGCTTCCTTGGCGTTGGCCTGGAAGAGGTTTGCCACCTCGAAGACCAGGTTCATGGTGCCGCGGTAGCCGACCCACATCTTCTGGTGGGCGCCGAGACGGTCGAACACCGGCAACCCGGCCCGCAGATGGGCGCCGATCTTCAGTTTTCAGGCTGCCTGGCGGCCGTTGCTGTTCGCCACCAGGAGGTCGGCGCCTTTGGCTGCCTCTTCCAGGTCTTCCAGGTCGCCGACAGAGACATTGGCGCAGGGGAGGTCATCCAGCCCCCTGGTGCGGGTGGCGGAGAGCGCTGCCTGGATCTCGCATCCCATGCCGGCGAGGAACCGGGTCAGGGTCTTGAGGTTGTCGGATTCCAGGGCAAGGGCGACCTTTTTGGTGCCGAACTGGTAGTGGCTGTCCACCATGGCGTCCATGAGGCGGCTCCGCCAGCGGCGGTGCTTGTCCGGGACCGGTTGCCCGCTGAGGTCGGCGAGGGTGGCCATCAGCCGGTCGATCTCGGCCAGGCCGGTGGCGGACGAGAAACCATAGGCCGGTATCCCGAATTTTTCCCGCAGCACGATGCCGGCCTTTGCCAGCGAATCGCCGATATAGAGCGTGGCTTGGCTCCGGCCTGCCTTACGGATCTCCTCGACAGGGATCCCGCCGGTGGACAGCGGCGACACCTCGACGTCGATATGGCCGTCCAGGGCATTGGCGATGTCGGGGATGGTCAGGCAGGTCAGGCCGAAGGACTCGACGATCTCCTTCAGCTCCTCCACGTCTGCCGGGGTGAGATGGGCACCGGGCAGCAGGTTCACCTGGCCGGGGATCGTCTCTCCACCCTCGGGCAGCGTGGCGACGATCGCTTCCACTGCCGCGGCATATCCCTCCTGCAGCGAGCCAGAGTAATCCGGGGTGGAGGCCCAGACCACCGGTACTGCCGCAGATTCGGGGTGTTCCTCGCGGAACTGGTGGATGGCGCTCCGCACGTCGTCCCCCATGGTCTCGGTCAGGCCGGAGGTCATGACGCCGACGATGGCGGGCTGAAACTTCTCGATGACCCGGCCGATCCCCTTTTTCAGGTTATCCCAGCCGCCGAAGATGGCGGAGTCTTCGCTCATGGCCGTGGCATTGAGTGCGATGGACTCCTTGAAGTGGCGCGACAGCTGCAGGCGGATGAAGGTGGAGCAGCCCTGGGCGCCGTGCAGGAGCCCGAGCATCCCGTCGATGCCGAGATAGGCAAGGGTCGCCCCGAGCGCCGGCGAGTTTTTCTGCGGATTGACCGTGGCCTGCTTGGTCGACACCTTGACCCGCGAGGCAGAGATGTCCTCGCCGAGAAAGGTTTCGCCGTGGGCCGCGGCCAGCGCAACGTCCGCGGCCAGCTCCTCTGTGCTCTTCTCCCAGGGGGAAGGGGCGTTCAGTGCCGGCCAGATCGGGTTGTTGACGGTCAGGTCGAGCTGGCGGGCAAAGGTGACCATCCCCTCGTACCCGGCATAGGGATGGGATCGGCCATGGTTGATGTCGAGAAACGGCGTCCTGGTCTTCAGCGCCAGGAACTTGGTCTTCCCCCCTGCCACGATGAGATCGGGCATCTTCTCCCGCATGACCCCCAAAAGGCCGGCGGTTGAGGTGTCCTCGATGATCGTGGCGTCCTTGTGCATCAGCCCCTTCATCCGGTAGAAATCTTCCAGGGTTGAATTCTGGGTTCCGGCGGCCAGGATCTCCACACCCAGCTCCCGCAGGGCATTGACCATGGACCAGGTCTTCACCCCGCCGGTGAAAAGGACTGCCCGCTTCCCCTCCAGACGCGCCCGAAAGGGTGCTATCCGTATGCGGCAGAGCGCCTCCTCCTCTGCCAGGAGCTGTTCCACCCGATCCTGCATGACCCGCTTCTCCAGCCCGTTTACCGTATTGTCCAGCTCCCGTGCGATCTCCCTGAGCGCCTTGGCCGTGTCGGTCATGCCGTAGAACGACTCCTCCAGGTAGGGCATGCCGTAGGTCTTTTGCATCTTCTTGGCCAGGTTTGTGAGCGATTTGGAGCAGATGATGATGTTCAGCCTGGCACGGTGGGCGTAGCGGAGCTCCTCGAACCGGGCATCGCCGGAAAAGCAGGATAGGATCTGGATGCTGAGCCGGTCGAAGAGCGGCTGCATCCCCCAGAGGTCGCCGGCGATGTTGTACTCGCCGATCAGGTTGATGGCGTATTCCCCCACCTCCTGCGGCTCGGCCGTGCCGATCACGTGCTTGAAGAGGATCTCCCCTGCCAGCCGGTTGCCGATGTTCTTGTCGCCGATGAAGCCGGGGGTGTTGACCGGGATCACCGGTACCGGCACCTTTTCGCTTGCTGCCTTGCAGACCGCCTCCACGTCATCGCCGGTCATGGCGGTGACGCAGGTGGCATAGACGAAGATGGCTTTGGCTTCGGGATAGCGGCCGGCCAGGTCGAGGATCGCCTTGTAGAGTTTTTTCTCGCCGCCGAAGATGACGTCGTTTTCCAGCATCTCGGTGGTAAAGCCGCGGCGGTAGAGCTGGGAGCCGGAGGAGCGGGCTCCCCGGTTGTCCCACGAGTTGCCGGCGCAGGCGATGGGGCCGTGCACCAGGTGGATGACGTCGGTGATCGGCATCAAGACCACGCGGGCGCCGTCGTAGGCGCAGCTCCGCTCGGTACCTTCTCCGGGCTCCGACTTCTTGCAGAATTTAGGGGCGCCCTTTTCCTGGGTGTCGCATTCGGGGGCGTCGTAGTAATCGGGTCTGGCCATGGTTTCCACCTTTCCGGACGGTGCTGTACTGCACCACGCATAAAAAAACGCCAACCCGTTAATGGAATGGTTGGCGTCGTTGCCAAGAGGGTACAGCGGATGTTTTTCGTAAAGCATGCTGTATGCCAAGCCATAATATGTTGATATATAAGTCTTTATTGCCATTGTACGGTTGTGTGGATGCCCTTTGCCGGTCATCTGCCGCTTTTTTGTGCAGTTTGGCCAAAGGATGTCCCGGCCAAAGGAGCTGTGAGGCGGGAAGTTTCCCGCCCGCGACCCTTGTCAAACGGGCAACTATTGATAAAATCGAGACACGCGACGTTTTCGCACTATTTCCATATAACGAATGACCGTTACCGGCCATGAACCAGGGAGTCATGATGGACCTGCCGGTGCCAGACATTGCCAGACTGGGGAGCGACACCCTCCGCACTATCGTCGAGAACATGCCGATCGCAGCGGTGTTCATCGATGGGGAGCGGGTCTGCCTGAATCGCGCCGCAGAGGAGCTTACCGGTTACGGCCGGTACGAGATCGGTTCCCTGGACGAATGGTACCGCCGGATCTTTCCCGATGGGCACACAGCGGTCCGCTCCCTTTATGAGGCAGACCGTGCCGCCGGCTTCCCGGCTCTCCGCGAACTGGTCATCCGCCGGAAGGACGGCAGCACGAGGACCGTCGAGTTTGCGGCAACCGGTTCCGGACTGACGATCTGCATCATGCACGATATCTCCGAACGGAAGCGGATGGAGATATCTCTCAGGGAAAGCGAGGAGCGTTATCGCCTCTTTTCCGCCCTTACCTCGGATTATGTCTACTCCTGCAGCCGGCATGGCAACGACCCCTACCGCGTAAAGTGGTTGGGTGGGGCCATCGAGACGATTACCGGGTATACGGCGGAAGAGATCAGTGCCAAAGGGTGCTGGCTGAAGATCGTCTATCCCGACGATGTGGCGCGGATCAGCGAGGGGTTGATGCGTCTTGCCCCCACTGATACCCATGTGGCCGAATTCAGGATCGTCAGGAAGGACGGCAGGGTCCGCTGGGTCCACGAGGTCTGCCGCTGCCTGGAAGGGGCAAGCCCGGACGAACTGGTTCTGTTCGGGACGTCGCAGGATATAACCTTGCGCAGGCAGCAGGATCGCGATATCAAGATCCTTAACGAAAACCTCGAACGCCTGGTGACAGAGCGCACCCTCGAACTGGGGAGAATCAACGAGGAGCTGGCCAGTTTTTCCTATGCCGTGTCGCATGAGCTGCGTGCACCGATTGCCCGGCTTATCGGATTCAGCAACGCCCTGAGCGATGAGGCTCTTTCTTCCGGGGAGGCCCGTTTTCTTGCCGAACGGATCAGAGCGGCCAGCGGGCACCTGCAGGGAGTGGTCGATGCAATCCTGATGCTGAGCAGGTTGTCCAAGGTCGAACTGGCCCTGCAGCCGGTGGACCTGAGCGGAGTCGTTCGGCAGAAGATTGCCTGCAAACTGGCCGAGCATCCGGACCGGCAGGTTGAACAGGCTATCGCTCCCGATGTCGTTGCGGTTGCCGATCCTGCACTGATCGAGGTCTGTATCGAAAACCTGGTCGGCAATGCCATCAAGTATACCGGCCAGACGGCCGGGGCGCGGATCGAGTTCGGCGTTTCCGACCAGCATGGCCAACGGGTCTTTTTCGTCAGGGACAACGGGGCAGGGTTCGATATGGACTTTGCAGAGAAGCTCTTTGTCCCTTTCCAGCGGCTGCACCGGGAGGACGAATTCCCCGGCATGGGAATCGGCCTCGCCACGGTGGAGAGGATTATCGACCGTCATCATGGCAGGATCTGGGCAAAGGCCTCTGTCGGCGGGGGCGCGGCGTTTTATTTTACCCTGGAAGATTCCTGATGACCCGGACTGACCGGAGATGACGTGATGATGCAGCAGAGTTTCGTGATACGGATGTTTCGGTACCTGGAACGGCAGAGCAAGGGGACTGTCCTCGCCATCGCCATTGTCCTGGCGATAATGACGGCAGCCATTGACGTGCTGGTCGGCACCGACTACTCGCTGGCCCTGTTCTATCTCATCCCCATCAGCATCATGGCCTGGTTTTTCGAGACCCTGTACGCGCTCATATTCTCGATCATCTGCGCCTTTGCCTGGTTCTATGCCAATGAAGTCTATACCAGGGATCACGTGCTCTGGGTGATGTTGACCAACATCGGCTATTACCTGTCGTTTTCGGTCATCGTCTCCAGGATCAGGGTGCTGTACGACCACCAGCTCTTCAGCGCCAAAAGGGACCAACTGACCGGCATCCTCAACGTGACCACGTTCAATGAATACGTGACGAACGACATCGCTCTCATGAACCGGGGCAAGGAGTGGTTCTCCCTGGTCTATCTGGGGCTGGAAGGGTTCAAGGAGGTAAACAGGTCCCAGGGGTACGTGGCCGGCGATACCCTGCTGGCGGCAATGGTGTCGTCCATCTCCGCTCAACTGCGAAAGACCGACAAGTTCGCCCGGCTCGGCGGGGCGGAATTCGTCCTGTTTCTCCCCTCGACGAACATCAGCGCGGCCAACGATGCCGTCAGCAAGATAAAGAATGCGATCGCCTCGGTGAACAGAGGGGAAGAGCATGCCATTTCGTACAATATCGGCCTGGTTTCGTGTCTGATGCCGAACATGACGCTGGAAAAGCTTGTGGCGCGGGCGAAGAAGCTCTACACCGAAGCCAGGGGCAAGGGCAAGGGGGGTGTCGCCTGTGGGATCGTCCAGTAACGCGGTGTCTGCGGTGCGCCGTTCCTGCCCGTTCTACCGGGATGCCGGGATGATGATCAGCCGCCTGCCAAAGCAGCCCACCATGCCATAACCACGATCGCGGCACTTGCAACCGCCAGCAGCGCGTCCAAGCCGCGGCCGGGTCGTCCGAACCGGCCGAGCAGAAGTTCGGCCACGAGACCGAGACCGGTGCCGGAGATCAGGCCGAACAGGTGCGCCCCCAGGTCGGTCCGCTCCCCCTGCGACCCCAGCAGTGCCAGCAGCGCCAGGGCGGCTGCGACGGGAAGGGGCCAGCGTCTTTGCAGCTGGTGCCGGTTGCGGACCAGGGTGAGCGCCGCCAGGATGCCGACGGCGCCGAAAACCACCGTTGAGGCTCCCACCGAACTGTGGCTGGGGGGGTGAATCCAGGCATTGGCAAGGTTGCCGAGGACGCCGGAACCGAGGAGAAGGCTCCAGGCAAGGCCCGAGCCGAGTTCGCGGCAGAGCTGGATGGTGAAGATGCCGCCGATTGCCAGGTTGCTGAGCAGGTGCAGCCAGTCGGCGTGGAGGGTAAGGGCCGTCACCAGTCGCCACCACTCACCCGCCCGGATTTTTGCGGCATCGGCACTTCCGAGTGCCAGCCAGTCGATGTGCTGTCTGATGGGGAGCGAGATGTCGAGGAGAGTGATGTTGTGGAAAGCGGCGAGCAGGAGCAGGACCGACAGGGTGGCGAGGGTATTCTCCACCAGGGGGCGGGACGGTGGTGAGGGGGGAGGCCAGTTGCTGTTCTCGGCCCAGTAGAGGTGGAGCTCCTCGCGGGCTGCGGCGCTGGCGGCCCGAGCTGGCAGGGGATCGACCGCGACAAAAGGACCAGGGCCAGGCTGTTGGCCTGCGCTTCGCTCAATGCTCCATGGCCGGCTTCCGGTCGGTCAGGGGCGACTTCCTGCCAGACTGTATCGGGCGCGCTGCCCTCGCTCTGCCACTCCATGGGGTAACTATAATCATCATTGTCGCGGTTTGCCAGGGGCTGACGAAATTTGCGGCATAAGCCCATGGCTGATACACTGTAACATGGTACGGTAATTCAGAAAACCGGCAGATGCCAAGGGGCAGGGGACTGATGGAAAACTTCAGGGCATTGCGTAAATATGTGGTTCCGGAAATCATCTACGGGGTCGATTCCCATCGCCTGGCCGGCCAATATGCCGGGCGGCTCGGTCTCAGCACGGTTCTCGTCGTCAGCGATCCGGGCGTCGAGTCGGTCGGCTGGCTGGGCCGGGTTCTGGACAGTCTGCTCGCGGCAGGTATCGTTGGCGTGCCGTTTGTCGCTGTCACGTCCAATCCCAAAGATTACGAGATCATGGCTGGTGTCGAGCAGTACCGCGGTGCGGGGTGCGACGGCATCGTAGCAGTCGGTGGCGGGAGCCCCATGGATTGTGCCAAGGGTATCGGCATCGTCTGCTCTAACGGGGGGCATATCCTCGATTACGAAGGGGTCGATCAGGTTCCCCAGCCGATGCCGCCTCTTATCTGCATCCCCTCTACTGCCGGTTCCGCAGCCGACGTCTCCCAGTTCGCCATCATCACCGATACCGAGGGGCAGAGGAAAATCGCCATTGTCAGTAAATCGGTGGTCCCCGATCTGGCTCTCATCGACCCGATGCTCACGACTACCATGGATCGCAATCTGACCGCCCGTACCGGCATGGATGCCCTGACCCATGCGATAGAGGCGTATGTATCCAATGCCAGTTCGCCCTTTACCGATATTCACGCTCTCCAGGCGGTGCGTTCCGTTGCCTTCCATCTCCTTGCCGCCATCGACGATCCGAAATCCATAGCCGCCCGTAACGGGATGATGTTTGCCAGCACCCAGGCCGGCCTCGCCTTCTCCAATGCAAGCCTCGGTGCCGTGCATGCCATGGCTCACAGCCTGGGGGGGCTGCTCGACTCTCCCCATGGCGATTGCAATGCCTTCCTGCTTGAGCATGTCATTGCCTACAACTACGTCTCTTCTCCCGTGCGCTACCGCGAGATTGGCCAGGCACTGGGGTTCGATCTCCATGGATGCACCGATGGCGTCGTCTGCGAGGCCCTGGTCGAAGGTATCGGCAGATTCAGGAGCGCGGTGGGGATCAGGGGATCGCTGGCATCCCAAGGGGTGAAACCGGAGCAGTTTTCGCTCCTGGCAGAGAAAGCGCTGCTCGATGCCTGTATGGTAACCAATCCGCGCCGCCCGACGGTCAAGGAGATTGAGGCTATCTATGCGGCAGCGCTCTGATCAGCCGCCGGACTGGAATGATCTGCGGGATCGGATCATCGGCCTGGGGGAACATTCGGCGCATAAGAGCTACTATCCCGAGCTGAAGGCTCGGCTCAAGGAGCTGGAAGACGCCAAGAAATCCCTTACCGCGCTCAATGCCTATCTTCAGGCGGTCATGGACTCTGCCACGCAGGTTGCCATCATTGCGACTTCTCGTGACGGTATCATTACCCTTTTCAATCGTGGTGCAGAAAACATGCTGGGTTATGGCGCCGATGAACTGGTCGGCCAGGCAACTCCCCTCGTCTTTCACCTCGATGAGGAGTTAGAGGCCCACGCCAGGGAGGTGGGCGAGCGATATGGTGTCGCCGTTTCCGGTTTTCAGACGTTCATGGAGAGCGTCGTCCATGAGGGGGCGGAAAAACGGGAATGGACCTATTGCTGCAAGGATGGGAGCCGTCTTCTGGTTGAGCTGGTGGTCACTGCCATCCGCGGCGAGGACGAGACCATCACCGGTTTTCTCGGCATTGCCCAGGATATCACTGCCCGGAAGCGGGCCGAAGAGGAGATCAGAACGCTGAATGCCGAGCTGGAGCAGCGCGTTGCCGCGCGCACCGCCCAGCTTGAGGCCGTCAACAGAGAGCTGGAGTCATTCAGCTATTCGGTTTCGCACGACCTGCGGGCACCGCTCAGGAACATGATCGGTTTCACCCGGCTGCTGCTCGACGATTGCCACGACGATGCTGCCGGGGGGGCCAGGGGCTATGCTGAACGGATCGAACGGGCCTGCGGCAAGATGGAGAGCCTGATCGATGCATTGCTGCAGCTTTCCCACCTCAGTTCCGTCGAACTGAATCGCCAGACCGTCGACCTGTCCGCCCTTGCCAGGGAGATCTGCTGTGAACTCCGCGAGGGGGATTCCGGACGTAACGTCCGCTGTAACATCGACGAGGGGATCGTGGCGGACGCCGATCCCAAGATGATGCGGTCGGTCCTGCAGAACCTGCTGGGCAATGCGTGGAAATATACCCGTGATGTCGATCCGGCGGTCATCAGCTTTTCCGTGGCGCCGTCATGGGAAGGGATGGCCTTCTGCGTAAGCGACAACGGTGCCGGATTCGATACCTCACGTGCCGATAAACTGTTCAGTGCCTTTCAACGGTTTCACGCTTCGGACAGGTTCGAGGGGACCGGCATCGGCCTGGCAACCGTACAGCGGATCATCCATCGCCATGGCGGGGTCATCTGGGCCGAGAGCGATGTGGGGAAGGGGGCGTCGTTCTGGTTCACCCTCGCGTGAACGTGGCAGCTGTCAAGGGCGTTATCGCGTCTCTCCGTTAATCGGGTTCCGGGCCTTGTCCGTTCCATCCCATCCCTCCGCTTCGTCAATCTCCCTGCTTCCGCAGCACCCTGGCCAGTTCGGCAGCCATTCTCTGCATGGTATAGGGTTTAATGACGGCGCCCGAAAAGCCGTGATCCTGGTAGTCCGCAATCACCGTATCGCTGGAATAGCCGCTGGAAACGACCATGGCGACCTTTGGGTCCCGGGCATGGATCAGTTGTGCCGCCTCCTTGCCACCCATGCCGCCCGGAACGGTGAGGTCAAGCAGGATGGCGTCAAAGGGGGCTCCCCTTTCGAGGGCAGCGGCATGACGTGCCACGGCCTCCCGGCCGTCGGCGCAGGATTCGGCCTTATATCCCAGCGTCTTGAGCATGGATACGGCAAGGTGCCGTATCATCTCTTCGTCGTCCATGACCAGAATGTTGCCGTGCCCCGTTGGTGAGGGGATTACCGGTTCCTTATCGGCAATTTCCTTTGTCTGGGCCTTTACGGCAGGGATCAGCAAGGTAAATGCGCTTCCTTCGCCTATCTTGGAGGAGACCGTCACCATGCCGCCGTGCCGTTTCAGGATCGAATAGACCGAAGCCAGGCCAAGACCGCTCCCCTGGGATTTGGTGGTGAAATAGGGATCGAATATCCGCGGCAGAAGCTCTGCAGGGATGCCGGCTCCCCGGTCGATGATGGTAACCCTGATATATCTCCCTGCCTGGATCGGTAACGGATCACTTTCGTGGACAACCACATTCTCGGTCTTTACCGTGACCGTGCCCCCTTCGGGCATGGCCTGTTTGGCGTTGATCAGCAGATTGTTGATGACCTGGCTCATCTGGCCCGCATCGACATCGCTCCACCACGTGTCCGGGAGAAAGTCCACCTCGCCTTTCACGTTTGCACCGCGCAGGACAAAAGAGAGGCATTCGGTAATGAGCTGTTTGGTGTCGACGGCCTTCCTGACCGGCTCCCCACCCCGGGAAAAGGTCAAGAGCTGCCGGGTCAGCTCGCTTGCCCGCTGAGCTGCCTTCTCGCAATCGGCCAGACGCAGGAATGCTGCGTGGTCTTCGCCGATCAGCATCCGGGCAAAGGAGACATTCCCCAGGATGCCGGTAAGAATGTTGTTGAAGTCGTGGGCGATGCCGCCGGCAAGGACGCCGAGCGATTCCAGCCGCTGGCTCTTGTCCCGTTCCTCCTGGAGATTGATGCGGGCCGTCACGTCGATGTCCACACCGTTCAGGCCGCTGAATCGACCGCTGGCGTCGAAGACCGGTCCGCCGCTCGATTCCATGTAGCGCCAGCTCCCGTCCCGGTGGCGCCAGCGCAGGAGCATTCCGTGCCAGCCGCTGCCGTTGCGCTTGGCGCGCGCTATAACCTTCCTGACCGTATCGTGGTCGTCCGGATGGATCAGGTCGAACAGGTTCATGGCCAGGAATTCTTCGACCTGGTATCCCAGCAACCCCTCAACATAGCGGTTCGAATAGGTGTGTCTGATCTGGTCGTCCGTCGACCAGATCCAGGCAGCGGCCTGCTGTATCAGCGAGCGGTAGCGGTTTTCGCTCTCCAGAAGGGCCTCCCTGGTCTTTCTCCGCTCAGTGGTGTCGCGGAATGTACCGACAACGCACGACTGCCCTCCCATGACCAGATGGGCGGCATTGATATCGGCATAGAATACCGATCCGTCTTTTCTCTGCACCAGCAGATCTTCGGCAGACGTAACTTCTTTGCGCACGATGCGTTCGAAGAGCGCCAAGGTTTCCTGGAGATGCTCCGGCGGATGCATCTGCTCGATGTTAAGGCCCAGCAGTTCATCATGTGCGTAGCCGAGCATCAGGCAGGCGGTCCGGTTGGCCTCGATAATCCGCCTCTGTTCAATATCCGCAATCAGGATGCCGTCAATGGCATGGTCGAAGATGGAGCGGAACTTGTCTTCCGATTCCCGCAAAAGCGTTTCTGCCTGCTTGCGTTCGGTTATGTCGGCAATGACTCCCACCAGGGAGATGAAGGTGCCGTCCCGGTCGACATGGCGTCTGCCGCTCAGGTAGCCCCAGAAGTCGGAGCCGTCCTTGCGGATGAAGCGCCGCTCGGTGTTGACATTGTCGATCTCGCCGGAAATGAGCATCTGCATCCGGCTGTCCCCGGTGTCGCGCTCGGCCCGATGTACGTGGTCGGGGTAGTGTGAGCCGATCAGCTCGGCCAGGGGGTAGCCAAACATGACGGCCATACGCTCGTTGGCAAGGGTAATCACTCCCTGGGGGTCGACGAGCAGGATCCCGGCCTGGGAGGTGTCGAAGATCACCCGTAATTCTTCCTCGCGCAGGGCCAGTTCCCGTTCGATGGCCTTTTTTTCGGTCACGTCGACGACGTTGTTCAGCATGCACTCCTGGCCTTCATAGATGAACGGGACTGCCGAGGTATAGGTCTGCATCAGGGTTCCATCTTTGCAGCGCAGGGCAAGCTCGATGTTGCGCGCGGCCCCCTGCTCCCGGACCGGGGCCACGAGCCGTTCCCGGTCATCGGGCGAGTAAATGTCGAGGCTGAGGGAGGTGTTGCCGATGAGTTCGCTGTTCGAATAGCCGAACAGCTTTTCAAAGGTGGCGTTGACCGAGAGAAAGGTGCCGTCGCCGATCCGCGTGATGGCGATGGCCGCAGGTGAGCTGTCGAGGATGGTGGAGAGCAGCTTTTGCCGGTCGGCCAGTTCCGCTGTCCGGCCGGTAACGGCCCGCCGGAGGGCGCGGTTCCAGAATGCGAGGACGACGATGATGACCGTTGCCACGCCGCCGAGCAGAAGGAGGTACTTCAGGGGTGTGGTTTCGAGAATCGCGTGCCCATTCCATTTCCGTTCAATGGCCTGGTACTCTGCCGGGGTGATGGTGGCAAAGCCGTCCTTCACTACCTGCAGCAGTTCCAGGTTTCCCTTGGCCACTGCCCGGTGCAATTCTCCGCTGTACATGGGCGCAGTCTCGCGGAAACGGTCCTGGATACCCAGTTTGTTGAGATAATAGAGGGCGGGCGGCCGGTCTACGGTAAAGACCTTGACCTTGCCGGCACGGGCCGCCTCGATGATCTTTTCGTAGCTGGGATATTCGACAATGTTGGTGATGCCGTTTTTTCTGAGGATGCTGAGGACATTGCCCCCTGCCTTGGCGGCGACGGTGAAGCCCTGGAGATCGGTAACGCCGCGAATGCCCGTGATATCTGCATGGAAAAAGAGCGGCACTGGTATGATTGCGTACGGAGGGGTGAACTCGTAGATCTTCTCGCGATTTTCATTGCGGAAGATCGTGTCGATGACATCGAATTCCCCTTCCATCATGCGCTGTTGGGCCTCGGCCCAGTTCATGGCATGCAGCTCGACCCGGATGCCGGTTTTCTCTTCCCAGAGCCGCCATTGATCGACAAGGATCCCCTGGATCTCACCTTTGGCGCCATGGAACACGTACGGAGGGTAGTTGTCGTCCATCACCACCCTGACGGAATGGGGTTGCGCAAAGTGAGCGCAGCAGGGCGCTGCTCCGGCAACGATGGCGAGAAGGAAGGCGAGCAGGGATGCAAGGTGAAGGAGAAAGGACACTATCATGTGCCGCTCCAATAGCCTGAGAGTCGGAGAGGTTTCTCCCGTGGGGCAGCAGCTGAAAAAAATGCTGTGGGAATAGATTAGTTGCTTACAACATAATGTCAACTAACTTTGCATGGAAGCAATTGATTCATGACGGATCGTGCCGGAGGATGACTGCGGGGACTGTGTGGCGTTCAGTTATTGCCTAAGTGGAAGAAGAACGAAGCTCCGGCGTCGATGCGACCTTCAGCCCGGATTTCTCCGCCATGGCGCTCGATGATCCGTTTCACGGTGGCAAGGCCGATGCCGGTTCCGTCGTATTCCTGGCCGTGCAGCCTCTGGAATGGCTGGAACAGCCTTTCAGCATATTTCATGTCAAAACCTGTCCCATTGTCCCGGACAAGGAACCATGATCTCCCGTCGATCTGGGTCCGGTCGAATGCTATCAGTGCGTCTTCCCTCTTGACCGTGTATTTCCACGCGTTGCCGAGCAGGTTCTGGAGAACGATTTCGAGGAGCCGCCTGTCGCCACGGGCACGCAGTCCTTCGGCAATCCGAATCGATACGGATCTCTCCGGATCGGACTCGGAAAGCATGGACAGGGCAGTCTGGGCAAGCTCGGAGAGATCGACCTCCTCAGCCACGATCTGTGCTCGCGCTACCCGGGAAAACTGGAGCAAGGCATCGATGAGCCCTTCCATGCGGTGTGTGGCGCGGCAGATTCTCTGCACGTACGCCTGCCCTTCCTCGCTGAGGCTGGCGGAAAAATTGTCCACAAGCATGTTGCTGTAGCTGTTTATGTGCCGCAAGGGTGCGCGCAGGTCATGGGATACCGAGTAGCTGAAGGCTTCGAGTTCCTGGTTGGTGCGCTCCAGGGCGTTCCTCTGCGCCTGGAGATTCTCGTTCAGGATGGTCAGCTCATAGGTTGCCTCTTCGAGCGATGCCGTGCGCTCGGCCACCTTGGCCTCCAGGGTCTGGTTCAGCGCGACGATTTCCTGCATGGCCCGGTGCAACCGCTCCTGCCAGATCCCGATCAGGAGACCGCTGCTGCCGCCGAACAGGACTGGGACGACCAATGCCCGCGGGGTAAAGGTGATCGCCACCCCCATGATCTTCTTCTGCAGCATGGAGAACAGGATCAGGGAAACCGCCCCTGCGACTGCCAGAGCACCTGTTCGGAGAATCTTGGCGTTTCCTTCGCGCATATCGCTCCCGATTGCAGCGTTTTGCTCACAATATCGGCAGGATGGGAGGGGAGATACCTGGATGAATGATACCCCCGGATGAACGGGTGTCAATGAGGATGCCGGGAGATATCTCCTACAGCATCCCGACGGGCCGCTGTTGAAGGCTGGAGTGAGTGCAGGTCACCGTAAATTACCGCATCATCTCGAAATGTCGGTCATCACACGTCTCGTCGACGATGTCGATGAACTTGTTGCAGATCTCGGTGGCCATGTTGATGGCCCCTGGGTAGCCGATGATCGGCACGCGGTGCAGGTTTGACCGGTCGAAGCCTGAGATCTCATGGCTTTCTATTTCGGCACCATTAATACATATTTGTATTAATGCAATGTAAAATTAATTGACATCAGGATTGCCTGTACTATAATCCTGTCAAGTCACTCTCCCAACCACAGGAGGCAATCATGGATTTTTTCGATCGCGAACAAGAGAGCGAAGATTTATGGCGACTCTTCGCGAAAGACAATAACGTCCTCATGCTGGCTCCCCGCCGCATCGGCAAGACAATGCTTCTGCACAAGCTGGCCGACGAGTCGGAAGAACAAGGCTTTCGGGGTGTCGTCGTGGATGTGGAGGGATACGGCGAGGAAAAAGATTTTTTCCAGCAGCTTTGCAGTTCCATCCAGGAAGAGATCGGCGCCGGCCGCAGCCTCATATCGACTTTCACCAGCCGGCTCAAACAGGCAATCCACGGGGACGACACCATAAAGGACTGGCGGCAACTGCTCCTGCACACCGACTGGCAACGCTTTGCCGAAACCCTGCTGGGTACCCTGAACGAACCCGGCGATGGGAAACCGCTCCTGATCATGGTGGACGAACTGCCGATCTTTATCATGGCCCTTCTCAGGCAACACGGCACGGAACGGGCAAAATCGTTCCTCTACTGGCTGCGCAACATGCAACAGCGCTATCGCGCAGTCCGCTGGCTCTACACCGGCTCCATCGGGCTTGATGCGGTGGCCCGCCGGGAAGGAATGGAAGGCGCCCTGGTCGACATGGAAATATATCCCCTTCAGCCGTTTTCCGCGGAAACGGCCCGAAACTTTGTCCAGCATCTCTGCGTGAAAGACCGCTGCCGGATCGACGACAAGGCGCTTGTCGCCATCATGGACGGACTCGGCTGGCTCTCCCCCTACTATCTTGACAAGATCGTGAGCGATGCCTGCGCGCAAGCCGGGAAAACCGCGATGGTGACACCCGAGGTAGCGGAGCGCTCCCTGGAAGCCATGCTCGACAAGTCAAAACGGGTTTACTGGTCCCCCTGGCGTGAACATCTGGACAAAAACTTTCCGGAACCGGAACGCACCCACCTCTATACCGCCCTTGAAGTCATTGCGGCAGACCCGACGGGCGCCCACCGTGACACTATCATCATGACCCTCAACCGCGGCGGAGAGCAGGTAACCGGCAGAGACCTCTCCTTCCTGCTCGACACGCTGATCACCGACGGCTATGTCGCCCCATGCGAGGGGCAACCGGGGCGATACCGCTTCGTCATGAACCTGCTGCGGCTCTGGTGGCTGCGCTATGTAACCTGCGAGTCTTGAGGGGAGGCTATCATGGGAAACTTCATCAACCTTGCGGTCTACAATCCGGCAATCCTCAGTGATGACGAATTCCTCGAAGGGTTCGTTGCCCGTCAGTTAGGGAAATCACTCCGAAAAACGTTGCCCGGCACCTGCTTCTCATCGGCCAGCGAGGCATGGGGAAAACCAGCATGCTCCGCCGCCTTGCCATGGGGGTGATGAACGACCCCGCCCTGTCCGGCGTTCTCATCCCGCTCACGTTCCGTGAGGAGCAGTACAACGTCCATAATCTCCACGTTTTCTGGTGTAACTGTCTCGATGCCTTGGCGGACTTCCTGGAAAACAGCGGCCAACGGGACGCGGCGGAGCAGCTTGACCGCGAAATCGGGAATCTGCACATTGACCCGGACGGCTCCGTAGCCTGCACACTGTTCAAAGAATGGTGCGCACAGCAAAGGAAACGTCCCCTTTTGCTGGTGGACAACATCGACCTGATCTTCACCGGGCTGAAGGAGCAACATCAGTGGGGGCTGCGACGCATCCTCCAGGAGCGGGGAGGAGTGGTTGTCGTCGGTGCATCGGCCGGTCTTCTGGAGGCAGCGACCAAGGTGGAAGCGCCGTTCTACGACTTCTTCCAGGTTCACCAGCTCGAAAAGCTGACCCACCCGGAACTCCTCTCCTGCCTGCGCCGGATCGCCCTCAAACGAGCTAAACCCGGGAATAAAGTGCTCAAGGTCTTAGACAGCGACCCGGCCCGGATTCAAACCCTGTATGACCTCACCGGCGGCAATCCCCGCACCCTCGTGCTCCTCTACCTTCTGCTGGAACTGGACTCCGAAGGGGATGTCATGGACGACCTGGAGCGGCTGCTGGATCAGGTCACCGCCCTGTACAAGGCAAGGGTGGAAGACCTGGCGCCCCAGACCCGCGTGGTGCTCGACGCCGTGGCCTTGGCCTGGAACCCGGTCACTGTGGCGAAGGTCGCAGCTGAGACCGGCATTGAAACCACGTCGGTTTCATCCCAGTTTGACCGGCTCATGAAGATGGGGATTCTGGAGAAGGTGTCCCTTTCCACCCCGGCGCCGACGGGATACCAGCTGGGGGAGCGGTTCTTCAATATCTGGTATCTCATGCGCAACGCCAGCCGGCGCATGCGCAACCGGCTCCGCTGGCTCACCGAATTTCTCCGCCGCCTCTACACCCCACAACAACTCTCGATCCTGGCCGATGACTTCATCAGGCGGAGCAGGGAGAAAAGCCGCTGCTCGGGCGTCTACGGCCTGGCCCTGGCCGATGCGCTGGAAGACGACACCCGTCGGCACGGCATGAACCATCATGTCACCAGGCTGTTCCAGGAGCAGGCTGCAGCGTTGTGCGAACAGCTCGACAAACTTATTGACCGAAGCGACCTGGACCAGACCACCCTTACCATGGCCGACGCGAAAAAACTGGTGTTGAGCTGCAAACGGGACTGGGGGAGCACAACGGCGGAGGAGTTCTGGGATGTGTTCGGTGGGAGCCCACTTATCCCGGCCAAGAAGAAACTGGCTTTGGCGTCTGACCTCCAGAATCTCGATACTGAAAAGATAGAGTCGATTGTCAAATTGCATTCCCTGATGAACGAGGAATTGAAGCGGACCATTGGTCTACCAGAAGCACTTGGCCTGCTATACAATGCCATTCGCGAGGGGATGCTGTCAGGCAGTAGCGACCTTGCCCACGCAATGGCTGCCGCCAGAGAGTACGAATGCCCCGAACTCCCGCTGGTCATGATCTGCTTGACTGACAGCGATCAACTTTCTCTTTCTCCCGACATAGCTGACCAGCTGTTCGCTGCCGTGCAACCGATTCTCGATCAACCGGATGGCAGATTCAACAGCAATTGCTTCTATCACTGGGGACGCTTCCTTACTTACAGCGCATTTCCCGCCGAAGCGAAACATGCGCTACGAAAATCTATCGAGCTAGACCCGAAGGCTGCTAGTTCGTGGATCGGCCTGGGCAACCTGTTCCAGGACAAACTGAATCGCTATGAAGAGGCAGAGCAGGCTTACCTCAGGGCCATCGAACTCGACCCAGAGAACTCTACGCCGTGGAACAATCTGGGCAACCTGCTTCTAGACAAACTGAACCGTTACGAAGAAGCCGAACTGGCCTACCGCAAGGCTATTGAACTTGACCCCAAGGACACCTTGCCGTGGATCAACCTGGGTATCCTGCTCAATAACAAGCTGAACCGCCCGGAAGAGGCGGAAATAGCCTACCGCAAGGCCATTGAACTCGACCCGGAGGTTGCTGTGCCGTGGTTCAACCTGGGCAATCTGTTCCAAAATATACTGAACCGGCACGAAGAGGCTGAGCAGGCCTACGGCAAGGCCATTGAACTCGATCCAGAGGATGGTAGACCGTGGAACAATTTGGGTGGTCTGCTCCAGGACCATCTGAGCCGCCCGGAAGAGGCGGAAACGGCCTATCGCAGGGCTATTGAACTGGGCGAGACTGATATGCCGAAATCCAATTTGGCCTATCTCCTGCTGTCGCAACCCGCAAGGGGCGAAGACGCCGAAGCGGCCTATGCCGAAGCCATTGAGCTTCTGCCGGAACATGGCAGGCTACTTCTGGCCGGATACCGCGCCATGACGAGGGACAACTTCGGCGAGGCGATGGAGAACCTTGCCGAAGTGCTGGAGGAGAACCATCCAGAACTCTTTACCGAATACCTTGACGACCTGCTGAGGCTCTTGCGGCTTGCCAGGACGAGGGCGCACGGGGAGCGGCTCATGACCTTCCTGCGGGAGAGCGGGCTTGCAGAACGCCATTGGCCGCTGTCCGCGGCATTCGACGCCTATCTGCACGGCGAGGAGCGGCTGCGCGACGTCAACCCGGAAGTCCGCGGTGCTGCCCGCCGCATCTTCGACTGGCTGGAGTCTTCTCCCGAAGCAAAGCCCCAGCATACGTCGTCAGCGGCACAAAAACGAGCAGGACGAAAAACGAGTCGGCAGGCGTAACCTCCGAACTCCAACCGCGACAATAAAAGGGCGCCTCCCTGTAACGAGAAGCGCCCTTTTCCTTTCAGCGGTTGCCGGCCACTGTCCCCGGTTCCCCGGCCCTTGCGCTTACCGCATCATCTCGAAGTTCCTCTCGTCGCAGGTCTCGTCGGTGATGTCGATGAACTTGTTGCAGATGGTGGAGAGCATGTTGAGAACACCCTGGTAGCCGACCAGCGGCACGCGGTGCAGGTTGACCCGGTCGAAGATCGGGAAACCGAAGCGGAACAGCGGTATCTTGACGTCGTGGGCCACATACTTGCCGTGGGTATCGCCGATAATTGCATCCACGGGGTCTGTTGCCGCCAGGCTGCGCAGATGCCAAAGGTCTTTGTTGATATAGATTTTGCAACCTTTGCCGTACATGGAGGCATCCAGGAGAGCCTGAATCTCTTTCTCCAGTTTCTTTGTCCCTTTGCTGCACAGGATGTGATAGGGGACAGCACCCATCTCCAACAGGAAGGAAACGTAACCCAGGAGATAATCAGGATCGCCATACACCGCGAACTTCTTGCCGTGGATGTACTGGTGGGCGTCGGTCATCAGGTCAACCGCCCGGCCGCGCTCGGCTTTAAGCGATTCCGGTACCGGTTTGCCGAACAGTTCGGAAAGCTTCATCAGGAATGCATCGGTCTTGGCAATGCCGAAAGGCAGAGGCATGGCGACGTGCTTTCCTGAATAGGAGTCCTTGATCCAGGTAAAGGTCTTGGCGGTGGAGTAGGTTCCCATGGCCATGGTTACTTTTCCGTTGATGGAATCTCCGGCCTCGTCCAGCTTGGTGCCGCCGGGGTAGATCCGGTAATGGCCGTCCAAGGGCGAATCAAAGACATCGGAGATATCGCCGAGGATGGTGTAAGGGATGCCGAACTCCTTGAATATCCGGTGGTATTCACGGTAGTTTCCGGTGTTGGCGTCGAAACCCGGGAGCAGGTTCAGTTTTCCGGTGCAGCGTCCCTCCACCTGTTTGCCGACGGTGAGGGTCTGGAGGATCGAGAGCAGCATGGCGTCGTAGCCGTGGATGTGGGAGCCGTTGAAGCTCGGCGTGTTGGCGTACGGGAGCGGAAAATCATTGGGAACAATGTTCTTGTTCCTGGCGTTTTTGATGAACGCGGTCAGGTCGTCGCCAATGATCTCCGGCATGCAGGAGGTGAAGATCGGCATCATTTTCGGCTTGTAAAGGGCATAGGCATTTTCAAGTGCCTCATGGAGGTTGTTCTGGCCGCCGAACACTGCGCCGTCCTCGGTCATGGCGTCGGATACCGCAGGTGCGGGCTCGCGGAAGTGACGGTTCAGGGTAGAGCGGTAATAGGAGGCGCACCCCTGGGAACCATGGACAAAGGGTAGGCTGCCTTCGAAGCCGTGGGCGGCGAGCTCGGCGCCCAGCGGCTGGCAGGCATGGGCCGGGTTGATTACCAGCGCGGTGCGGGCAAAGTTCTTATCCTTGTATTCTTCAGTGTTGATCCATGCCGAGACCCGCTCGACCTCCTCCACGGTGGTCTCGGTCACGGGCTTGACAGCAAGTCCCAAGTTGTTAGCCATGATATATCTCCTCTCCGGGGACTCATCCGTCCCACGGTAGATTGTTGTTGTTCCTGTCGGTTTGCCGCTACGTATTGCCTAAAATGGTGACTTTACCAGCGACCAGGTAGGGCTGTTGATCGCCATGTCGATATCCCTGGCAAAGATCGGGAACCCCAGATAGCCGTGGTATGGACCGGAATAATCCCAGCTGTGCATCTGTCTGAAAGGAATCCCCATCTTCTGGAACAGGTATTTTTCCTTGATGCCGCTGCCGACCAGGTCCGGCTTCAGTGCATCGGCAAACTGCTCGAATTCGTATTCGGAAACGTCATCATAGACCACGGTGGCTTCGGGCATCTCAGAGGCGGTTCGGTCGTAGTCGTCGCCATGGGCGAATTCGTAGCCGGAACCGACGCAGGACATTCCCAGGTCTTCGTAGGCATTGATGGTGTGGCGGGGACGGAGGCCGCCCACGTAGAGCATTACCGTCTTTCCATCCAGACGAGGTTTGTACTCCTCGATAACCGCCTGCATCTGGGGGTCGTACTTGGCAATAACCGCTTCCACCTTCTCCTTGATGGTGTCGTCGAACAGTTCGGCCAGTTTGCGGAGGCTTTGCTTGATCTTGGTGGGACCGAAGAAGTTGAGTTCGATCCAGGGGATGCCGTATTTCTCTTCCATAACCTTGCACATGTAGTTCATGGAACGGTAGCAGTGGATGACGTTGAGCTTCACCTGATGGGTGGCGGCAATTTTTTCTATTTCGCCGTCGCCGGTCCAGGTGGCCTTGACGTTGAAGCCGCACTCTTCGAGGAGAGGTTTCGTTGACCAGGCGTCGCCGCCGATATTGTACTCGCCGATCAAGGCGATGTCGTAAGGACCGATCGGTTCGCTGAACTCGCGGGTCTCGATGATGTAGTCGCGGATCGTGTCGTTGGAGATATGATGGCCCAGGGACTGGGAAACGCCGCGGAAACCCTCGCAGTTACAGGGTATGATCGGGAGGTCCAATTCCTTGGCAGAGGCCTTGGCAACGGAGTTGATGTCGTCGCCGATCAGGCCGACCGGGCACTCGGAGAGGACCGAGATCCCTTTTGCCAGGGGGAACAGCTCCTTGGCCTCCTGCAGCAGGGTCTTCAGCTTTTTGTCGCCGCCATAAACGATGTCTTTCTCCTGGAAATCGGAGGTGAACTGCATGGCGAAGTTGGTGACGCCGGTGATGCCGCTCATCAGGTTGCGCTGGGTGCCCCAGGAGTACCAGCCACAGCCGACCGGCCCATGGGAGACGTGGACCATGTCGCGGATCGGGCCCCAGACAACCCCCTTGGCGCCGGCATAGGCGCAGCCGCGGGCGCTCATGACGCCGGGGACGGTCTTTCTGTTCGACTTCACGCAGGCCGAGCCGGATGCCTGGTCATTGGGCGCCAGGTGTGGCGTGCGTTTCTTTTTGCCTTTCTCGGGATACGCAGCCAGGGCCTTGTCGATCATCTCCTGGGTCGATTCCTTGGTGATGCCTTCAATTGTCTTTATCTCAGTGGACATATATAGCTCCTTGGTTTTTTGTTTCTTGACGGACCAGTCCGACCAGTCGGACTGGTCCGTTCGGTATCTTCTTTACGCTGCCGTCTCTGCCACGCCTACCACGCTCTCGTCCTCGGCTTCCATAATCCCGAACTCCATGAGGAGGTCTTCCAGCTCCTCCATCTGGATCGGTGTCGGGATGACCAGCATCTTGTTCTCGAAGATCTTTCTGGCCATCTCCCGGTACTCCTGGACCTGAGGATGCTCGGGGGAGTATTCGATGACCGTCATCCGACGCATCTCCGCCCGCTGGACCTGGTTGTCGCGGGGAACAAAGTGGATCATCTGGGTGCCG